>PMMJ01000543.1:0-7621 GCA_003162255.1 Acidobacteriaceae bacterium | reverse complement strand
TGTACTGCCCCGACTTCGCCATTTGTGCAACCAAGGTGACTCCCCCAGGCGGAGGTGATAAATGAAGGCCGATCTTCAGAAAGTCGATCAGAAGCCCGCTCTTCAGAAGCCCGCTTTTCAGAAGGCCGACCCGCGTGGCGTCCTCACCGGCGTGCACTTCATGGATGGCGACCACGCCTGCTGCGAAGGCGCCCTGGCCGCCGGCAGCCGCTTCGCCGCCGGATACCCCATCACTCCTTCCACCGAGATCGTCGAGCGCTTCGCCTCGCGTGTGCCCACCGTAGGCGGAACCTTTATCCAGATGGAAGACGAACTCGCCGCATCCATCACCCTGCAAGGCGCGGTCTGGGGCGGAGCCAAGGCCTTTACCGTGACCTCCGGCCCCGGCTTTTCCCTGATGATGGAGCACATCGGCTACGCGGCCATGACTGAAACGCCGTGCGTGTTCGTCGATGTGCAGCGCGGAGGCCCGTCCACTGGCCTGCCTACGCTCCCCGCGCAAGCCGACATGATGCAGGCGCGTTGGGGATCGCATGGCGATTACGAAATCATCGCTCTCTGCCCGAACTCTCCGCAGGAGTGTTTCGACCTCACCATCAAAGCCTTCAATCTGGCCGAAGAATTCCGTGTGCCCGTGATGTTCATGATGGACGAAGTCGTGGGCCACATGACCGAGAAGGTAGTGATTCCGCCAGCCGATCAGATCGAAGTCGTGCCGCGCCGCCATACTCACAAGCCGACCGACGATTATCTCCCCTACGGAACCAACGGCGACCTGGTGCCGGAAATGGCGCACGCCGGCGACGGCTACAAGTTTCATGTCACCGGCTTGACCCACGACGAACGCGGCTATCCCAACATGACGCCGCAGGTCCAGGACAAGCTGGTTCGCCGCCTGCAGAACAAGATTCTCAACGCCGTCGACCGCATTTCACTGTTCGAAGAAGAGCAAATCGAAGGCGCCGATGTAGTGGTCGTTTCCTACGGAATCACTTCGCGAGTAGCGCAACGAGCCATCGAGGTGGCGCGTCAACAGGGCCTGCGAGTCGGCAAATTGCGCCTGATCACCGCCTGGCCGTTCCCCGAGAAAAAGATCCGCGAACTCGCAGCGAAGGTGAAAGCATTCGTCGTCCCCGAACTCAATCTGGGCCAGATGGTGCGCGAAGTGGAGCGGGCTGCCGCCGGCCAGGCCAAGACCTTCGCCGTGTCGCACGCGGGCGGCGGAGTGCACAACCCCGAAGACATCCTCAACGCAATTGTGGAGGCCGCGCGATGACCGAAAGCTTGAATACCGATATTCTCAACCCAGTCGAGCCCTTCCTGCGCAGCGATCGCATGCCTTCCATCTGGTGTCCGGGATGCGGCATCGGCACCACCGTGAATTCTTTCGCCCGCGCCCTCATCGAATCGAAAATCGATTTGCAATCTCTCGCACTCGTCTCCGGCATCGGTTGCACCGGGCGCGTGGCGGGCTACGTCAAACTCGATTCGTTCCATACCACGCACGGCCGCGCCATCCCCTTCGCGACGGGACTCAAACTCGCTAACCCCAAGCTGAACGTCGTCGTCTATTCCGGAGACGGCGATCTTTGCGCCATCGGCGGCAATCATCTGATTCACGCCGCGCGCCGCAACATCGATTTGAAAGTCATCTGCGTGAACAATCTGATCTATGCCATGACCGGCGGCCAGACCGCTCCCACCACGCCCGATCATTCGACCACTTCCACCAATCCTTACGGTGTGTTCGAGCCGTCGTTCAATTTGCCGCACCTGGTCGAAGCCGCGGGCGCGGTTTACGTCGCGCGCTGGACCACCTTTCACGTGCGGCAACTGTCGCGCTCCATCAGCGAAGCCTTCCAGAAGAAAGGCTTCTCTTTTATCGAAGTGATCTCGCCGTGTCCCACGCTGTATCAGCGCCGCAACAAGATGGGCGACGGTCTCGACGCCATGAAGTTCTACAAAGAGAAGAGCAAGGTCCGGAACGGAGCGCCGACCAGCGAAGTTGGCCTGACCATGACCGGAGAAATCGTCGTGGGCAAGTTTGTCGACCGCGACCGCCCCGACTACCAGACGATGATGCGAGCGCAATACGCCGATACGCTCGGCGCGAAATTCGTGGAACAGCAGGAGATGGTATGCGGCTAACGGAAATTCGTCTCGCCGGCTTTGGCGGCCAGGGAGTGATTCTCTCGGCCATCGTCCTCGGCAAGGCAGCTTCGATTTATCAGGGCGCGTTTGCCACCATGACCCAGAACTTCGGTCCAGAAGCCCGCGGCGGCGCCTGCAGCGCACAGCTCGTCCTTTCCGACTCGCCTGTGCTGTACCCCTACGTCACCCAGCCCGACATCCTCGTCGTCATGTCACAAGAGGCCTATGTGCGTTTTGGCCCCGAGTTGAAAGACGGCGGCATCATGATCGTCGAGCAGGATCTGGTGCGAGTTTCCGATCTCAAACAGGGAATCCAGGTCTACAGCATCCCCGCTACCCGCATCGCCGAAGGACTCGGAAAGCGCATGGTGCTGAATTCGGTGATGGTGGGATTTTTCACCGCAATCACCTACCTGCTGGAACCCGAGGCTGTCCGCAAAGCAGTCGCCGATTCCGTCCCGCCCAGCTTCCGGGAACTCAACCTGAAGGCCTTTGAAAAAGGGCTGGAGTACGGAGCCACTGCCTTGACCACCGGCGCGAACCCTGCCGATGCCAAGCTACAGATGCAGTACGCGCGCGAGTAGAGATTTACTGTTGCATTCTGCAATTTTCGACGTTGCGACATTCATCATAAGGCGGCT
The DNA here is from genome assembly GCA_003162255.1 of Acidobacteriaceae bacterium. Lineage (GTDB taxonomy): Bacteria > Acidobacteriota > Terriglobia > Terriglobales > Acidobacteriaceae > Acidiflorens. The sequence goes on along the minus strand of PMMJ01000543.1, from coordinate 4,829 downwards.
GAGTCGTAAGTAGCTGATTCCAAATAATCAGTCGTGTTTTTTACCTCTAAACACCGAGGACACAAGCATTGAGCTGTTGCGATTTCCATCAAAACAACTGTTGACAATCTCATCGCGAGACCTTGCCCCACCACACTTCTTGCGGTCTATCTGCTTCATTTAATGGAAGATCGTCGCCTGCGCGTCTGTCACTCGCTAGTCGCTTCTTTCTGGCACGGCGATTGCTTTTATAAGACTGCTGAGTGGTTCGCTAGACGACCCTCAGGCGAGGTGATTTATGACAGTCCTACTGGTTCTCTTCTTCTTCGCAACTTTCTTGCTGATTGACCATTTCCGCACCCGACACGCCATGGCACCCGCGTTGCAGGTCGCCCCGGCAAAGCATGAAGCGCTGCCCCGCCTGCAACCGGCTCTGGTAGGCGGCTTCGCGGTCCCAGAGAACCTGCGCTATCACCCCGGTCACACCTGGGCATTGAGCGAGAGCCCCACCCTGGTACGCGTCGGCATGGATGACTTTGCCTCCAAGCTGACCGGCAAGCTAGAGCGCATCACGCTGCCACAGCGCGGCCAGTGGATTCGCCAGGGCCAGAAGATGTGTACCCTTTATCGCGACGGCTGCGCCGTTGACATGGTTTCGCCGATCGAAGGCACAGTGTCGAACATCAACCAGGCGCTGGTGGAGGATCCGAAACTGGCGCTCAGCGATCCCTACGGCGAAGGCTGGCTGGTGACGGTCCAGGCGCCCGATGCCAAGACAAGCTTCCGCAATCTAATCGGTGGGGCGCTCGCTCGCTGGTGGACCGAAGAGTCGGCAAGCCGCTTGCAGCGCCGTATGCCAATGGCGCTGGCCGGCGCGCTTGCTCAGGATGGTGGGGTAGCCGTGAACGACCTCTCCGCCCAGATCCCCGACCAGGAGTGGCTGCCGCTGGCAAAAGAGTTCTTCCTGTCATAAGTCAAACTCGCAGCGATGCGAGCCAGGTCGCCGCTCGGCGAAAGAGGACTGCAAGAACACCGACCGCCCGGATTCCAAGGCTGAAAAGCCAGGGACACCGGGCGGCCGGTGCGTTTGGACCGTCCTTTCGTTTACGTCGTGCCGCTCAGAACGTCACTTTTGCCGCCAATTGAAAGGCGCGCGGACCTCCTGAACCGAACACTCCGCCGGCTTGGCTGACCGGAGTGCCAAATGCGGAGGAGTAATTCGGATTGTTGCCATCGGGCACCAGTTCGTTGAAGAACCCGGAGTAGTTGTTCTTACTCGTGCCCAGGATGTTGGTTTTGTTGAACAAATTAAAGGTTTCGCCGATGAGTTGCAGATTGAATCGTTCGCTCAGGCGGAAATTTTTGGAGAGCCGCATATCGAACGAATTGAAGGTATCGTCGAAGCGGGCGTTCGGAGAAACCAGGGGGAACGGGGAGTCCGGGGCCCCGGCGTTGTTGAGTTGAGTCAGGAAAGCGTTCAACTGCGTTCCTGTGTGAAACTGACGTCCGCCGGCATTGCGCCCAAGCTCCGGAACTCTATTGCCGCTGCCGTCGCCCAGCAGGATATCCATGGGAACTCCCGACGCGTAGGTCCAAAGCGGAGAGAACCGCAGGCCCCAAGGCAAGTCCACCGTCCCTTGCAGCACTAAGCGGTGTCTTTGATCGTTGGGCGCCGGCCCATATTCCCGGTGCAGATCTGTGGGATCCACTGGCGGATATCCGAACGGGATCTGGTCATAGTTCGCATAATTCGAGGCCTTCGAGAACGAATACGCACTATGAAATTGAAAGCGTTGCGCGAAGCGATGGTCTGCCGTCACCCAAAGCGCGTCATAATGAGTGCTCGCAGTGGACTGCAAATCGGTCACGGTCTCCGGACCTCCGGAGTCGGGGTTGTACACGGACCCAAGAGGTACGCCAATAATGAAGCGCCTGCCGAAGTCGTGAATCCCATCGCCTTTCAGAATCCAGTTTCTGGCAAACTCCGTCTGGATGCCTAAATTGAATTGCTGCACCCTCGGGTTCCGAATATCATTGTCAATCAGGTTGATGCCTTCCGATGCGCCCCCCGCTCCCGGGATAATCGGACCGCTAAACGGATTGGAGACAGTAGGTGCGCCGGGCACAAAGTTCCCATTTGCATCCAGGAAGCTGGCGTTTCCCACCGTCACGTTGATCGGCAGTGCGCGGCCGTCGAGTCCGCGCTCCAGCGATTCAACTTCGAGCGTGACGCGATCGTAGTAAATCCCATATCCGCCGTGCACGCTATACTTCCCGCTTTTGGTCGCCCAGTTGAAACCAATGCGCGGACCCCAATCTTCTCCATCCTTGTGCCGCGTACCGTGCAGGAACGGCAGCAGGATGGGATTGATCTGACCGTAGTGCCCGACGTCGTTCACGTCGGTATCAATCTCATAGCGCAGGCCGAGATTCAACGTGAGCTGAGGATGAACCCGCCAATCGTCCTGGAAATAGCCGGCAATGTGATTATTGTCGGCATCGGGAATGATGAGGTCCTTGTTGGGCGTGCCGCTGCGGATGGCGACCGCGAACAGCAGATCCTGATCGTTGATCACTCCGTCGCCATTTCGGTCCTGATTGGCAAAGTTCTGAATGAACTCGACCGCGCCGCTGCGGAAAACTCCAAGGTCGAATTTCGCGCCGATGCGCTGGAACTCCCCGCCAAAATGCAGGTTGTGCTTGCCGCGCGTCCAGTCCACCTCATCATCCCATTGCGAACGCTTTTGCCAGGTGAGCTGCGGCGAATCATAGGAAGCGCCATCGGCCAGGCTGGGAAAATCCAGCTCCGGGCCGGGATTCACCGGATCAATCACATTGTGGAAGTTGTTAAAACTATAGCTGGCCCGGTTGAGCAGAGTCGGGCTCAGCACACGGGTCCAGGAAGCCTGGAAAGTCTGGAAGCGGTTGTTCGAACCCTGCCGCTCCGACGCAGAACCGATGGGCTGGTCGGAAAGAAAGGGAGTGACACCAGTCGCGTCCTGCCGTTCGATGTTGTAGTGCAGCGAAAGCGTATCCTTGCCCGAAATCTTCCAATCGCCGCGTAGCGTGCCCATGGGATCGGTCAAAGGCTCCCGCGCAAAGCTCTCGGGTATCGTTCCCCCTCCGCCCGTGGCGTTGGGTTGGCGAGTCCCGACCAGCAAGCCGCCTAATTCATCGCGATATTCAAACCCCGCAAACCACCATGCTTTTTCTTTGACCAGCGGGCCGCCCACCGTGCCCGCATACTGCTGCCTGCGAAAGGGAGGCAAAGCACCCTCCGTGGAGGATGGATTGAAGATCGCGGGCAACGCCTGNNCAAGCTCTGGTCGCGTTCGTAAACCGAGGCCGATCCGTGCAGGGAATTCGTGCCCGACTTAGTAACTACATTTACTACCGTGGAGCCGGAGCGTCCCAGTTCCGCGGAAAAACGATTGGTGGCGACCTGAAATTCCTGCACCGCGTCTTCCGGAACATTGAGCAGCATGCCGCCCACAACGTCGTCGTTGTCGTCCATACCGTCGATGCTCACGTTGCCACCGCGCCCCAGTTGCCCGGCGGACGAAATCACGACCGTGTTCTGCTTGGTCGGATCAAAGGTGGGAGCGATCGTGTTCCCCGGCATCAACAACGCCAGCTCCAGAAAATTACGCCCATTCAGCGGCAAGTTATCGACTTGGTGCGCATTGACCACCCCATCCACAACCGAAGAGATCGTGTCCACTCTCTCCGTTCCGACGTCGCTGACATTCACCGTAATCTTTTTTGCCTCAACGCTAAGCGTGACCTTCAGTGTCTGCTGTTGTCCCACTTCCAAGGAAACCGGTGCGGCGAAGTCGGCAAAGCCTGGCGCTTGCACCCGAATCTCATAAGCTCCAGGCGCCAGGTCGTTCAGTACGAATACGCCCTCGTTATTCGCGGCCGTGGTTCTTTCTATTCCTGTGGCGCGTTGGCGCGCGGTTACTGGCGCGCCCTTGACCACCGCTCCTTGCGGATCAACAACCGTGCCCTCGAGCACGGCCGTTCCTAACTGCTGAGCATTGGCGGCCGCCGCCACAAGTGCAATGGTCAGCCCGGCCAAGACTGCTTTTCGTAATGAGTTATAGATCCGACGAATACGCAAAATATCCCCCTCTATTCGCTTTGCGGCGGACTTAGTGCCCGCGATTCTGTTGCACTAGAACTGGTCTCATAAACGGCTTTGGGTAGGGCACGGCNNCCTGCTCGGAGAACCATTTATGATTATGAGATCACTTCTAATTCCTAAGACCGCACAAAGTAACGAAAGCGCCGCCTGCGCGCAATAGTGCAAAAGCAATATGTAGTTATCGCGCCATAGTGCAAAAGCAGTATGTCGCTAGCGCGTGATAGGCGAGGTTAGAAACCGGAGAGACGGGATGTTTTCCGCAAAAAAACTAGAAGTTTCGCGCCGACGAGACCTGCGTCACCGGCGTTACTACGCCGCGGCAGGCGGTGCACAGTGTGCTTTCCTTCAGGTCGATCCACTCCACCGCGTGGGATGGGGCCATGGCGCAGCGGTAATCCTCGCAGTGAGTCAAGTTCAAAGTGTGGCCGAGTTCATGAACCGCTTCCTTGATNNTGCGCCTCGCCGAAAACGAAAGTAAGAATCGGAATGTAGAGATCCACTGAGGCGATCCCCAGCATTCGCCAGGAGTCTTCGGTAAGGAAACTCTGCATGCGATGCAGGATTTCCGACGAGTGGTACTGCTGCCGCTCTCCGTGGTAAGCGAACTCTGGATCCAACCGGACAGGAAGCACTTTGCAAGGGACGCGGAAAGTCTCTTCAACGGCGGGACACAGATCCTTCATCAGCCCGTCATCCACATTCCCGA
>PMMJ01000517.1 GCA_003162255.1 Acidobacteriaceae bacterium | reverse complement strand
GTTGTTAGTTCTGTCGTTAGTTCTGTTGTTAGTTCTCCTTCCACACCGAAAGCGCGATCTTGTAGAAAACCGTGATCATCAAAGCGCCGCTGGCCCAAATCCCCAAAATGATGGTGGACTCGGGCAGCGTGGGCGCGTATCGTGTGACCGCTCCCAGAGGCGAAGGCACTAGTCCGCCAACTATCAGCCCGAGCCCCTTGTCCAGCCAGATCGAAACGAAAACACACACGCATGCCACCGTTAGCAAACGGACGTTATGTCGCCATGTGGGAACCAGCAGCAATGCCAGCGCAACCCAGGAAAGCAGCACTGAGAGCCACATCCAGGGCACCAGGTGGTGATCGCCGTTAAGGCCGAGGAAGAGGTACTTGAAGTGCTCTTCGTGCGCCGGAATTTCGCTGTAAAAAGCAGTGAAGACCTCCGCGAGGATGAGAAAGATGTTGATGGCGAGTGCATACGCCACGATGACCGCCAACTTCTGGATGGCATCGCGCCCCGCATCGAAGCCGGTCAACTTTCGCAAGAGCAGACATAAAAGGATCAGCAAAGCCGGACCCGACGCGAAAGCCGAAGCCAGAAAACGCGGAGCCAGGATCGCCGTCAGCCAGTAGGATCGGCCGGCCAATCCGCTATAGAGAAATGCCGTGACCGTGTGAATGCTGATTGCCCAGGGAATCGAGAGAAGGATCACGGGTTTGATCCAGCCAGGAACGGGCACTTGTTCGCGTCTCGCGGTCAGCGTTACCCCGGCGATTACCGCGTTCATCAGCAGATAACCGCTGAGCGCAATCATGTCCCAGAACACGACCGACCTCGGCTGGGGATGAAGCACGATGTTGAAGACCCGCGCGGGCTGGCCCAAGTCGACGAAGATAAAAAGGATGCACATCGTAACTGCGGTGACTGCCAGCAGTTCGCCGAGCACCGTGATCCGTCCAAATTGCCCGTAATCATGCAGGTAATAGGGCAGAACCACCATGACCGCGGAGGCGGCCACGCCCACAAAGAAAGTGAACTGTGCAATGTAGAGGCCCCAACTGACATCGCGGCTGAGTCCGGTGACGGCCAACCCGTGCATCAGTTGCAAAACGTAGCAGAGGGATCCCGCCAGCATTGCGCAGAGAAGCGAGGTGATCCAAAGCCAGTATTTGCGCTTCCCCGTAGACGTATTCACAAGTATCACCATAAGAAGACTAGACAATATAATATACGGCAGGGCCAGTGCCCAATTCCGGTTTGCGCTGCACCGCAAAGCGCGAGTGCAGAAGTTTGCGCACTTCGGAATCGGGCCGCTCGAGATCGCCGAACACGATGGCTTTTTCCTCGCAGCTCTCCGCGCAAGCCGGCCCAAGCCCCTTCGCCAGCCGTTCTTCGCAGAAATTGCACTTCTCCACCACACCCATGGTGCGCGTCGGAAAATCCGGGTTCACATTTGCAATGGCGGGCCTGGGATCTTGCCAGTTGAAGCTGCGCGCGCCATAAGGGCAGGCAGCCATGCAATAGCGGCAGCCGATACAGCGATGAAAATCGATGGTGACGACGCCGTTCGCTCGCTTCCAGGTGGCGTCGACCGGGCAAACGCCCACGCAGGGAGGATCGTCGCAGTGGTTGCACGCCAGCAGCACCGGCAGGTCGCCGAAGAAATCGCGCGTGTAGTCGCTCTGCGAGGCGGGGAATACATTCTTGAACGGCTCCTTCCAAATCCACTTAACTTCGTGCGCGCGGTCGGCGAATTGCGGCACGTTGTGGGTGGAGTGGCATGCCTTAATGCAGCGGCCGCAACCGTCTTTTCGCCGGCATTTCTCCAAATCAATCGCCATGCCCCAGCGCACGGCTTTCGCGGACGTCGTGGNNGCTCGGATTTCCGCTCGGCCACGGCGCGGACGGCTTTTCCCCCTGCCACGGCCAGCAATCCCAGGCCCGAAAGCCGCAGAAAATCTTTTCGTGTAATCTTCATGGCGCGTTTCTCATGGCATACCCCTCGAAGCTCGCGGGGAATCGTTGTGGCAATGCCAACAATCTGAATCGGAAACAGCGGCATAGTCATGGCAACGTTCGCAAAACTCCTTGCGATCGGTGTGGCATTCGGTAACGCAGGTGCGGGTCGGACTCTTTTCGTAACTTTTCCCGTTGAATGCGATGAACTGCCTCTGTCCATCGCGCACCGCCTCGTCTCTCCAATGTTCCAGCAACTGCATGTGGGACGTGCGCATATAACTAGTNNAGCGGGCGCTACGCACTGCTTTTCCTGCGTGGGGAGCTGGATCTGCGGAGCGGCCAAAGCCGCGTTTCTGTCGAGCGCGCCGTGCCAGATCGGAGTAGTGACCAGCCCGACGAAAAGAGTCAGACCCGCGAGAATCAGTGGACGGTCATTCATGCGTAGTCTCCTCCACTGGCTTTACCAGCGGCTCGCCGCGGAGGTCGGCAGTGCGCTCCTTTTCTCCACTCATCACCAGTGCATTCCCCAACAACTCGTGTACCCCGGCCACCTCGACGCCGGGAACCCAGTACTCCATCAGTGTGGGCAGGGTTGCTTTGTCGATGGCGCAAATACAAGCGAGCAAGTTGACGCCATGCTTTTCTTTCACGTGCCTGACGGCGTTGNNCCGCAGCAGAAGGTCTGCTCGCGGATCGTGTTTTCCGGCATCTCGTGGAAATTCCGGCAAACTCTTTTCAGGATGAAGCGCGGTTCTTCCAGCAATCCCATGGCGCGCGAAGGATTGCAGGAGTCGTGGTAAGTGACATTCCATCGATCATTGCGGCTAGGATCAAGTCGGAGTTTGCCATGATGAATCAGGTCGGCGGTGAACTCGCAAATGTGAACTGCCCGCGTGGAACGGGCATTCTCGAAACGCGTTCCGGTTATGGGCGAAACCGGCGGCTCCAGAAAATCGGCGGGACCATTCATCGTGTCCATGTACTGATGAAACACGCGCCACATGTGGCCGCACTCGCCGCCCAATATCCATTTGACGCGCAGGCGCTTCGCTTCTTCGTAGATTTTGGCATTGAGCCGTTTCATCAACTCGTGCGAGGAAAAGAGGCCGAAGTTGCCGCCTTCCGAGGCAAAGGCACTGACGGTGTAGTCAAGTCCGATTTCGTGAAACAGCATCAGATAGCCGAGCAGCGTGTAGTAATGCGGAGTGCCAAAGTAGTCGGCCGAAGGCATGACGAAAAGAATCTCTGCGCCCTTGCGGCTGATGGGAACTTCAATGGGCAGGCCGGTGATTTCTTTCGCTTCATCGCTGGCGAATTGAATGCTGTCCTGAAAAGCGTGCGGCAGTATTCCAAGATGATTGCCGGTGCGGAAACAATTGGCGGCAGGCTCCGTGACCCAGTTGATGTTGCAGCCGATAAGATCGAGTAACTCGCGGCCAATCATCGTTATTTCAGCGGTATCGATTCCATAGGGACAGAAAACCGAACAGCGCCGGCATTCAGTACATTGATAGAAGTAATAGAACCATTCCTTAATGACGTCTTCAGTCAGCTCGCGCGCACCGACGAGCGAGCCGAAGAGCCGGCCCGTCAAAGTGAAATAACGGCGATAGACCGAGCGCATCAGTTCGGCGCGAAGCACAGGCATGTTTTTGGGATCGCCGGAGCCGACATAGAAATGACACTTGTCGGCGCAGGCGCCGCAGCGCACGCAGACTTCCATAAATAAGCGAAAAGACCGGTACTTTCGCAATCGGTCTTTTATGCCTGCAAGAATGATTTGTTTCCAGTTGGGCGGAAGCTTCCAATCCGCGTCGAAAGGCTGCCACTGGCGCGGGTTGGGCAGCCCGAGATAGGTGAGGTTCTTCGGCGCCGCCGCGTAACAGATCGTCCCTTTGCGAAACTCAACCCCGGCATCGCGCCAATCGCCCTGCGGATTCTTCTGTTCAATTGATAGTAGTTTTTCCGGCATCTTCAGTCTCAAGCGGAAGTTTCGCCGCTTTCAGTTTGTCTCGGAACTCGTGTTCCCACTCCGCATAGGAGTGGGTTTTGACTGGATAATTCCAGGGATTGACGTGGCGCTTACTACGGCTGTTGTTGGCGAGATTGCGTGTAGGGCTGAGAAAGACTCCGCCCACGTGCATGAGCTTGCTGAACGGGAAGTATGCAGCCACGGCGCTGACAATAAGTAAGTGGATCAGAAACATAGGAGTCAGAGCGCTGGTAATTAAGGGGTGGAAGACCGCCAATCCGAGCGCAAACTGTTTGATCGCGACCACGTCTACGCGGACGACGAAGCGCATGAATAGGCCGGAAAGTACGGCTCCCAGCAGAAGAAACAGGGCCAGGTAGTCGATCGGCAGAGATACATATCGGACAATCGGGTTGCGAAATCGCCGTGCCACCAGATACAGGAGCGCGCCCACGATGACGACATCGGAGATATAGACTGAAGGGAGTCCCACTTGAAAAATGCTGTCCAGTCCATCGATTGCTTTCACGAAAACTGGAACCGGCTGGACAAACAAGCGCAGATGCCGGAGCAGTATCACCAGTAAGGACCAATGAAACGCCAGAGCGCCCAGCCAGAGAGTTCTGTCGTCTCCCAGCACCAGTCGCGCATCATGCAGTCGAGCGCGGTTGTTGCGAAACAGCGAACGGAAGAGGAGAATTTCCAGCGCCATGCGACCGACTGCGTCCCAGCCGGTGGCTGGGTTGTCCAGGGACGCCGACTTGATCCAGGGCAGCGACTTTTGCTGGCCGCACGTGGTGGGAATGCGGAACGGCACAGGGGTCCACGCCCACCGCAGCACTCGGTAACAGAAGCCAAAGAGGAAAACTGCAAAGGCCGCATAGGGAACAACCACCGCCAGAAAAACCACTCCGGCATGCGCCTGTCCGGCCAGGAAGGCGAGTAGAGCGATCGCCAGCACGGCCAGCAGCGGGGAAAGAGCCTTCATGCGGGCCGCCTCGCGCGGATGCGCTGTTGCGTCTGGCTCGCGCGTTGAATTTCGTTGGCCCGGATTCGCGCGAGTTGTTCACGGCACTGTGTGTACTTGTCAGCCGCCATCGCCGCGAGCCGGTCGATTCTGCCATCGTCCATCTTGTCATCGGCGACTTCGCAATCGAGGACTGCGGAGTTTCGTTCCGGCGCAAGCCCACGGAGAATGGGTTTCAGCAGAGACACGAATCGCACGGCGTCGTCGGGAGAAAACCCTTGGACCACTTGGAGCCGGATGATCGGGTCGAGGGCGGACTCGATTGCCGTTGCGTCCATATCGCCCGACAATTCGCGCAGCAGGCACGAGAAGCTTCGGCGCAGCGTGGCGCCGACCGGATTGCGAAAAGGATCCGGCTCCTTGATCAAGAGAGCCGCCGCGTGACGCGGGTAGGATTCCGCCGTTCGCACACTCCACCGCTCCAGAATGGCCTCACTCGCGTCCATAAGATTTCTACACACAGCCTGTCGGCTTCGGCAGCCCGGCCAGCTTGCACGCACCCTTCGCCGGCCCGGATGGAAACAGCTTGTAGATCTCACTCAGTTTGTGCCCGGTTTCCTTGCATAGCTTGCGAATCATGGGCGCAATCCCAAACTCCAGGTAGTAATTGCGGATGTAGTGAATGACCTTCCAGTGTTCCTCGGTCAGATCGGCAATAGCCTCAGTAGCGGCGAAGTCCTTGGCCACCACATGGTTCCAGCACTCCGGTTCCTGCAAGAAGCCGTCTTCGTCCACTTCGTAACTTCTTCCCTCAACTTCGAATGTCGGCACAGTTGCTCTCCTTGGTTATCAACTTAGTTCGATATATCCGCTCGGACATGCCTCGGCACACTTCTTACAGCCGTTGCAGACTTCAAGCTTGATCTTGCAATGTTCGCCTTTCGGAAGCCTTACGAAGCAGTTATTGCTGCAATACATCCAGCAGGTTTCGCAATCCATGCACATGCCGCACGACATGCAGCGCTTGGCTTCTTCGAGCACTTCGGTTTCCGTTAAGCCGATCTCGACCTCGGTGCTGAGTTCGCGTTCGGCAGCTGAGACCCGCTGCGGTTCGCGCCGCGGGGCCGCGGGATACCAGTCAAGCCTCAGCTTTTCTGTTGCGATGGCAGGCAGCGCGGGCGGCCTTTCCAGCGTGTGTCCCTGAAAGCGAGCATCGATCGCTTCGGCTGCCAACCGGCCCTGGGCAATGGCAACGGTGGCGATGCCCAGTCCCGCTCCGTCGCCGCCGGCGAAAATTCCGTCAACGGCGGTTCTGCCCCAGTCGTCAGTCTTGATCCATCCGTTGCCGTTGGGTAGGGTTTCCACACCCCGGAAGTCCGGCTGCTGTTGGACGGCAACAATGATGCTGTCTGCTTCCAGGTCAAATTCGCTGACCGTCTCGGACGCCTCTGGTGGAGTGCCGCCGGAATTTGAGGGCCCCAGTTTTACGCGGACACAGCGCACTCCAACCGCGCGTCCGTTCCGCCGCAATATCTCCAAGGGAACGGCGGAGCATTCGATGCGCACACCTTCTTCGCGCGCGTACTCGGCCTCGGACTTCGTGGCGGTCAACTCCAAGCCCAACATGGTTACCTCGGCCCCCAGTCTTCTGCTCAGGCGGGCTACATCGCAGGCGGTGCCGCCCGCGCCCACTACCACTAACCGGCCGCCTACATCGACCCTTTCGCCGCGGTTTACGCGCCTCAAGAACTCGATTCCGCTGAGCACGTTCGGCGCATCCTCGCCTGCCAGATTCAACCGGATCTCTTTTTGCGCGCCAATGCCGGCGAACACGGCTGCATATTCACGGCGCAGTTGCTCCAGGGAAATGTCTTTGCCCACCGCGCAATCGCGCCTCAGCTCGACCCCGAGATCGAGAATGCGGCCGATCTCCACGGCAAGAACTTCACGCGGCAAGCGGAATTCCGGAATGCCGTAACGCAACATGCCTCCCGGCTCGCCGAGCGCTTCGAAAACGGTGACCGCGTATCCGCGACGGACTAATTGATAAGCGCAGGACAACCCTGCCGGACCCGCGCCAATGACGGCAACTTTTTCCGCGCGGGGTTGGGCTACGAGCCGCGAGAGCTTCAGCTTGTTGGCAATCCCAAAATCGCCGATCGCGCGTTCGATCGCATTGAACGCCACCGGCCCATCCTTGGCGGCACGGTTACACGCCGTTTCGCAAGGGTGCGGACAAATCCGGCCCGTGACCGCGGGGAAAGGGTTGCGTTCCACGATCTGTTTCCAGACGCGTTCGAAAGCCTGCTCGCGGGTCAGCCCATAGTCTTTGGCTTGCGCGATGATTACCAGCAACTCGCGAATCTCGTTGCCGTTGGGGCAACCCGAGGCACACGGCGGCGCTTTGGGGACAAAACGAGGACGCAGCTGGCTGATCTCGCTGGCCGCCGCCACGCTTCGAATCAGCGGTTTCTTGACTTCCTTGAACAGCCCCATCAGCCAGCTTCCTCGCTAGGGGGAGGATTGGAGATTTCAATATCGAACGTGTGCCGACCGCGCGTACGTCAGTGCCGCATGTTTGAAGTCGTCGATGTGATAGCGCGTAAACTCGAACCCGGTCAGTTGGAAGAAGCGCGGCCAGCCGATGCGCTCGATCCACTCGCCCACCCGCTCGTATTTGCGCGCGTGCCTCGCGTAGACATCCACAATCTTCACAACGGCCTCAACCACCTCAGGCCAGCGCGGAGGATTATTGGGGAGGAAGGGAATCGCCAGCTTGGAAAACTTGGGCGCGCTCCGCGCATTACTCACCTTGCCGCCCACCCAGATGGACAAACCGTCGTTCTCCGCATTGTTCATGGGCATGGCGGGGCATACGGTGTAGCAATTGCCGCAATACATGCACTGCTGTTCCACGACTGCGACGGAATTCTTGCCGTCCACGATCGCCGGACGAATCGCTCCGGTCGGGCAGGCGGCGATCAAAGTTGGGACCTCGCACACCTTGGGCAGCGTGCCATGCTGAACCTTCGGGGGAAGACGGTGAACGCCGAGGATGGCGATGTCGGAACAATGCACCGCGCCACACATATTGAGGCAGCAGGCCACTGCAATGCGCAATTTCGCCGGAAGATCCTCGTGCGTGAAGCGGTCGTAGACAGCATCCATCACACACTTGACCAGGCCTGAAGCATCGGTTGCCGAGGAGTGGCAGTGGATCCATCCCTGGGTGTGCACGATGTTGCTGATGGCGTTGTTAGTGCCGCCCACCGGATATCCCAGGGCGATCAGTTCCTGCTTCAGCGGCTCGATCCGAGCCGGATCGTCGAGCAGAAACTCGAGATTGTTGCGGCTGGTGAAGCGCAGATAGCCGCCAGAGTATTTGTCAGACAGGTCGGCAAAGACGCGCAGCGTGTGGATGCTCAGCAGGCGCGGTGTGCCCGCGCGCACCGTGTAGATGCGGTCGCCCGATTCCGCGACATGACAATAGACGCCGGGGGCCAGATTTTCGTGGTATTTCCACTGGCCGTAGTTTTTCTTGATCAGGGGATGGAGATACTTTTCGTAATGCGGCGGCCCGATGTCGGTGAGTCGAGGCTCGGATGTGGCGCTCATTTCTCACCATCCTTCGCAGCCTGATAGAAAATGTAGGGATTGTCGCGAGGCGTGGAAACCATCTCCGGCACTGGCTCCAGCCCGATGCCGTCGAGGAAGGCGGGCAGCCCCACGCGCTGGATCATTTCACCGACCCGCTCCCGGTTGTTGCCGTATTCGTCCCAGAAATCCCAGATGCGACGGAGCAACTCTTTCAACGTATCCAGCAATTCATCCGCGGCGACGAAGGGAACCAGGACAGAAGAAAGCAGTGCGCCTTGCATGATCGGCGCCTTGCCACCAATCATGATGACCGCTCCGCGCTCCTTGCCGGGCCGCAGCGCTTGCGGCATGACATTGATGCAGTGCATGCAGCGCACGCATTCGTGATTTTCAATGCTGAGACTGCGGCCATCCCATGCCATGCACTTGCTGGGGCAAAGATCACAAACGTCCTTCTGGATGTTGAGCCCATCGGACGCGTACTTCATTACGGCACTCTCGTCCACCTGAATCGCGTCCGTCCAAGTACCGATGATGGAAAGATCAGCGCGGGCAATGGCCGCCACGCAATCATTTGGGCAGGCGGCGCACTTGATTTTGAACTTATAAGGGAAGGGCGGACGATGCATTTCGTCCTGGTAGGCCATGGTCAGGTCATAGCACAGCTTCATCGCGTCATAACAGGCCCATTCGCAGCGGGCCATGCCGACGCAGCAGGAAGGCGTACGAAACGAAGATCCGGAGCCGCCCAGGTCGAACCCGGCCTGCGCCAACTCTTGAAATGCCGGCTCAAGTTCAGCGGTGCGGGCGCCCAGCAGAATGAGGTCGCCGGTGGATCCGTGCATGTTGGTAAGCCCAGAGCCGTGACGCTCCCATATGTCGCAGATGGTGCGAAGGGCGTCGCTGGTATAAAACCAGCCTGCGGGTTGGTTGACGCGCATGGTGTGGAACTGGGCGACGTTGGGAAACTGCTCCCCAACGTCGCTGTAGCGCCCGATGACGCCACCGCCATAGCCGAGCACGCCGACCAGACCACCGTGCTTCCAATGCCCCTTCTTCTCTTCGTAGGAAAGTTCCAACTGGCGGAGGAGATCCCGAGCGCTAACGCTGGTTTGGCCAGCCGACTTGATCTCCTTGACGAAACTGGGCCACGGCCCTTTTGCCAGTTCGTCGAGCAATTCGGCTTTCGGCTTGTCGTCGGGCATCAGGCGTCTCCCCGGCTTCGAAACGATGGTTCTGAAGAGTCTGGGGCCACCAGCGCCCGGATACTACAGATACACGATTAGTTTAATAGAGAATAAGAATCTACGATGTGACGTGCATCACCAGGCGCCGTGAGACCCTGTCGGAGCTGTAAATCGCGCTGCCATGCGAACTTAGCTTCTGTTGAATTTTTACGATACGATGGCGCGGTAGAATCCGCCGGAGGCTACATGACTTCGTTCCCCATCCTGCTTCGACTCCAAGGACGCACCTGCCTAGTCGTCGGCGCGGGACGAATTGCGGCCGCCAAGGCTGCGGGGTTGCTGAGCCACGGAGCGCGGGTCGTCGTCGTCGCTCCGAAAGCAGTTCGCTGGATTCGCGAGAGAGCGCAATCGGGCAAGCTGGCGTGGCGCCGCCGGGCATTTTCGGCGCGCGACTTGCGAGGTGCATTTCTAGTGGTGGCAGCCACCAATTCCGCGGCATCAAACTGCGCCGTGTTTCGCGCCTGCCGAGCTAGGGGAGTGTTCTGCAACGTGGTCGACGATCCCGAACACTGCGACTTTTTTTATCCGGCCGTGATGCGCCGAGGGCGGCTGCAGATTGCGATCTCCACCGAGGGAAACAGTCCAGCCTTGGCGGCGCGGCTACGCCAGGAGTTGGAACTGCAATTTGGGCCCGAGTGGGGACCATTTGTAGAGCACATCGGAAAACTCCGGCAACGGTTTCTGAGTGCGGGTATGCCTTTGGACAAGAAGCGCGATCGACTGGCGGAAATTGCCGGGCACAAGGCATTCCTCAGCTTCCGACGACAGTGGACGCGTGCAACACGCCGCAGAATTTAGTCCGGCAAGCGGGGCCGGAACTAGACGGCTTGGCGCGCGCCAGCTAGGAAACAACAGCGCTGTCGTCGATCCGAAGCTCAAACGGTTTGACAGCCGATGGTAAGCTTGCAGGGCGAACTTTCACACAAGAGGCGAGCGTAACATTTCGGGGGGCGAAATTCGCGCACGCTCCTGGGACGACACCTGATAAAGACCGATCCCCATCCCGACCTAACGAGCACGCCCGAAGCGGCAGGTGCATTGCCTGCCCTCGCGCAGGCAGTAGCGGCGCCGCTTACTCGCGCCGCCATCTTCCTGGTCGCGACGCTCAACCGGGGATCTGAGAATCGCGCCATCGTGCGCTCGTTCTGCGGAGACCTTGCCGCGCTGGTGCGCGCGGTGGAATTTCGCGACCTGGAAGGAGGACTTTCCTGCGTCCTCGGATTCGGGTCCGAGGCGTGGGACCGCCTTTTTGGGCCGCCGCGGCCGGCAGAGCTGCATCCCTTCCGGGAGATTCGCTCCGCGGCGCGCCATGCGGTTTCCACACCGGGAGACTTGCTGTTCCACATCCGCGCCAAGCGCATGGATCTATGCTTCGAACTGGCCACGCAGGTTATGGCGCGCATCGCAAATGCGGTTGCGCCAGTCGACGAAGTCCACGGCTTCCGTTACTTCGACGATCGCGATCTCTTGGGTTTCGTCGACGGGACGGAGAATCCAAGCGGCGCGATAGCGATCGACGCCGTGCTCATCGGCGAGGAGGATGCTGCGTTCGCCGGCGGCAGCTATGTCATCGTGCAGAAATATCTTCACGATCTTGAGGCATGGAATGTGCTCTCCACCGAAGCTCAGGAACGCATCATCGGCCGCACCAAGCTTTCCGACATCGAATTAGACGACTCCGTCAAGCCAACGTCAGCGCACAGCGTGCTGACTACCATCGTCGAGAACGGAAAAGAGATTAAAATCCTGCGCGACAACATGCCCTTTGGCCGACCCGCGCATGGTGAATTTGGCACCTATTTCATTGGTTACAGCCGTTCGCCCCGCACGATCGAGCAGATGCTCGAGAACATGTTCGTCGGGCGTCCACCCGGCAACTATGACCGGTTGCTCGACTTCAGCCGCGCCGTCACCGGAAATCTGTTCTTCGTGCCGTCGGCGACGTTTCTGGAGAACGTGACCGAGGACCAAACTAACGAAGATCAGCCTGCGGCTGCGGAATCCCCCGCAGCTCCGGCGGTGGCCGAAACCTCTTCATCCATCCCATCGGTGCGCGACGGTTCGCTCGGCATCGGTTCTCTCAAAGGAGACATACCCCATGAATAATCTCCATCGCGAGCTTGCCCCCATTTCCGATTCGGCATGGGCTCAGATTGAAGAGGAAACATCACGCACGCTCAAGCGCTACCTTGCCGGACGTCGCGTCGTCGACCTGAAGGGGCCAGCCGGCACCGGCCTCTCTGCCGCCGGCACAGGCCACCTGCGCACGATTACCGCCCCTGCGAAAGGCATTGTCGCGAGGCAGCGCGAGGTTAAGGCGCTGGTCGAGCTACGTGTTCCGTTCGAACTGGATCGCCAGGCGATCGACGACGTCGATCGTGGCGCGAACGACTCGGACCGGCAACCGGCGAAAGACGCCGCGCGGCAAATCGCATTTGCCGAGGACGCCGCCATATTCGAGGGCTATGCCGCCGCCGGCATTGGGGGCATCCGTCAAGGGACCAGCAACCCGATCATGACGCTTCCCGGCGACGTGCGTGAATACCCGTATGCGATTGCCCAGAGCTTGAGCCGGTTGCGTCTCGTCGGTGTCAACGGCCCCTATGCGGTGCTGCTCGGCGCCGACGCCTACACCGCGCTCGCCGAAACCAGCGACCTCGGATACCCGGTGTTGGAGCACGTCAAGCGGCTGGTTAAAGATCAGATCATCTGGGCGCCCGCCATTGCCGGCGCGTTCGTGCTGACCACCCGTGGCGNNCATTTCGACTTACACATCGGTCAGGACGTTTCCATCGGTTATCTCAGCCACACCGATGCCGCCGTCCGCCTGTACCTGCAGGAGACATTCACGTTCCTTCTGCTCACCACCGAGGCTGCCGTCGCGCTGGCTCCTCCCGCGAAGGTTAAGAAGACTTGACGCGAGGCTCGGATTCTTCACAGGCTCAATTCGGAAGCTTTCAGAGGGTTTCCCGAGCAGAGGCCAAAGATTAGTCAGGGAGTTACAGCGAGATGGAAAGCTCGTAACAACGCCGATACTTTGGTCGATTCGCGCCTGCTGAAGGAGTGCGGGAAAGGGAAGGAAAATCAGCAAGACGCTTCCATTGGCACGCGGAATCTCTTATTCTTTGTCCAGATATTCGCCGGGAACATCGTCCTCCGACACCTCGTGCGTGCGAACTTCCTTCTCGTCAGCGTTGTCAGCGCTTTCGACACCAGCAACGACGTCGGCTTCGAATGCATTCCCTTCTTCGACCAACTCGTCGACGCTCTCCGAATCCGCAGCCTCGAGACGGGACAATCCCTGTAAGTCCCCGGATTGTTTGCCCGAACGCGATCCCGAATCGGCCGGTGGGAATACCATGGCGCTCAGACGGTTGCTTTTCTTCCGGGTCTGCTTCTTACCCGAGGCCTTCTTTTTCGCCACTCTCTTCGGGACAGGTTTCTTCTTCGCCAGCTTCTTGGGGCGTTTCACAGTCTTCAGGGGTGTTGGGCGCTTGCGGGCAGTTTTCTTCGACTTGGTCGCACTCTTTCGAGCTTTTTTCTTAGTGGCCATTCGCGCAGTTTAGCATCGGCGTGTACGTGTGGCAAAGCCGAGGCGGGCACGCCTTTTATCCCCCGCACGGCAGCCGCAGAATCTCCTCTGTCCCGGGGCCGTCGGCCTTTTGCTTCTGTCACACCCATGTCCGCGTTGCAGCGAACTTGGCCCCTGGCCAGTACAGCGGGCTCGTCGGACGGCTTTACATTGCGCCCATGCAGCGGCCAGGCAACTGCGACCGCGAAGTCTTCCTGACGCTCTAGAGAGCACCGGGCGTCCGTCAGTCGCGCTCTACAACACCTGCGACGACATCGACGCACTGGTCGCTAATCGTCGTGGCAGGGCGACCCGTGCCGCGGTTACGGTGGCCGGAGTGGTGCAAGCACGGTCTCGTTTTCTCCATCGACATCGCATTCTCCTGGTTTGTTTGCAATAATGTGGCAGTTCACTCATGATCGTCGAGTTGCGCCGAAACGCACTTGCCGCAGAGGTTCTCTATGCAATCCGGACAAAAACGGCTTCTTTTGCTCCTCGGGGTCATTATTGGCCTAGCCATAATCTGTGACTCTCAAACCACTCCGGTTCCCGCGCAGAGCACTGGCTGGAAGCTGGTCTGGAGCGATGAATTCAACGGGCCCAACGGATCCGCCGTTGACGGTTCCAAGTGGGTTGTCGAAACCGGGGGCGAGGGCTGGGGCAACGAGGAGCTTGAATACTATACCGATCGCGCCGCCAACGTCTCGATTCAAGATGGCAACCTGGTCATCAAAGCGGCTGCGGAAAAATACACGGGCCCTGACGGCGTCACTAGAAATTACACTTCGGCGCGTCTCAAGACCCTCGGCAAATTCTCGCGGACCTACGGCCGTTTCGAAGCTCGTATCAAAGTTCCCCATGGGCAAGGCATGTGGCCTGCTTTCTGGATGCTCGGTGACGACATCGACAAAGTCGGCTGGCCCGCCTGCGGCGAAATCGACATCATGGAGAACATCGGCAAAGAACCCACTGTCATCCACGGCTCCATTCACGGTCCCGGATACGTCGGCAGCACCGGCATTGAAGCGCCCTATACTCTCCCCGGCAAGCAGCGTTTCGCCGACGACTTTCACGTCTTCGCCATCGAATGGGACCCCAATTCTGTCAGCTTCCTTGTCGACCAGGATCTTTACGTCCGCCGCACCCGCGCCGATCTTAAGCCGGGATGGAAATGGGTCTTTGACAAACCGTTCTTTCTAATCCTGAACCTGGCGGTGGGCGGCGATTGGCCTGGGAATCCGGACTCTAGCACCGTGTTTCCGCAAAGCATGTTGGTGGATTACGTTCGCGTCTATCAGAAAACCGACCTCCCGAAGAGAGAGTCTGCCCAGCGCTGAACACTTCCCCGTGCGGTTCCTCCGCCGAATGAAACCGAGCACCTTCGACCTTAGGCGGCGAAGATGCAAGCAAAATCTGTTAATCTCTGTCTTCATCGTGCTCCTTGGCACGCCGGGAGCAACTCGCCATGAAGCACCGGTTCTCAACCCGGCTAAGCGTACAAGGGCCCTGCGGACTCCTCGCGCTCTTTCAATCTATGGGCAAGGTTTTGACGCTGGTGGCGTTCGTCGCAGTGGCTTGGGCTCAACCCGCAACACGGCCGTTGCCGGTACTGACTAGCGCGGAACAGGTGCGACGCCTCAGTCCCGAAGAAGCTGCTCTGGGCTATCCGGTACGGATTCGAGGAGTCATCACGGACGACGTACCCACCCCTGACTTCTTCGTGCAGGATGCGACCGCTGGCATTTACGTCGAGGGTAGTTTAGCTCCCAAGTTCGCCCACCACTGGGGTGATCAGGTGGAGTTGCAAGGGATCACCGGGCCGGGAAAGTTCGCGCCTGTCGTTCGCGAACTAAAGACCCGGGTAGTTGGCAAGGGAACCTTGCCGAACACGCGGACATACCGTTTCAGCGAACTCAGCGGCGGTCAGCAGGACAGCCAATGGACGCAGGTTCGCGGCATTGTGCGGTCAGTCTCTATCGACCGCACTTCCTGGCCCGAAACTGTTTTGGCGATGAACATCGCCTCCGGCGGCGGTTCCTTCAATGTGCGAACTCCCATCACGCACGAGCAGGACTTTTCCTCCTGGGTCGACAGCGAGGTATTGATCGAAGGCGTTTGCGGCAGCCTGTTCAATGCCCAAAGGCAATTGATCCGTGTGCTGTTTTATGTTCCGGACCTTCGGTTCATCAAAGTCGAGATGCCGGCGAAGGAAGTGCCGTTCTCGGCGCTGATGCGTTTCTCCCCAGGCGAGGGCTCGCAGCACCGCGTCCGGGTCCAGGGGATAGTCACCTATCAACAGCCTGGTCAGGCGCTGTTCGTGCAGAATGGCGGACAAGGATTACGTGTACTCACGCAACAGAACGGACTCCTGGCAATTGGCGATGTAGTGGACGTTCTCGGATTCCCGGCCGTGGGAGAATCGGCGCCGCTGCTAGAGAACGCCGCATTTCACCGCGTCAGACACGCACCGCCTCCCCAGCCGATCAAACTCGATTTGGCTGTTCCCTGGGAACAATACGACGGGGCCCTGATTACGACGGATGCAAAGCTGCTGCATTTGGAACCGCAACCGAATGGTCTGCGCCTGCTTCTGCAGCAGGGTGACGGGGTCTTTGAAGCCATACTGGAACCACGCGAACTGGCAGCGCGCTTGGCATCGCTGCGGGTGAACAGCGAGCTTCGCATCACCGGCATCTGTCTGGTGCGCAATGGAGGACTGTGGTCGATCCCGCAGTCATTTCGCGTGCTGCTGCGGACCCCGCAGGACGTAACGGTTCTGAAGGCGGCGTCGTGGTGGAACCTGCGCAATGCGCTCTGGCTGCTCGGAATTACGACCGCAGCCCTGCTGCTGGTGTTGGCCGGAATGCTAGTGCTGGGTCGGCGGCTACGCGAACAGATGGCCATCATCCGGCAGAAGTTGCAGCACGGAGCCGTGCTGGAAGAACGCAACCGCATCGCGCGCGAACTGCACGATACTTTGGAGCAGGAACTGGCCGCCATCACTATGCAGCTTGATCTCGCCGTGGACCGTTTCCGCCAGGCGCCTCAGGTTGCGTTTCGCGCGCTCGACGCTGCACGCAGCATGAGCCGCCATAGCATGGTCGAAGCACGCCGCTCGGTGTGGGATCTGCGCTGCGACTTGCTCGAAAAGGGTGACCTGCCTTCGGCGTTGGCAGGGATCGTGCGCTCGCCGGCGACCGGAAGCAAGGCGGAAATTCATGTCGACGTGAGTGGGACGCCGGTTCGCCTGCCCGGCCGAATCGAAATGAACTTGCTTCGCATCGGTCAGGAAGCGGTTGCCAACGCCGTGAAGCATGGACAGGCCTCGCGCGTCCAGATTGAGCTGCAGTACGGTCGGGAAAGCGTCGTACTGAAAGTGAGCGACGATGGTTGTGGCTTCGATCCCGACCAAGCAAGCGCGGTCGGGCATTTTGGTATGTTGGACTTGCAAGAGCGTGCGGAGTCCCTCGGCTCCCGATTACGGATTGATAGCGCACCCGGCCAGGGGACCCGCATGGCGATAGAGGTTCGCTTCGAACCTCCGGCAACTTCCGATGCAGAAATCAAAACCCATACATATTCTGGTCGTGGATGACCACTTCATGGTCCGCATGGGGCTCTCCGCTTCCTTAAACGTGGAGCCGGACATGAAGGTGGTAGCGGAGGCGGCCAATAGCGAGACGGCTCTGACGGCTTATCGCCAGCATCGCCCCAACCTCGTCCTCATGGATGTTCGCCTGCCCGGCACGAGCGGGACCGAGACCACCGCGGCCATTGTGCATGAGTTTCCCGAGGCCCGCATCCTGATGCTTTCCACGCACTCGGGGGAAGAGGAAGTCTTCCGTTCCTTACAAGCCGGCGCGCGCGGCTACATTCTGAAAAGCGCGATCCGCGAGGAGTTGCTGCGCGCCATCCGCGAAGTGTATGCCGACCGCCGATACCTCGATCCGGCGGTGGCCCCGCTGTTAGCGGCGCGCGTGTCGCATCGTTCGCTCACCAGCCGCGAGCTGGAAGTTCTCCGCATGGTCGCGAAGGGACTGGGCAACAAGGAAATCGCGGCCGCGCTGAACATCGCCGAGGTTACGGTCAAACTGCATGTGAGTCACGTGCTCGAGAAGCTCAACGTCAAGGACCGCACCGAGGCCGCAACGGTCGCGGTGCAGCGCGGCATTATCTCTTTGGAATAGCCTCCGACTATCTATACGAAAGTAGTATGTGGACCCCCAACCAACTGCATAGCAGACATTTAATCCTTCTGTCCCTAGAATGATCCGTCGCTCCCGAAGCATCCCTGGAACTGCCAGACTCTGTGTGCTTGCAGATGGCTGGTCCTCGCGATGCCAGTGTTATCGCTGCGGAGTTACAGATCGCAGGCAGGAAGCAGTAAGCGCCAAGTCGCGCCCCAGGTCCAAGGAGACCCAGTCATGAATCGCCCCTCCCGAAGCAAGACTGTTCTATTGCTCAGCAGCACGTTGCTCTTTGCCGTCATGCTCATCGCATCCACTGCGCTTGCCCAAGTCACTTCCGGCACCATCTCCGGTACTGTGAAAGATCCTACGGGCGCCGTGATCAGCGGCGCAACCGTTACCATTTCCAATCCGTCCAACGGGCTTACCCGGACCGTGACCACGTCCGATAGCGGTGAGTTCTCGGCGCCCGGACTGTACCCGGGGACCTACACCATCAAAGTTGAGTCTCCGGGTTTCAAGCAACTGGAGTCTTCGGGATTTGTGCTGAGTGCGGCCGCCAAGCTGGACGCCGGCGAACTGGTACTCGCCATTGGAGCAGCAGCCGATTCCGTCAGCGTCACTGCGGACGTTGGCCAGATCCAGTTGCAGACGAGTTCGGGCGAGCGCTCCGACCTGATCACTAGTAAGCAATTGAACGATGTCGCCATGAACGGCAGCAACGTGCTGGATTACATGAAGCTGATTCCCGGCGTAGTTAGCAGCTTTGACGGTCACGCCTCCGGCACCGGCGGCTTGGATTCAATGAATATCAACGGCACACGGGCCAACCAGCACGAGTTCACCATCGACGGCGCCTCCAACGTGGATACAGGCAACAATGGGGGCACCCACGTTACCATTAACACCGACGCGATCGAGGAAGTGAAAATCCTAAACTCGAACTACCAGGCGGAGTTCGGTAAAGCGGCCGGGGGACAGATCGCAATCGTTACCAAGGGTGGCACCGACCAATTCCACGGTGACGTCAGCTTCATCCATCGCAACGAGGGCATGAACGCCAATAACTGGTTTGCCAGTCAAAGCACCCCGGTAACGCCCAAAGCCTTTTACCGCTATAACTTCACCGGGTACACGTTGGGCGGTCCTGTGATCATTCCGGGTACAGGCTTCAATAAAAACAAAGGCAAGCTGTTTTTCTTCTGGAGCCAGGAGTTCTACAGTCAGAAGATCCCGCAGCAGGGCCTGACCCAGTTCTATACACCGACGGCTGCGGAGCGGCAGGGAGATTTTTCCTCCTCGGTGGATGGCAATGGCAACCCCATCGAAATCTCCGGCCCTGGAATCACAAACAACAAGATCGTTCCCACTGCAGCCCAGCAGGCAGTATTCAGTCAAGTCCAAAAGATACTGAATCTGTTCCCTCTGCCGAACATTACTGGAAATAACAGCTACAACTACCAAGCTGCACTTTCGGGCACCGACCCACGCCGCGAAGACATCCTACGCATCGACTACCAACTCAACGACAAGAACCGCCTGTTCGGGCGCTGGATCCACAACACCGACCACCAAGCCGGTCCTTTCGGCAGCTTCGGCCTCCCCTGCAGCGGAAATATTCAGTTCCCCGGCGGCTGTACGCAGAATCATCCAGGCTGGAACTTCTCCGCTAACTTGGTCAGCACGATCACACCGACCGTGCTCAATGAGTTCTCGGTGGGACCGAGCCACACCCTCTCCTATGTAACGGGCGTGAACGGGAACGTCTCGCGCGGTGTCAACGGGATTACCCTACCGTTGCTTGTTCCGGTTACTAGCGACCAATCCATTCCAGATATGAGCTTCGGCGGCCTTTCTGGCGTAAATTTCGGTGGGAGCTACCTGGGCGCCACGCCTTGGCATCAAGCCAATACCACTATCAACGTGAACGATAATCTCACTTGGGTGCGGCACAACCACACCCTGAAGGCTGGCCTCTTCTACCAGCGCAACCGCAAGGATCAGATTGCATGGGGCAATATTAACGGCCAGTTCAACTTTAGCAACGCCCAGACTTCCCCAAGCTCCTGTCCCGTGAGTGCCCCCACCTGCGCCCTGGGGGATCCGTTTGCCAGCGCCCTATTGGGGGACTTCTCCAGCTTCGGCCAATCCACCGCTCGTCCCACAGGCTACTTCCGCTACAACCAACTAGAGTTTTTCGTGCAGGACACTTGGAAGATTACCGCTCGCTTGACGCTGGACTACGGGATGAGGTTCGCCTGGATTCCGCCGCAGTACGATGCCAAGAACCAGATCGCGCTTTTCGATCCGTCAGCTTACAAAGCCGCCGATGCAGTCACGATCGATCCCAACAGCGGGAACATCATCACCGCTGATGGCGGCAATCCACTAAACGGAATTGTCTATACTAAGAGTGGCCAACTCCCGGCGGGCGGATGGGGTGGCCGCGGCATTATGCCCGAGCCGCGTTTCGGTTTTGCCTTTGACCTGTTCGGTGACCACAAGACGATCCTACGCGGTGGTGCCGGGATGATGCACGACCGCACCCAGGGCAACCTGATCTTCAACACCGTCTTTAATAACCCCGCAGTCGTTCAGACGCCGTCGGTATCCAACGACAATATTGCCAATCTTCCAACCCTATCGACGTCCTCTGCCGAAACTCCCGTATTGACCAACGTCTTAGGCGCGGCTAGGGACGGGAAAGTGCCGACAGTTTACAGCTTCAGTCTGGGCGTGCAGCACGAGATCGGGAAGGGTACGACGCTCGACATTGCCTATGTGGGCACGATGTCTCGCCACTTGGTCACCTCGCGCGACATTAATGCCATGCCCTATGGGGCAGCGTTTTTAAGACAAAATCAGGACCCAAACTGCGTGGACAATGAATCTACCCCTCAACCTGTTTTCCCCGGGGGGGTAGTACCTGCTGTTCAGCCGGGCTTGCAACCACAATATGCGGCTGCCGGCTATGACTTCAACGGATTCTGCGCCTATGGATTCCACGCCTTCACGTCTGCATACCTCTTGCCATACAAGGGCTACGGTACAGGCAATGGCGGACTCCAGTACCTTGAGTTCAGTGGCACCTCCAACTACAACTCGTTACAAGTCTCTCTGCAGCGTCGCTTCAGCAAAGGCCTGACCTTTGGTGCCGCTTACACCTGGTCGAAATCGTTGACCACGGCAAACTCCGATCAGGACGTGCAGGATACCTTCAACGCGCTGCTCGACTACCGTGCCGCCAGTTGGGACCGCACCCATGTGTTTGCCGCCAACTACGTCTACGACCTGCCGAACCTCACCAAACACTTCGGTGGGCCGAAGTGGCTCTCCTACCTCACCGACAATTACCAGTTGAGTGGAGTGACGCAGCTCATGACCGGAACGCCGATCGACTTAAACAACGGTTTTGGGTTCCCGCCAGGGAGCGTTACCGGTTCCGACCAATACGGTGCGATCCCGTTCTACTTAACCCTCGATCAGAATAAGAACTTAGTTCTTCCTACAATCGGCGCCCCGCAGCGCGGTACGCGTGACATCCTCCGCGCTGGAGGAATGCAAAACTGGGATATGTCGCTGTTCAAGAATATCAAGTTGGGATCCAACGAGCGCCGCTATCTCCAACTTCGGGGGGAGGCATTCAACATCTTCAACCATCCGAACTTCCAGGATAAGAATTACAACGTGAGTATGAACGGGCCGTGGGACTATGCAGACCCTACCACTCCGTTGTCCATCTCAAAGAACTCTAACTGGGGAACCTACAACGACCAATACTCCGGCGTTGGCGGTCCCCGCGTAGTTCAGCTTGCTGCCAAGTTTTACTTTTAACGCGAGCCTTTCCCTAACGCCCGCGGCTTCGGCCGCGGGCCATTTCCCAGCATGAACTCATAATTCCTGTCGAGGTCTGTCATGACACGCAAGCTGAAATTCGTTGTGCTTATTCTTCTGGTTTCTTTCCTTGCCTGGGGACAGGCGCCTTCCGCTTCCACTCCCGCTATCGAAGCTCGCGCGGACTCGATGCTGAAGCAACTTTCGCTCGAAGAGAAAATCGATCTCATCGGAGGAGTAGACGATTTCTACATTCGCGGGATCAAGCACGTCGGCCTGCCCGCGCTGAAGATGGCCGACGGCCCGTTTGGCGTCCGGAATTACGGGCCTTCGACAGCTTTTGGCGGCCTCGGTTTGGCTGCCACGTGGGACCCGGAACTCGCCGAGCGCATGGGGGCGGTCATCGGCCAGGACGCGCGCGCCCGCGGCGTGCATTTCATGCTTGGGCCGGGCGTCAACATTTCGCGCTCGCCCTTGTGCGGACGAAATTTCGAATACTTTGGCGAGGATCCATTTCTCTCATCTCGCACCGCCGTCGCTTTCATCAAGGGCATGCAGAGCCAGGGAGTGAGTGCAACCATCAAGCACTACATGGGCAACAACCAGGAATTTCTGCGTCACGACGCTGATTCCATCATCGACGAACGCACCATGCGCGAGATCTATCTGCCCACCTTCGAAGCGGCCGTGAAGGAAGCGCAGGTCGGCGCCATCATGGACTCGTACAACCTGATCAACGGCCAGCACGCTACCCAGAACGGAGTTATTAATAATGATGTTGCCAAGAAGGAGTGGGGTTTCGAAGGCATCATCATGTCCGACTGGGATGCGACCTACGACGGCGTGGCCGCGGCCAATGGCGGACTCGATCTCGAAATGCCGTCCGGCAAATTCATGAATCGTGCGACGCTGTTACCGGCCGTGAAGTCAGGCAAGGTCAGCGAAGCCACGATTGACGATAAGGTGCGCCGCATTCTACGCACCGCCATTCGCTTCGGCTGGCTTGATCGCGACCAGACGGATTTGTCTGTGCCGCTCTACAACGCTAAGGGCGGAGAAGTCACGCTCGAAGCCGCCCGCTCCGGCATGGTGCTGCTCAAGAACGATGGCAACCTTCTTCCGCTCGACAAAACGAAAATCAAATCGATTGCTGTAATCGGACCGGATGCCTATCCCGCACCAGTGGTTGGCGGAGGCAGCGCGGGCGTGCGTCCGTTCGGCGCGGTGAGTTATCTCGAGGGACTTGTCGGCTATCTCGGCAGCGGCGCAACGGTCTACTACGATCGCGGGGTCCCGTCTCTTGGTGAACTGGCCGATGGCACAACCTTCTCGATCGATGCAGCCGGCAAAGAGTCGGGCATTCAGCTGGAGGCGTTTAACAACGTCAATCTAAGCGGCAAGCTCGCAGTCCATCGCACGGATCAACACATCAACGCCGATCGTTCGCTGGGCGATGGCGTCAATCAAAACGATGTGTCGGCCCGCTGGTCGGGATATTTCATACCCAACGATCCGGGCGAGCATCTCTTCTTTGTGCAGGGCCCCGGCGAAGGTGGCGGCTACCGCCTCTACGTTGACGACAAGCTCGTCATCGATACCTGGGAATTCTCGCGCGCACAGGTGAGCGAGATACGCTTGCCACTAGTTGCTGGTCCGCACAAGATTCGTTTCGAGTACTACGTGCACGGGAGTTGGGGTGGCCCGAGCGTTAGACTCGGCATCGTGCGTCCAGAAGCGATTGTGAGCGCTGCTGCGAAAGCGCTAGCCTCGAAGGTGGACGCCGTTGTGCTCGCAGTGGGCTTCGATCCCGATAGCGAAAGCGAGGGCGCTGACCGCACGTTCCAACTCCCCCCGGCGCAGGACGAACTCATCAATCAGGTTGCTGCCGCGAACAAGAACACGATCGTGGTTGTGACGTCTGGCGGCGCGGTCGACATGAATGCCTGGCTCGGTCACGTTCCCGCGCTTTTCGAATCCTGGTACGCGGGCCAGGAGCAAGGTACGGCGCTGGCACAGTTACTGTTTGGCGAATACAGTCCGTCGGGCAAACTGCCCGTCACGTTTGAGCGCCGCTGGGAAGACAATCCCGCGCACGACAATTACTATCCCGGAGCAGGCGATAAGAGGACCGAGTATAAAGAGGGCGTGTTCATCGGATATCGGCATTTCGACAAGGCGGCGGTCAAGCCGCAGTTCCCCTTCGGCTATGGACTTTCCTACACAACGTTTGCTTACAAAAATCTTTCGGTGACTCCAGCCAGCGCCTCCGGAGATCGGCGCATCACCGTCAGTTTCGACGTGACCAACACCGGCCATCGTGCCGGCTCCGAAGTGGCGGAGGTGTATGTGGGAGAATCGCATCCGAGCATCCCCCGGCCAGTGAAAGAACTGAAAGGATTCGCAAAAGTGCAACTGAATGCGGGCGAGACCCGGCGTGTTTCGCTCACACTCGACAGCCGGGCCTTCGCTTACTACAACGTCAAGAATCATAACTGGACGGTGGACGTTGCGGAGTTCAACGTCTATGTCGGAAGCTCTGCCGCCCAAATTGAGCTTAGTGACAAGATGACCTGGCCAACTCCGTGAGACTGTTGGTGAATCGCGTGCGACGGGTGTCAGCTCGGACAGCGGTGTGACTGAGCGTCACCGTTTTGGGGAGTGGCGACTTCCGCTCGAGCAACAGCAGGACACAGTGGCGTTACGCGGTTCGCCGTCGCGAAGGCAACAAAAGAGGGCGTAGCACGTGTGCGATACCGGTAAGGAGCATGCTCGGAGTTGGAGGGCAACCGGGAATATATCCATCTACGGGAATTACCGCGTCTACCGGGCCGACTACGGCGTGGCTGCCCGCGAAGATTCCACCGCTGCATCCGCAGGCCCCAACCGCAACGACCAGCTTCGGAGATGGCACCGCATCATAGGCGAGTTTCAACGCTGCGGCCATGTTTCGAGTTACTGGGCCAGTGACCAGCAGCATATCGGCATGTTTCGGGGAGGCAACGAAGTGAATTCCGAATCGCTCCAAATCGTAGTAGGGGTTGGTAAGGGCGAGAATTTCTCCTGCGCAGCCATTGCACGACCCGGCATCGACTTGCCGGATATTCAGCGCCCGCCCAACCAGAGAACGAATCTGCTCTGCTGCCTGAGATAAGGCAGGCTCGTCTTGAACGACTTCGGCACGGCGCTGGATGTCCCAGCGTCGAATCAGTGCTTTTTTCCGGACACCGCAACGGGCGACACGTTCCGCATACCGGAATGCTCCATTGCCGGCGGCGACGCAGCGGGAGCACGCAATGCATTCACCATAATTAAGAATCAGATGTGTGCGCCCGGCGGCCTCGTCAACTTTCAATGCCGATGTCGGACAGGCGGCTACTACGCGACGCGCAACCTCGTCGGTAAGCAAGTCCGGCTGGACATCCGGCATGCGGCTTCCGGCGGCGTTCGAAAATAGTTCGCTGACTGAAATCAGCACCTGGGGACTTCTGAGACTGCGCTCGACCGCATCGCCGATCATCGATCACTCCCGGAGTAAGAGAGATTGAAGCTTTTGTTGATTAGTGGGAAGTCCGCGATGATGTTGCCGGGCATAGCCACAGGCAGCGCTGGCCAATTCTGAAACGAAGGCGACTTGATGTGGCAGCGCGCGATTTTCCCGTCGCGAATTCTCACCCAGTAGAGAAGCTCGCCCCGCGGCGATTCGACCGCCGACCAAGCCTCCGCGTTTTCCGAAAGTGGCACGGAGACAAGAACCGATCCCGCGGGAAGTTGCTTCAGCGTTTCGTGGATCAGGCGCATGGAGATGGCCGTCTCGTCGATTCGTATTCGCGCACGTGCGAGCACATCGCCATACTTGTACAAGGGGACATCCACGTTGATGTCGCGATAGCGCCCGCTAGGATGATCGCAGCGGACGTCAAGCCGAATACCGCTGGCGCGCGCCACCGGCCCCACGACGCCCGTTTGCCTGGCGATTTCGGCAGTTAGGATTCCGGTGGATTCAAAGCGGTTCTGAACCGACGACGTATGTAGGATGAGGCGTGCCATTTCCGCGAAATCACCGGCTGCGGCCGCGACCATCCGGCCGAACTCACCCGTGTCTGCTGAGGAGAAGTCGCGGGTGACACCCCCAGGCACCGCCATGCCGCGCCAGAAGCGCGTGCCGAAAAAACGGGTTGAAGCTCGAAGCAGAGTCTCCTTAATGCGCGCGGTGTATGCGGCCGGTACATTGAATCCGACATCGCCGCACATCGCCCCCACGTCCGCAATGTGCGCGATCATGCGCTCCAGTTCGAGTCCGATCAGGCGGAGGGCCTGCGCCCGCGGCGGCACAGAAATACCGAACGCGCTCTCAATTGCCTGGCAGTACGCCACCGCATGCGAAAAGCAGTTGTCGCCGGAAACCGATTCGGCAATCATCACGCCGTCGATCACCGGAGTGCCCTCAAAGAGCTTCTCCGTGCCCTTGTGGGTATAGAAGTGCCGCAGTTCAAGATGGAGGACGGTATCGCCGACAACACTGAAACGAAAGTGCCCAGGCTCAATGATGCCGGCATGTATGGGACCGACCGGCACTTCGCAGACCCCGGCCCCTTGCACTTTGAGAAACTGGTACTGGCCTTCTGCCCAAGGCACATGCGTGACATCGTCGATCATGGGATGGACGTTTTCCGGCCAATTCTCGTGGAACAACAAAGGACGCGGGTCAGGGTGGCCGACGCACTCGATGCCGTACTGGTCGTGAAGTTCGCGTTCGTACCAGGCGGCTGCGGGCGAGATTGGCGTTGCCGAAGGAATGGGGCCGGTGACCACCGAACTGAACATGCGATATTCGCGGCTATTCACGTCGATGAGGTAGTGCACGTAGCGTTCGTGGTGGTCGCCCGTGCTACCAAATATGGAAACCAAGCGCGCGTTCGGAGCGCGCAGTAGATCCAGCGCTTGCGATATACCCGTCTCGCTATTGGGAAGGGTTACGTTCATGGCCGCAATACCGTCATCGCGCCGCGGAGAATGGCAGCAAAGGCCGCTGGAATATGCAAGCCCAACACCACCAGGCATAGAGCGCAAACGCCCATGACAGTGATCTCAGAAGCCCGCAAAGCCGGCCGCGTACGAACATCCTCCGGCTTGCCCATAAGCATGTGCTGGAAATGGTAGAGCAGCGCGCCGAAGACGACGGAAATCGCAGCCAGCATTAGCACGGCAATGAAATAGTGCGCCGTCGAGAAAGCCGCGGTGAGAATCATGAGTTCACTGACAAACAACCCAAAGGGTGGCATCCCGGCGATGGCGAGGCCGCCCAAGATGAGGGCGCTACCGGTCCAAGGCAGCGCAGAAGCCATCCCTCGAATGCGCTCCATGCGGAGGGTGCCGAAATTCCCCTGAACATTGCCCGCGGTAAAGAACAGAAAGGTCTTGGCGATCGAGTGATTAAAAATGTGCAGCAAAGCGCCATAGAAACCCAGTGCACCGCCAATCCCAATTCCAATCGCCACAATGCCCATATGCTCAATGCTGCTGTAGGCGAGCAGGCGTTTCAGATCGCGCTGCACAATCATCAGCAAGCTCGCCACCCCGAGCGAAACACCGCCAAAGATCAACAACAGAGTATGACTGAAGCCACTGCCGATGGCCCGCGAAGTGATCGCGTCAAAACGCAATATCGCGTACATCGCGCAATTCAGGAGGACCGCAGACAAAAGGGCGCTGATGGGCGACGGCGCCTCGGCGTGGGCGTCGGGCAGCCAGGCATGCAGCGGCGGCACAGCGGCATTCAGGATGAAGCCGACCAGGATAAAGTACCCTGCCACGGTGGTGTGATGAACGTCGAAGGCGGTGAAGGCCGTGCTGCCGGTTGCATTTACGTGCAGCACGATGCCGGCCAGCAGCGACAGCCCACCCGCGATGTGCACGAGCAGGTAGCGGAAGC
>PMMJ01000243.1 GCA_003162255.1 Acidobacteriaceae bacterium | reverse complement strand
ATGCATGGGTCTGAAAAACAGACAAAAGCCAAGGTGCCCTCGAGAACGTGAACCGTCTCCGGGGCCTCCACTCATCCCTGCCGAATCCAAGTAACTTGCCTAATCCTACCACCATGGGGAGACCGTGCCGATCCAAGGACTCGCACTCGAACCACTTCAAGTCTTTGGGGGCGGAGTCGTCTCTCGATCTTTCTCTCCTCGACCTTCCTGACGGGTGGCGTCGCCCACCCGCCAGGAAGGTTTGCTTCATTGGTTCCCCTAGAAGTGGTATCTCAGGCCGATTTCGTAGGTTGAGTCGTAGCTGCGGACGTCGCGAGGAAACATCGGCAGGCTGCCAAAGTTATCGTGATACTTGCTCTTGGTGAGGTTGGTGGCGTCGAATGTGATCGTCAGGTCCTTGCTGATGGCATAGCCCGCGGAGAAATCGAGCTGGCCGCGCGGCTGGACCCAGACAGTCGACGGCTGGATGCCGCTTTGGTTGAAACTGTCGATGAACTTGCCGCGCCAGTTGTAGGCCAGCCGGCCGGAGAAGGGGCCCCGCTCGTAGATCAGAATAATGTTGTAGCTATCCTTGGACACCTGGGCGATGGACTGCTTTATGTTCGTCAGCGGGTTCTCCGTTTCACCCTTGATGTAGGTGTAGTTGGCCTGGAGACCGAGGCCCTTGAATGCATCCGGCAGGAAGTCGAAGAAGTATTGGTAGCTGAGCTCGACGCCCTGCAGATAGCCGTTATGCGTGCTGTGCGGCCGGGTCACGGCGTAGGTATTGCCGTTGATGACTTCCGAATCCACGTAACTCTGAATGTATCCGTCAATGGACCGGTAGAAGCCGGCCACGGAGGCAACGCTCGATTTCGACGGATAGTATTCGAGGGACAGGTCATAGTTGGTCGAGCGAATCGGATCGAGGTCGGGATTGCCGCCAGATCCCTGACCGGGCAGCGTCGGCCCAGGAGCCGTTACTGACGTGGCAGGATTCAGCGCGCTGAAATCCGGCCGCGTGATCGTCTTGGTGATGGATCCGCGGAGGTACAGGTCATTCTCCAACTTTATACGGGCATTCGCGGTCGGCAGCGCCTCCCACCGCGCCTTATCGACCGAGGTCCAGGTGTAGGTTGTTGAACCACCGATGATCTGCTGCAGATAGCCGCTCAGGGTGTCATCCGTCCGCGAGAAACGGAATCCGATGGCGCCATCAATGTGCGTGTCACCGACTTTCGTCGCGTAGTTGGTCAAGCCGTACAACGTGGTGGTCTTTTCCATGTCCTTGAAGGTCTTCGTGGGATCGGGCACCGGCGCCCCCAAGGGATGATGGAAGATCTGGCGGATCACGTCGGTGTTGTTCAGGAGGAAATCCGGATCCGCCGACCACCATTGCCGAACGTTGATCTGATTGGAGCCGATGAACAGGTTCGTGGGGGAAAGGTGACCCAGATTGGGAACACTCGAGGCCGACGCGATGGCCCATTCGAAGTCGCCGCCGCCGTTGGCAGACGTGTAGTTGACATCGCGATCGGAATACCGCACGCCGAACTGCAGCGATTTGAAGAACGAATTCTGCAGGCGATAGAGCACATCGGCTTTGGCGGCAAACTGCACGCTGTGGGCCCGCTGCCACTGATCGAACAGCTGCTGCAGATGATAATTGGCCGGATTGTTGTAGTCAACGCCGGTGGCCGTGACCGAGGAGGCATTGTTGTCGTTGTAGGTAATCGAGAAGGACGGAGTCACCAGGCCCGTGTCGAGGATCACGCCTCGCGGCCGGAAGGTGCTGAAATTATAGCTCACTTCACCGGTAGCTTTGACCGTCCCATTGTCCCATTTGCCGCCAAAGGCGCCCTGATAGGTGTCGGTCGTATCGTGGAACGCCTGCGTGCTTGTCAGGCTGTTGGTGTAGTGAGCCGTCAGGCTGTGGACGAAACGGGCCGGGGTGCCGGCACTGTCGTATTTCTCCGGGACATTGTAGCCGTCGTAGCCCGTTGGATAGAGCGTAACATTGTCGATGAAGAAGCCGGTGTTTGCCCAACTGGGAATGCCGATGAAAAAGTCGACGCTATGTTTATTGTCATACCGGGTATAAAGGTTGTCCCAGTAGAACTCGGTATCCTTGTTGGGCTTCCACTGCAGCATGGCCGAGACGCCGGCCCGCTTGCGATCGACCGGATTCATTTGAATGCCGAAATTGTCGGCGTAGTAACCGCGGACGCCGGAGGAATCGGTGGCGAGGTCGAATTGCTCGCCGAGGGCACCGAAGTGCACGTAGTTGTCCACGATCTGGTCCATGGCCTGGGTGCGCGCAAACGAAACATCCAGCAACGCTCCGAATTCACCCGATCCTACCTTCCAGCGATCGCTCACCAAGCCGCTGATGGTGTAGCTATTCTTCTGCGCCTGGGTCGCATAAATGCCGCGGGCAGTGGTAGCGACGGTTAAGCCGGTGAAATCGAACGGGCGCCGGAGGCGCACGTCGATCAGGCCCGCCACGCCGCCTTCGACCTTGTCCGCCCCTACCGATTTGAAGACGTCGACCCCGGCGACCAATTCCGCCGGGATGTCCTGCAACGATACGCCGCGTCCGGTTCCCGTGAACACTTCATAGCCGTTCAGGGTGGTTTCGATGTTCGGCAGGCCGCGGATTACCACCGAGCTTACTTCGCCGAGGGAGCGTCCGACTTGAATGCCGGGCACGCGCTGGAGCGCTTCGGCGACGGTGAGGTCCGGGAACTTGCCGATATCCTCGGCGACGATGGAGTCGACGAATTCCGGGGAATTCAGCTTGATCTCCTGAGCGTTGATCAAGCTAGCGCGCAAGCCGACCACCGTGACCGGCGCCATTTCGATCGGCGCCTCCTTGGAGGCCATCTGGTCGGCCGGCTTGTCCTGGGCACGCGCCGGGTTGATCCCGAGTGAAAGAGCTATCGTGAGGGCTGAGCAAAACGCAACGATGGTACCGTTGCGGCGAGGCACAGGGTATTGGGTCGTAGTCATGGTCATTTGGTTGCTGGGTTCAAAGGGAGCGGTGGTAGTNNAAACGCGCGGCACGGCACTGGGCATGAAGCACACACGCGGAAAGCTCGGGGCGATCAAGACGGAAGAACCGGAAATTCTTACTGGGATTTTTTGCTTCTACCCCATACATGCGTCGTTTTAGTCCGAAACCCGACAGAAGAACGCTTGTTCAGGTCCATCCCCAGCGGCACACATTGCGTGCGCCTCATCGGCGCGCTGCTGCACGCTCTGCAATTGGGCTTTGCTCAGCACATCAGTCCAGTATGCGCCAGTGAATTGCATCCACGTTCAGCGGTCCACGCGTTGAGCCGTCAGCTGGCCCAGGCAGGATCTGCGGTAGGAGCCGCGGAAACGGTAANNGGAATTCGAGCAAAAGCCCAGTCAAACCAGGAGCCCTGGACAGGGGTGCCACTGTCCATCCGGCCCTTGAACCTGCTTTCGATGGGCTCGCGGCCCGCTGCAAGTTCGGTGCGGGCCTGGTCAGCCTGGCCCAGCTGTTGGCAAGACATCGCAAGGATCACGCGGGCGGTGGCAGTGCGGGGGGCGTTGTACTCCGGATAGGCCAGGCACCGCCGGCACCACTCCACCGCCTTGGGATAGTCGCCTCGACGGTACTCCCAAAGAGCCAGAGAGACCGATCGCCAAGAAGCCGCAAAAACATCGCCGGCGGAGTCGGCCTCAGCGAGAGACTTCGCCGTGGACTCGGCGAGCGGGTTCGAAGCCTCGATGACCCGCTTGTTCGCCGGCAAAAGCAGGCTGATCTTGACGATCCGATCGGCGAACGGACACG
>PMMJ01000258.1 GCA_003162255.1 Acidobacteriaceae bacterium | reverse complement strand
AATGGCTGCGGTAAGTCGAACATCGCCGACGCGATTTCCTGGGTGCTAGGTGAGCAGTCGGCCAAGTCGCTGCGCGGCGCGCGCATGGAAGACGTCATCTTCTCCGGAACGCGCGACCGCAACCCCACCGGAATGGCGGAAGTCTCCCTCACTTTGATCGACCCCGAAGTTTACGCTGGGCCGGATACGAACGCGCCCACCGAGATCGAGATTCAAGACGACCTGCCTGCGGCGGGAGAAGATTGGGATGAAGCGGAAGTCCGAGCCCAGGCCGCCGCCGAAACGGAACGCGCCGTTGAGGAAGCGCAGCCTGGAAAGACCGAAGGAATTGAAGGCGAGGTCGCGGCGGAAGCTCCGGCTAACGAGTCTCGGACGAACGAATCTCTAGCAAACGGCGGCGCAGTGGCAGTGCTCGTCCCGCAGGTAGTTCTGAAAATCCGCCGGCGCAAATTCAATCAGCAGCAACACCACGCCGGCGTGATTTCGGTGACGCGCCGTCTTTTCCGCAGCGGTGACAGCGAATACCTGCTGAATGGGAAGCTGTGCCGCCTGCGCGACATCCAGGAACTGTTCATGGGAACGGGGCTGGGGCCGGAGTCGTATGCGCTCATCGAGCAAGGACGCATCGGCCAAATCCTGAGCAGCCGTCCGACCGACCGCCGCAACATTATCGAAGAAGCCGCCGGCATTACGAAATTCAAGACGAAGAAGCGCCTCGCCGAGGCGCGGCTCGAAGACGCCAAGACGAATCTGAATCGCGTGAACGACATTTTCGAAGAAGTCACGCGGCAGATGAACTCGCTCAAACGCCAGGCCAGCAAGGCCGAGCGCTATGCCAGGCTGCGCGACGAGATGCGAGCCAAACTGCGGGTTGTGCTCGCCAGCAGGTTCACTCAGATGGATCAGGAAAGTGTGACCTTCGATGCCCAGATCCATGAACTGGGCGAGGAAATTCGCCAGCAATCGGAGAGCGTGCAGCAGTCCGAAGCCGAGCACTCCGAGCGCACGCAGCGCGGATACGCGATTGAGACCGAGACGCGGCAAAATCGCGACCGTCTCAACCAGGTCGCGATCGAAGGGGATCGCGGCAAGGCGCGCATCCGAACCAACGAAGAGCGCTGCGCGGAGTTGATGGTGCGCACGGCGGCCGCCGAAGCGGAGCTGGCGCAGGCTCAGCAACGCCTGGCGGCGCTCGAAGAAGAACGCGATGGCCACC
The DNA here is from genome assembly GCA_003162255.1 of Acidobacteriaceae bacterium. Lineage (GTDB taxonomy): Bacteria > Acidobacteriota > Terriglobia > Terriglobales > Acidobacteriaceae > Acidiflorens. The sequence goes on along the minus strand of PMMJ01000258.1, from coordinate 5,344 downwards.
AGCAGTTGCTGGACTCGGCGGCTGCGGATCTCGCGGCAGCCCAGCAGGAGCTGGCGCTCAGCCAGCAGGAAACGGCCTGCGCCTCGATCAATCTTGCATTGCTCGAAGACGAGCAGGAGTCGCATCGCACCGCCATTCTGGATGCAGTGGGCGGAGCTTCCAACCTGCGCAATCAGCTCACGCAGGCCGGGGAGCGGCTGGCGGGCATCGGCCGCGAGGAGCAGCGTCTGCGGACAGAAATCGCAACCGCCTCATCGCAATCGGAAACCTTCGGCGGACAACGCGGCCAGATCGCTCTGGAATTCGAAAGCGTTTCGCAGCGGGCGAGTGGACTGGCTGCCGAGATCGCGAGCCTGCGTGAGACCCTGGAGGCGAAGCGCTCTGCCGAGAACGACACCAAGAAGCACCTCGACTCGATCCGCTCCGAATACGCCACGACGCTGGGCAAGAGGGGATCGCTCGAAGCGGTTATCGCCGAGCACGGATATTCCACCGAGTCGGTGCGGCGGCTTTTTCAATCGGGCGCTATGCAGGGAGGCAACACTCCCGCCGGCGTGCTCGCCGATTTCCTCGAAGTCGAGCCCCGCTATGAGCGCGTCGTCGAGGACTTTCTACGCGACGAACTGAACTTCGTCGTCGTCAAGTCGTGGGATGCCGCTGACGAAGGCCTGCGCCTGCTGCGCTCCGACGTCAACGGGCGCGCGACATTCCTCGTGCATCCCGAGGACTCGCAAGCAAAGTTCTCATTTCTCGCCGATGAAAGCCAGCACTACGCTCCGCTCAACGACACGGTCATCCCGCTGAAAAACTCGATTCGCGTGCTGAATGGATTCGGTAAGTCACTCGAAGTGATCCTGCCGAAGCTGGGAAACGGCTACATCGTGCCCGATCCCGCGGTGGCGCGCGAACTCGCGCTCTCCAGTCCGGATGCGTTCTTCCTTTCCCAGAGCGGCGAGTGCTTCCACAACGTGACCGTCACCGGCGGCAAGCAACGAAGCGAGGGACCGCTCTCGATGAAGCGCGAGTTGCGCGACGTGCTGCGTCTGCTCGAAGAACTGGAGCGGGCTCTGCGCGAGAAGGAAATGCTCGCGATCACTTTGGGGCGCGAAATTAAAGAGAACGCTTCCCTGCTCGATCGCCTGGAAGAGGAGAAACGCGAAGCCGAGACGCAGGCGATGACCTCCGGACATTTGTTGCGCCAATTGGACGGGGAGATGACGCGGGTCCGCGAACGAATCGCGATCGGCGAACGCGAACTGCAACGGCTTGCGACAGAACGCCAGGAGCAGGAGGGCTTGATCGCATCGCGGCAAGCGGAGCTGACAACGATCGAGCAAGCACGCACGCAATTCGAAACCCAGCTTGCCGCCGGACAAGATCGACTCGCCGCTCTGCGCAGCCAGCGCGACGCTGCCGCGGAGACCACCTCGCAGCGTGCCGCCCGCGTGGCCACGCTCGAAGAGCGCCACCGTTCCGCCACCACCCTGCTTCAGCGCATCGAGACGCTGGTTGCCGAGATGCGTGAGCGGGCCGGTGCTTTGCAGATCCAAAGGNNCAGTTCGAAGCCGAGCGCAATGCGGGAGAAGCGCGCGAAGGCTTACTGCAGCTCGAGTCGGAACAGGTGCGGGCGCGGCTCGCCGAAATTGAAGAACTGCTGCGCTGCACGCGTCAGCAACTCGATCTTGCGCGCGACCGCCGGGGTGAGCTATCGGCCACAACCGCCAAACTGCAATCCGACCTGCAACACCTGGCCGACACTTGCCTGAACGAGTTGGGCATGGAACGTGCGGTCCTGATGGCCGAGGCTGCGTCCGACAAGCCGATTCCGCTGGTTACCGGGGATGAACTTGCCGCCGAAGATCAGGCGCACCGCGAGATGCGCGCCCGCCTCGACGCTATGGGCCCGGTCAACATGATGGCNNGAAAAGACCTGCTCGATGCCATCGAAAACACGGCCGCCACTATTCGCGAGATCGATCAAGTCTCGCGGCAGAAATTTGAAGAAGCATTCCACAAGATTAACGAGAACTTCCAGGCCACGTTCCGCAAGCTGTTCGGCGGCGGACAGGGCTTCATGCGGCTGACCGACGTGGAAAACAGCGCGGAGAGCGGCATTGACGTGGTGGCCTCGCCTCCGGGAAAGAAACTGCAGAACGTGCTTCTGCTCTCTGGCGGCGAAAAAGCGCTCACCGCGCTCGCACTGCTGGTCGGAATTTTCCAGTACACGCCCAGNNTCCAAGCGCACCATGGAAGCCGCCCAAGCCCTCTACGGCGTGACCATGCAGGAGCCGGGCGTGTCGAAACTGGTGTCGGTGAGGTTCGGAGCGGCGTAAGGTGGACGTTCGCTGTCGCGAGCGGGACTGAAGATCTGGAGCATTTCGCTCAACCCCTGCTTCTTCTCGCCTTGGTATCTGAGCGATCTTCCTCCTCGAGCTGCTCGCGACGGGGGAGCCGAGCAAAGTCGGGACGCGGCATATATTGAATGTTGCGCCGTTGCACCTCTGCTGAGACACCGGTATATCGATAATATTCGCGTTGGGCGGAAGTGATCTTCAAACCAATCGGTAGTGGGTCAGTTTGAATATTCACAGTCTCGCTTTAGCATCCCCGCCTGTGGCATGATGGTTTCGTGACCATCGGCAAGGGCAAACGTCCGCGTGATCCAAACCAGCTTGCGAAGTGGATTGTAGAACAGTCCACTAGCGAGACGCCAGAGCCTGTAGCAGCGACGCCCATTCCGCCTACCGATCTGTCCGCTTACATGGCTGCAATAGGGCGCAAGGGCGGTCAGATCGGCGGGAAGCGGCGGCTCAAGACTATGACGAAGGCTGCACGCTCCAAGGTCGCCGCGAAGGCTGCTAGGGCACGCTGGAAGAAACGCTAGATCAGGGGATAGCCTTTTTCGGATCTTCTAGCACCGTTTCCAGACGTGATCCCATCACGGCAATATTCCGCCGAATGCCAGCTAGAGCCTCAGCAATAAATACAAGTACCACCAGCACAGCAATTTCAAACCAGAGCGGCAGATAGAACCTCATTTCCGATCTCGGAGCAATGCTTCAATGTGCTGCACTTTCACACCGATCACGCACAGGAGTATCACCACGATAATTTCAAAGCCGATCTCCATCATGGAACCTCGCTTGACAGCCATGATTTAATCACAAATAGAAAAGGCCACGGCTGGCACCGTGGCCGATGTGCTCATTTCTCTTCAAGTAAATCATCGCACTTGAGGAGCATTATGAGAAGCGCAAAGTCATCCCGAACTGCTTCAATCGCAGATTCCGCCTCAAAACCAACTGGCAGTCTCGCCTCTTCCGCTGCAACGTCCCTAAAGCCAAAGACGCATCCAGCTACATTAAAATCCGCAAAACTCTTGCTTTCGGTATGGAACCAGAACGCCACGCGCCCATCTCGCGCATCGTACAGCACACACGGAGCCGATAATTGCAATGCGCTGGACAAGAACTTGACCCATAAGTGTGATTCCGAGTCGCGCCAGCCTCGCAAGAGTAGAAAAAAATCATCACGAGTGACTAATTCTATCCCGCCATCCATTTTGCCCGCCTCACTTCTCAGAATTCCTCGCTTCTGGCAGAATGATATTGACATGCTAAAGCGGCTATGGTATAAAAGTCAATATGAATTGCTTGGATTCCGAAACCCGCGCTAGGGTGATTAACTGCTTGATTGAGGGCTGTTCGATTCGTGCCACTGTCCGCATGACCGGAGCGGCCAAGAATACCGTCGTAAAACTCCTAGCAGACATCGGCTGTGCCTGCGCTGGCTACCACAATCGCGCTGTTCGCAACCTCAAGGTGCGCCGACTACAGGCGGATGAAATTTGGTGCTTCGTCGGAGCCAAGGCAAAGAACGTCAGCAAAGAAAAGAAACTAGAAGGCTGGGGCGATATTTGGACGTGGGTTGGAATCGACGCCGACACAAAGCTAGTGGTTTCGTACTTAGTCGGCGGTCGTGATGGCGGTTGGGCGAAAGAGTTTATGGAGGACTGCGCCAGTCGAATCAAGAACCGCGTGCAGATCACCACTGACGGTCACAGAGTCTATTTGGATGCGGTTGAGAACGCCTTCGGAGCGGATATTGACTATGCGATGCTTCAGAAGATTTACGGCGCGGTCATGGAGAACGAAACGCGCTACTCTCCCGCGACGTGCATTGGCTGCGATATGAAGGTTGTCAGTGGCGATCCTGACCCAAAGCATGTCAGCACCAGCTTTGTAGAACGCCAGAACCTCACCATGAGAATGCAGATGCGACGGTTCACGCGCTTAACAAACGGATTCAGCAAAAAGGCCGATAATCACCGCCACTCCGTTGCTCTGCACTACATGTATTACAACTTCTGCCGCGTGCATCAGACATTGCGCGTAACGCCTGCGATGGAAGCGGGATTGTCCGATCACGTTTGGAGTCTTGAGGAACTGTGCACGTTGTTGCCGAAACCTGTGGTTAAGACTTCGACAATCGAGAAGAATCTGATACTTAAGGCATTAGGATGACGAAGGCTGAGGATTAGGATCATCCGCCAATTCTTCTTCAACCAATTCCATAATTAGTTTCATTTGGCGATGTGCCCAGCGATTTCCAAACGACTCTTCCCATTTTCGTATTCTCGTGGGAGACACATGCGTAAGAAGTTGCGGGGGCGGGAACAACTGCGATGGCTGTCCTGGCGTATCGCGCATGACAGGATTATGCAGAGAAACAATTGCCGTGTACTTCCCACATCCCTCGATGCGTTCCTTCGTTATGCCCACCACATAAGCGGCTAGCAGTTCCGTGCGCCGTACATCTTGAATTGTTCCCAGATCATCAATAAGGCTCATGGCAAAATGAGCACCTGCGCCTATTGCTGCATGCGGGAACGCACGTCTCAGCGTTGAACCGTAAGAAACAAATATGCCCGTACCCCACTGAACATAGGCACCCACCAGTATTTGCATTTCTGGTGGATTGTTGGCAGTAGCAAGCGGAAAAAGATGCTTCTCGTGGAACTCCAAGACTCTTTTTGCAAGAAATTCCTCAAACTCGTTTCGCGTTGCACTGGTTGATATGTTTTGGATCGCCTCTGCCGTAAACGCATCGACATATCCCCCCTCACCCGCCCCTGTGAAAGCACAGGCCATTGAAGGCTGATTCAGATTGTTACCCACCGGAATATTACCCAAGAAGGTTAGAATTTTTTGCTGCGATCTCTTGTAGTATTGATCGCTTTCTTCTGCATCCGCTGCGATAACGATGCCGTCAGAGGCGAGCATTCCGATACAGATGGTCATACGTTTAGGGTGCGGGAGCCTCTTTGGTTTTGGGTGAGGCTTAG
>PMMJ01000540.1 GCA_003162255.1 Acidobacteriaceae bacterium | reverse complement strand
CCGACGCGGTCTATCAGAACATCTATTCCATCGGCTCCGAGCAGCCCAAGCACGTGCTCATCCTCGCCGGCGACCACATCTACAAAATGAATTACGATCGCATGCTCAAGCAGCACAAGGAAGCGGCTGCCGACGTCACCGTCGCGACCCTGGTCATGGACCCGTCCGAGAGCCGCCATTTCGGCGTCGTCGACATCGACCACGATCACCGCATCACCGGTTTCCTGGAAAAGCCGCAACAGACCGAGATCCGGTCGCCCTACGACGCGGCAAAAATCTCAGCGTCGATGGGCATCTATATCTTCAACACCGACGTGCTCATTCCCGTGCTGCTCAAAGACGCCGAGGATCCCGATTCCAGTCACGATTTCGGCAAGAACATTCTGCCCAAAATGCTCGCTGACTACCGCGTCTTCGCTTTCAATTTTGTCGACGAAAACAAGAAAGAGGCTCTCTACTGGCGCGACGTAGGCACGCTCGAAGCTTACTACGAAGCCAACATGGACCTGGTTTCGGTCTCTCCCGTCTTCAATCTTTACGATGACCAATGGCCCATTCGCACCTACCAGCGGCAGTATCCCCCGGCGAAATTCGTGTTCGCCGAAAGCGGACGCATGGGCCGCGCCCTCGATTCGCTGGTTTCTTCCGGCTGCATTATTTCCGGAGGCTCCGTGCAGGATTGCGTGCTGTCTCCCGATGTGCGCGTCAACTCCTACACCGAAATCGAGAGCAGCATTTTGTTCTCGCACGTGAACGTGGGACGCAGTTGCCGCATCCGCAAAGCCATCATCGACCGCGACGTGCACATTCCCGAAGGCACGACCATCGGCTACGATAACGAAGCCGACCGCGAGCAATACTTCGTCACTGACAGTGGCATCACCATCGTGACGCGCGATTACTCCCTGTTTGAGAACCCCGTGAGCGTGGACTACTACACCAGTGAGTAGGGCAGGTCGCAGGTCTGGCATGGGAACCCATGCCATCTCGATTTTCCTGACACGCGACCCTTTCTCCTAATTCAGCTTGAGGCGAACGGTTTGGGCAAGCTTCCTCTGCTGTTGGTCGAAGCTGTAGAGGTAATCCACCCCCAGTTCGAGAGCGGCCGCTACGTGCAACAGGTCCGCTGTGCGCGTGCCCAGTTTAGCGGTTGTTTGTCGAGAGAGTAGGCGCGCCCGCTCAAAGATCGGATCCGATAACTCTCGAAGTTGCAGAATCCCATCGCGCAAATCCCTCTCGAAGTCGCTTACCGATTCCCGGGCTTGCGCGGCCGAAACTTCCTTCCGAAACACACGCAATCCGAATGCATTGACGACTTCGAGCTCTCCAAGAGTCGTAACGAAGCGCTCGCCTGCAGAAGCCTCCATCGTATGCATAGCGGCGGTCGAATTAGAATCTGCGCCGTACAGCGATACGAGAAAACTGGAGTCGGCGTAGATTTTCAATACCGGTTCCGATCGGCGGATATCAAGTCCGCTCCGCTTACCGCCAGCACCTTTTCGCCGTAGATCTTGCGCACTCGCGCCCGGAAATCGGGGAGCTTTTTCGCGACCTCCGCGCTCTCCGGCACCAGTCGACCGATGACCCGCCGGTGCTTGGTGATTTGGATTTCCTCACCCTTCCGCAAAAGGCGCTCAATTTTTTTGAAATCGTAGCGAAGGTCTCGCACCGAGGCTTTGGTCATGTGATACATAATAGCATCACAAATGACTCTTTTGCAATCGGTCCGTCTTCCTTCGCTCCTAATGCTTCACTAAATCTTCCGCCAGCAAATGTGCCTTCTGCGCCAGCGTGCTCGCCCGCCGCAAATCGCCTTCTTTCAGCGCCGAATGCGCGCCATTCATATAGTTGCGGATCTGTCCCACGGTCTCCTGCTGTTGCGCGTTCAGGGTGCGTCCCGCGAGCTGTTTCAGTTGATCGCTGGCAGCGCCCAGCAATTGTTCCGCGTTGTGGCGCTCCTGGGTGGCTTCCGCGGGAGTAATGTCGGGCGCAATCTGAGCCGCGGGTTCGCTCGCTCCACCCTTGCGAATCACGATTCTCCGCGGAGCCCCATCCGGCGCTGGCGCCGTGCGCGGGCGGCGTTTCGTGGTGGCGCTCGCTGAACCAGCATCGGGCTTTTCCTTCAATTCGCCCTCCGATGCTCTCGCCGCCGTCGGAGCGTTCTCTGCGGGAGCCTTCTCTGCCGACGCGGGCGCAGCCGGAGCTTGTTCAGAGGAATTCGCGGCGGCAGCCGGGTCCCGCTGCCAGGCCGTTCCAGCGGCCGGGGAACTCAGCCCCAGCGCAATCGCGAGTCCACAGGCAAGCCGCATAAAAGTCCCAGAGAATTGTTTCCCACCCTTGTCAGGAACGCAAGGGCAGGCGCTTCGACCGCTCCAACAAAGACCGGGGAAGCGTTTCCGCTCCCCCGGTTGGGTTTCGCCTTGAGTCAGTCTTACTCGGTTCAGTCTTACTCGGTGCTGCCTGCTTCGGCGGCGGCGCTGATCGATTCGTTTTCCGGTTGCAGGATGACGCCATCAAACGGAGTCGCGCCCACGAAGCGTCCGCCAATCACGCTGACCCGGCGCAGCGGGAAACCGCTGTCGGGACCGCGCTGCCAGGAACGTCCGCCGTCGCGGCTTTCGAAGATCACGCCGGTCGCGTCGCTGGTGGCCAGCAGACGCTTGTGGGTGGAATCGAAGCTGACGGAGGTGATGTCCTTGCTGGGCAGGCCGTTGACGGCATGCTCCCAGGTCGCGCCCCCGTCTGAGCTGCGGAACGCGCCTTCGCGGGCCGCGATCACGATCTGGCTATCGGAAGCAATCGCCGCGCCGCGGATGCTCACCACATACGACGGCAGACCGGCCTGTTTCCAGGTTGCGCCGTTGTCATTCGAAACCAGCGCAGTGGAACGCGTAGCCGCGACCAGCGTGGAACCTTCCGCTCGCACCGAGACAAAATCAGTCTGTCCTAGAATCTGCCCGCCCTTCCAGGTCTTACCCTGGTCGGCACTCGAGTAGATGCCTGCAGTGGTTGCCGCCAGCCAGCGTCCAGAACCGAGTTCCAGATCGTTGACCCGCGCATCGAGCTTCGATTTCTCCAAGGTTGTTTTGGTGACCGCTTTACGAGTTCCCTTGGCCGGCGTTTTCACCGTATGCTCGACGACCACAACGTTCATGGGATGCCACTCGCTGGCATTGCGCTCCAGCGAATACACCCCGTGATTGGTACCGGCAATCAGCATTCCGCTGGGAGCCTGCTTGAGCGCGAAAACGTCCTTTCCGCCAAGTCCCTCCGCTTTCTGGAACCAGTGCTGTCCGGCATCATGGGAATAGAACAAGCCGCCGTATTCGCGATCGTTGACCACGCCAACGTAGAGCGTGCCGCCATCTTTGTTGTCGGCCAGAAGCGCCGACACATAGCGATGCGCGTAGCCGTGGTTCGAAGTGGTCCAGGTGGAGGCGCCATCCAGCGAGGCCATCACGCCGCTGCGGTCGGTGGCGAGCAGCACATGATTGGAATCCCGCGGATCGACGAGCACGTCATTGACGACCACTTCAGGGCTGCTCACACGCTTCCAGACCTTGCCCAGATCGGTCGTCTTCCAGAGGCCCTCGGTGGTTCCGGCGTACACGATCTTTTCGTTGGTCGGATCCTGCTTGAGCACGCGGGTGCGGCGCGCGGTAAACGGGATGCCTTGAATCTTCGAAAACAGGTTGCCTGCCGTTTCGCTCTTGTAAATTCCCGAGCAGGCGCTGGCGAAAACGACCGACGGATTGTCATGATCGACGATGACCGAAAACACGTCGGAGTCGTCAATCATGCCCTTATTAATATGCTGCCAGTTGGCGCCGGCGTCGGAAGTTTTCCAGGCCAGGTGCCAGGTTCCGGCATAGACGGTGTTCGGATCTTTGGGATCCACCGCAATCGACTCGATATTCTTGATGTCGACGGAGTTCGCGGGCGACAGGCGCTCCCAGGTATCGCCGCCATCCTTGCTGCGGAAGACGCCATCGAGCGCGCCCGCGACGAGCACGTTGGAATCGCCCTTGTACATGGCCATGGCGCGGATTGACTTGCCGTGCATCGCGGGCAGCGTATCCCAGTTGCGGCCGCCGTCGCGAGTGCGGAAGATTTCGCCGATCTGCTGGCCCGATGAACTCCATGCCGACACATAGATACGGTTGGAATCCTGCGGATCGATGGAGATGTGGTCCAGCACGTATTCGTCGCCACCCAACCGCGCCAGGCGCAACCAGGTGCGTCCGCCATCATTCGAAGTGAACATCTGGCCGGTGCTGGTGCCGAGCAGGATGTGATCTGGATTGTGCGCGTCGTAGGCGAGGCTGCGCGCGTCGCCGCCATCCGGACCTAGCACCTGCCAGGGCCCGGAGGCCAGCAGGGCGGTGCTCAAGAGACTGACAGCGAGAAGCAATAGACTGGTGCGGAGAACGTTCCGTTTCCCTGTGAAATGCATGCGCGTAGATTGACCCCCGGCGAACGATATTCGCCTGCGCTCAACTCTAGACAGCCTAGCACGGCTCGGACAAGGTTACCGAAGGGTAGAAAATAGAAAGGCCGGCAGGGTGAACCCCCACCGGCCTTTCGTGTTCGGCTGGTGCCAGTTACTCGGCCTTTTTCGCCGCTTTCTTGGCGACCGGTTTCGGATGATCCGGAACCGCCTTTACCTTC
>PMMJ01000305.1:15170-19088 GCA_003162255.1 Acidobacteriaceae bacterium | reverse complement strand
AGACGCCGAGCACGCCGAGAAAATCCTTAATTAAGAAAAAACTCGGCGACCTTTGCGCCTCGGCGGTGAGCTCAAATCTCAAACTCCAGCTTCATTCCGTCATACGCCAACTGCACGCCGGGCGGTAACGCGGCATTGGTCGCCTCGTGCGGCAGGTCGTGGCAGATATGCGTGAAAAACGTGCGCTTCGGCTTTACCTCTTCCACGATCTTTAGCGACTGCTCGACGGTCGAATGCGTGGGATGTGGCGTGTAGCGCAGCGCGTCCAGAAACNNATCGGGGTTTCGCCGTGGATCACCGTCAACGGCTCGAAGCGTGCGCCGAACAATTCGACCGGGCCGTCGATTGGATGCAGCTCAACCTGCGGCAGTCCGCCAAACTTATACTTCGGTTCAAAAATGTAGCGGAACATATTGCGCAGGAATTCGCAGTTTCGCGGTGTTGCATAAAGAGGCAGCTTGCCCGGCTTGTGGCGATAAGTCAGCGGCCGCAGATCGTCGATTCCGAGGATGTGGTCGGCATGCGTGTGCGTGTAGAGCACGGCATCGAGCTGCGTAATCTTTTCGCGCAGCGCCTGTTCACGAAAGTCAGGCGTGGTGTCGATCAGNNGCGGCGCAGTCGCAGCCGATCGTGGGCACGCCCATCGATGTGCCGCTGCCCAGTACCGTCAGAGTCGCACGCATCAGCCGTTTGTACCTGTGATCGGGCCGGGCGCCTGCGGAGGATGCGCCAGCGCGTTGGTCACTTCCACGTAGGCCATGCGCAGTTCGTAGAGGCAGTTTTGCAGGAATCCCTGCTCCTTCGGAGTGAGATTGCCCTTGGTTTTCTCGGCGATCATGCCCAGCGTGTCGATGGTTTGCCGCGCCCCGATCAAGTCAACTCCAGGCTGGCCGCCTTGCTCGTGCATAAGGCCGAGCTGCATCATGGCGGTCATGTAGAGCGAGGCCATGAAGCGCTCAAAGTTCATTTCGAGCTCCTTGGCCGAGTGTCCGCTCAGTTCGACTCGTGTGTCCAGGTCGCGCGACGACTGTTTGTAGGCGTCGTGCTGAGCCTTCTGCTCGGAGGCGGTCGGAGGTTCGGGGATATCCGATTCGGGACCGGGCGCGGCGGCTGCAGGCGCGGCTTCTGGGATCGTCGAAACCGGTGCCGCCGAAGTAGCCGTCGGCGGGACTGCCGGTGCAGCATCGGCGACGGCGGCTGGAGGAGGCGCCTGTTCTTCGGAGGAATCGCGAAGTTCTCCCTCGGAGGTGAACAAACGCTTGTCGCTCACTTTGAATTCGCTTTCTTCTTTTCTTTTTTGAGCCATGTGATTTTCCTAGTCTCTTGCAGTTCAGGCGATCGGGAGCGATGCTGGCCTCAGCTTCGCCGTTCCCGCGCGCAATTCTTTTCCCGCGGCCTCGCGCCGCAGGTAACCCAATGCGATTGCTCGATCTCCGCCGGGCAGTGGCAGAATCGCGCTGCTCGTGATCTCACCGACTTCCTTTTGGTCTTTTTCTGAGGTCGTAATCTTCGCGCCGGGTTCGGGCAGTGCGCCTTCGGCAACGAACGCGGTGAACTGCCGGTGCACTGCGCCGCGGGAGCGTATGCGCTCCACGATCTCCTGACCGAGATAGCACCCTTTGGTGAAATTCAAAGCGCGGGTCTGCCCCGTTTCCTGCGGCAGATCGCGTTCGCGGATGTCCACGCCAAATTGCGGGATGCCGCGCGAAATGCGAAAAAGATTCAGCGCAGTCGTGCCGATGGGCCGCGCACTCGCCTTGACCAGCGCATCCCAGAGCACGCACGCATTTTCGGGGGCAATCCAAATTTGCCAGGACTCCGGCGCTTCCTCGCCCGAGCGCAAAAGCGTGATGGATTTCTGTTGCCAGGCAATGTCCGCGAACTGCAGATATGCGAGATCGGGAACGGCGATACCGACGCGTTCGAGAACAGCGCGCGATTCTGGCCCAGTCAGGCCGAGCGCAGTAAGTTTGTCGCTGATGTCGGCGATCTCCACATCGTCGGCAATGATGTAGTGATCGAACAGCTGCAATATCTTGTCTCGCTGCCCGCGTTCCGTGTCCACTAGCAGTGAGTCCCCGCGCTGGAAGGCGTAGAGGTCGGCTTGAATGCGGCCCTGTGCGTTCAGCAGGAAGGCATAGATGCCATGGCCGGGGGCAAGATCGCGAAGGTTATTCGTGGCCATGCCATTCAGCCAGCGGACGCGGTCGCTGCCGGCCACCGAAATCTTGGCGCGGCCGCTCAGATCGTAGATGCCGCAGCCTGCCAGCAAGGCCTGGAACTCAGCGCGGACGTGGGCGAAGTCTGTGGTCGGGGGTGAGACCGATGTCGAATTCTGGTGCAATGGACTACTCATGTGTATCTATTTGATTATAGCCAAGGCTGACCCGCGCAAAGTGTGGACTGCGATTGGGGCGGAACGACCACGCGCTCACATATTGTCGGCACGTTTGTAGGTGTAGAACGGCCAAAACCGTATCGAGGGGTTGTCTATGCGCGGTCACCCGCATGCTGACGAACTCTTCAGGGTAATCGGCGCCTTCCATTCTTGCCTCCAGGACTGAGATATCATCCAGACCATACAGGATGCAATCCAAGGTTTCCGACATTACTTTAACTTTCGCTCCGAAAGTTGCTGGAGACTCGGCCCAGGCCGCAACTCAGACGAACGTACACTTGTTCTTGCGAACCTGCGGAAGTTCTTGCAACTTGGTTTCCTCTTAGTTCAGCCAGACCGACCCATAATGCCATACCTTAATAGTGTAGCGGTGTCTGTCCGCGACCGATTCTGGCATCTTCGTTTCGCGTGAATCAAAGGCATAGTAGGAGAATATCTCGCGGTTGATTCCTGACTCTCTCTCACGTCCGTCGGCCAGCCAGCAGCGCCAATTCCCGCCATTTCCAATGGCAATCCACGTCGACGAATCCAATCTCGCGCAGCCACTGAAGCTGGGTAGCCACATCGAGAAGCTTGTTCGAAGGGTCTTCCGTTTCAAGCGTAAAGCCGATCCCCTGCAAGAATTCTTCGTGCAGGCGCGGCGTGGGCGAGGCGACATGTTCCAGATTGCAGAAGACGCCACCGGCATTCAGCAGTCCATGGACCTCGGAGTAGAGGGCGCGCTTGCGCTCGTGCACGAGATGATGGATCGCGAAGCAGGAGATGACAGCATCAAACTTGCCTTGGTCGGGAAGCGGGTTGTCGAGGTTGTGGGTCTCGACAGCAACCGAAGAATCGCCGGCAAAGCGCTTCTTAGCAGCCTCAATCATGGCAGGAGAGAAGTCAATGGCAACCGCTTCCGTGTTCGGATGCTCGCGTTTCACCTGTTCGCGTAACACCAGGGCCAGCAGTCGCCCATCGCCGGTACCCAGGTCGAGAATGCGGCGCGTGGTTCGGGGAATGAACTCGAGCAACGTCGCTTCGCCTTCCGTGCGATGCGTAATCGAATCCGCGCGTTCGAGGTAGTCGAGGGCGTGATCGGTGCGAGTCCAGAGATTAACCGCCATAATTGATAGACCCAGAAGAGTATAAACTCGATTCTAATGGACAATGTGAAGGTGGTTGCTCAAAAGCTCCGAAGATGGTTTTGTGAACTTGCCCTACTCGTGTTGTTGGCGGGCACGCTGTCGGGGCAAGCAACGGGTGGGGGCACTGCAGCGTCGCAAGGTCAGGCGTCGCAGGGTCAGACGCCCGCGGGCGCAGCCGCCCAAGCCACAGCAGAAACCATCATTTCGTCCAAAGAGGCGAAGGAACTNNTAGGACGCGAAGCGGCTGGAGAGGTCGTCCGCGGTGCTAAAGAAGTTTGGGTTACTGCCGCGGAACTTCGACCTGCCCAACTTTCTCGTGGCGATGCTGCGGGAGCAGGTGGCAGGATACTACGATGTCAAAACGAAAACTGTGAATCTGCTGAACTGGGTGGA
>PMMJ01000305.1:0-15157 GCA_003162255.1 Acidobacteriaceae bacterium | reverse complement strand
CCGGTGCTGGCGCACGAACTGACGCACGCCCTCCAGGACCAGTCCTTCGGCATCGAGAAATGGATGAAGGGATCAGCGGGAGATGCTGACGATAAAAAAACAGATCCTAGTCCCGGCGATATCGTAAATGACGAGGAATCGTCCGCACGGCAGGCAGTAGTGGAGGGACAGGCGATGGTCGTGTTGCTCGACTATTCGCTGGCTCCGGCCGGGAAGACGCTGCAGGACTCGCCGCAAATTGTCGATGCCCTCAAGCAGGGAATGCTGACGGGGACAGCGGATTCTCCGGCGTTTCGCGATGCGCCGATCTTTTTGAAAGAGGAGCTGACATTCCCCTATCGCTACGGACTCGACTTTACCACCGCGCTGCTTCAGGCGGGCGGAAAGGAACTGGCTTACGCGGGCGCGTTCAAGGATCCTCCCAAGACCACGCGCGAGATCATGGAGCCGCAGACGTATCTTTCGCACGAGAAGCTGGAGCCGCTGAAGTTGATCGACATGGAGAAAGATTTCAAAGGCTACGATCCCTTTGATATCGGCGCGATGGGAGAGTTCGACGTCGATGTGCTGGTTGAGCAGTATGCCGGCCGGGACGAGGCAGGGGCGTTGTATCCGGAGTGGCGCGGCGGATATTACTTTGCCGGCAAGCCGAAGGGCGACAAGTCGGCGCCGATCGCCTTGCTGTACGTTTCCCGCTGGTCGAGCGCCGCGAAAGCGGCGGAGTTCGCGGCGGTGTATGCCAAATCGCTGGCCGAGCGCTATCAGAAGCGTCAAGGGCTGGGGGCGGATGGCAAGGTCGCGGACGGCGCGCCGCCGGTGGAGTCTTGGCGAACCCTGCGCGGACGCCATGCCTGGCTGACAGAAGAGGTGACTGTCGTAATTGAAGTCCGCGGCGACGAGGTACTCATCAGCGAAAGTCTGGATGACGATACGACCAGGAGAGTAGAAGGAGATTTTTGGCCCGAAGAAAAAGCTGCGCCCGCCAAGCCATGAGTTTCCGTCTTGTATAATCAGCAGTTCCACAGTCATTCTTAACCCCACTCAGGAGCGCAATTGCAGCACGCAGAGATTGGCATCATCGGCGGCAGCGGTTTGTACCACATGCCGGGCTTCAGCGACGCGCACGAGCTCGAACAGCAGACTCCGTTTGGAGATCCTTCGGATGCATACATTCTGGGGACGCTAGAAGGCCGTAAGGTGGCGTTTCTAGCGCGTCATGCCCGCGGCCACAAACTTCTGCCGAGCGAACTAAATTTTCGCGCCAACATCTACGGCTTTAAACAGTTGGGAGTGGAGCGCATTGTTTCGGTTTCGGCCGTGGGATCGCTAAAGGAAGAGCACAAGCCGCTCGATTTCGTGATCCCGAACCAGTTTTTCGACCGCACCCGCCATCGTGTGGACACTTTCTTCGGCGACGGCATCGTCGCCCACATTGGATTTGGCGATCCGGTGTGTGACGAAATGATGAAGATGGTCCGCGGCGCATGCAAAGTCGCAGATGTATCCGCGAAGCTGGGTGGCACTTACATCTGCATGGAAGGTCCGCAGTTTTCTACCAAAGCCGAGTCGAACGTGTACCGCAGTTGGGGAGCGGATGTAATCGGCATGACCAACTTACAAGAGGCCAAGCTCGCGCGCGAAGCGGAGATTTGCTATGTCACCATCGCCATGGTCACCGATTACGACTGCTGGCATCCGCATCATGATTCCGTCACCGTGGAGCAGATTGTTTCCGTGTTAATGAAGAACGCCGAGAACGCCGCGAAAGTAGTGAAAGCCACGGTGTCCGCGCTGCCGAAGGAGCGTTCGTGCAAATGTGGGCAAGCGTTGGCGAATGCCATTCTGACCGATCCGGCCAAGATTCCGGCGGCAACGAAAGACAAGCTGCAGTTGATATTGGGAAAGTACTTGAAGTAGTCGATGGTCGTTAGTCGTTAGCGAACATCTAGTCGGACTGTCCGCAGCGCACGCCAACGACTGATGACCATCGACGAACGACTGACTTACGGAGACTCATGAGCATTCTAGTAGTTGGTTCGGTTGCCTTTGACACGATCGCCACGCCCTCCGGCCAAGTGAAAGATATTCTCGGAGGCGCTGCGACTTACTTCGCGCTGGCCGCGAGTTACTTCACCGAGGTGCGCGTCGTAGCGGTGGTGGGCGAAGACTTTACACCCGAGCACGAAGCTGTGCTCAAAAAACGCGGTGTGGACACCCGCGGCATCGAGCGGACCCAGGGCAAGACCTTTCGGTGGGGGGGGCAGTATCTCGATAACCTGAACGAGGCCAAGACCGATTTCACGGAGCTGAATGTGTTCGAGAAGTTTCAACCGCGTATTCCAAAAGAATACTTGGATACGCAGATCCTGTTTCTTGCGAACATCCACCCCTCGCTGCAAGCGGCGGTGCGCCTGGAGATGGATGGCGTGCGGCTGACCGGCGGCGACACTATGAATTTCTGGATCAAAGGCACACCGAAGGAATTGGCGGAGACGTTGAAACTAGTCAACGTGCTCCTCATCAACGACACCGAGACTAAGATGCTGGCGGGCGAGACGAATCTTCCACGCGCGGCAAGAAAAGTTCTTGCCATGGGACCGAGCGCGCTGGTGGTGAAGCACGGCGAGTACGGGGCGACAATTTTTTTCCGCGAGGGAGCCTTCGGCATTGGATCGCATCCTTTCCGCGCTCCTGCGTTGCCGATTGAAGAAGTAAAAGACCCGACCGGAGCCGGTGATTCCTTTGCCGGCGGATTCATGGGATATATCGCATCGCAGGACGAGATTAATCGCGAGGTACTGAAGCGCGCCTTATTTTACGGCGGCGTCATGGGATCGTTCGCCGTCGAGCGTTTCGGCACGGAGCGTCTGCAGAATCTTACGCGCGGGGAAATCGACGCGCGCTTTCAGTTGTTCCGCGAACTGACGCACCTGGAATAAGAGCATCGCAGTTCATCCTCAAGCCATGACTCAGCGCACAGTGAGCGTAGAGTGACTGCAAAGACTGCCGCCGTTACCGACCGCGGCGCGGCCCGCGTGGCCGGCATCGCTGTCCTTGTGTCGCTGTCTTCTTTTCTCTACTACTCTCAGCGCGGCGGCCTTCTGCTCTATGGTGACGCGGTTGCCCATATCAATATTGCGCGCCGCGTGTTCGACTCGCTGACCCCGGGTCTGCTGCAGTTGGGAACCGTGTGGTTGCCGCTGCCTCATCTGCTGATGATTCCATTCCTCTGGTCGAACAAGATGTGGCAGAACGGCGCGGGTGGTTCGATTCCTTCGATGATCGCGTACGTGCTGGGCGTCGTGGGAATATTTCGCCTTGCGGGCGGTCTGCTCGAATCTGATGCCCGCACGAAACCGGCGGCTGCCGTGGGCGCATGGGCCGCGGCCTTCGCCTATGGAGCCAATCCGAACCTGATCTATATGCAGGCAACGGCCATGACGGAGTCGCTTTATCTGGCGCTGTTTGTCTGGGCCGCCGTCTATTTCGCCGAATTTATTCGTGCGCTGAATGAGAACGACAGGCGCAAACTTGACGACGTCGGTCAACGAGAATCCAGCCCCGGAGGGGCAAACCAACTTAGCCCCGCGCTTCAGCGCGGGGTAGCCCGGGGAAACTCATCAAAGTCCCGTAGGGACGACCCAGACCTCGCGCACACCCTGACGCGCTGCGCCTGCTGTCTCGCGGGCGCGGAACTCACGCGTTACGACGGCTGGTTCCTAGCGGGAGCGATGGGATTGACGGTCGTCGTCATCGCGCTGCGGCGATGGCAGAATCGCACTTTGCGGCCACTTGCCGTGAAGTTCCTGTTGGGAATTGCAGTGGTTCCGGTCCTATGGCTTGCCTACAACCGTGTGGTGTACGGGAACGCACTGGAGTTCGCGAACGGTCCATACTCGGCGAAGGCGATCGAGCAGCGCGTGGGCGCACCGAATCCAGCGCTGCACAATGCCGGCGTTGCGGCCATCTATTTCTTGAAATCGGCGCAGTTGAATATGTCGGTTGGGAACTGGGGTCGATTCTGGCTCGCCGCGGCCGTTGTGGCGGTGGCAATCGGAGCATGGAAACTGCGGGCGCAATCGGCATCGATGTTGCTGCTCTGGGTTCCGTTGTTGTTCTACGCGCTTTCGATTGCCTACGGCTCGGTGCCGCTTCATGTCTACACATGGTGGCCATTTGCCACCTTCAACCAGCGCTACGGGCTCCAGTTGCTGCCGATGTTCGCGGTTTCGGCCGGAGTTCTGGTTGAGTCCGTCTTCCGCGTTGGCTGGCGCGGGCGTCACGGCGGGAAGCTGGTAGCGGTGATACTTGCGCTGGTGGTGGGCAGTTATGCGTCGGTGTGGAGAGCGCAGCCGCAGTGCTTGAAGGAAGCGCAAAGGAATTGGGAAATGCGACATACTTTGAATTCCGCGGTGCAGCGCGTGGTTGAGCGATTGCCACGGAACTCACGGTTCCTGATGGACCTCGGGGAACATGTGGGCGTCATGGAGCAGGCGGGCATTCCACTGCGCCAGGTGGTGAACAACGAAAATCATCGCCCCTGGAAGCGGCCGACCGATCCCGAAGGCTTGTGGGAACGCGCGCTCGCCGATCCGCCGCACTACGTGGATTTTGTGATTGCCTTCGATGGCGATCCGGTGGACCAGGAAGCGAATAAGACCAATCTCACGGTGCTGGCGGAAATTCACGCGACCGGGCAACCGCGTGCGCGCATCTACGCGGCGCGCAGCAGCGCCCCGAATCAATCGCGTTAACCCTTCCCGCTAAGCGGCACGGAAAGCGCTCGATAGCGGTGATAGAATCCGCTCCGGGGGCCACGTATGTATATTGAACAACCAGGCCGCGCGCTTTTCGCAGGCTGGCGTGGTCGAAGCCGCGTGTTGCTATGAACCCAATCCATTCCATCGTCAATCTGCTGCACAACGAACTGGGCGTGGTGCTGAGTTCGACGCTGGCGCGGTTGCTGCTGGCGGCGATCCTCGGCGGCATCATCGGCCTGGAAAGGCAATTGCGTCACCGGCCAGCCGGTCTGCGCACGAACATGTTCATCTGCTTCGGCGCGGCCATGTTCACGGTGTTGTCGCGGCAACTCGCGGGTACGCCCTCGGACAGCGCGCGCATCGCGGCCCAGATTATCCCCGGCATCGGTTTTATCGGCGCCGGCTCGATTCTGCACGCCCGCGCCTCGGTAACCGGACTAACGACGGCGGCGACGCTCTTTGTGGTGGCTGGGGTTGGGATGGCGGCGGGCGGTGGCCTGTATCTGACCGCGTGTTTCGCTACGGTCATCATTCTGATTGCGCTCGTCCTGCTCGGGCGCGTGGAGGCCGCGTTTTTGCTCAAGTCTTTTACTACCACCTACGAAGTGATGGGCCGCAATGTGGATGGAATGTTGAGCGAAGTGAACCGCCTCCTGGAGTCCGAGCTACTCACTATGCAGAGCGTACACATCGCCTCCGCCGGTCCCGACTTCCGCATGGTGTTCTCGGTGGATTGCGAGCGTGAACAGCAAAGCGTGTTTTCCATCCGGTTGCACGAATCGCCCGCGTTTGCCAGCGTGACATCACTCGGCGCAACGGAACACGAATGAGCGCGCCACCGAATGAGGGCCAACAGAGCGCGAGAATCCCTTTCACCAAGGCGTCGGCTCGTGGCAACGATTTTCTACTGGTAGAAGGCGCACACGCTTCCGGCGATCTGACTCAACTCACCCGCCGCTTATGCGATCGCCATCGCGGAGTCGGCGCGGACGGCGTGGAGTGGCTGTTCCCGGATGCCGAAGCCGATGTAACGGCGCGCCTGATCAATGCGGATGGTTCGGAGGCGGAAATTTCTGGCAACGGCACGCGCTGTGTGGCGGCGCAGATTTGTTCGCACGAGGAAAAAACAGAGGTTGTGGTGCGCACCGGCGCCGGGCTGAAGACCTGTCGCCTCATATGTCGGCAAGATCCCACCTTTGAGTTTGAAGCGGAGATGGGGCCGCCAGAGGTCGGCGGCCAGTTGTCGATTGAGACGATGGCTGTGCGGGCCATCGGCACGAAAGTTTCGACGGGGAATCCGCACTTTGTGATTTTCGTCGAAGACTTTCAGGAAGGATGGCAGCGGCAGGCGGCGCTGATCGGAGCACAGCCGCAGTTTCCGCAGGGCACGAATGTAGAGTACGTCGTGGTGCGCGGCGCCCATGAAATCGAGATTCGTCTGTTTGAGCGCGGCGTGGGAGAGACGCAGTCGTCAGGCACGGGATCGTGCGCGTCGGCGGTTGCCGCAATTGCCGGCGGGCGAGTTGCGTCGCCGGTAATGGTGATCGCGCCCGGAGGCTCGCAGACGGTGCGCTGGGAGAATCAAGTTTACCTCCGTGGTCCGGCGACTCTCATCTGCCGCGGAGAATTCTTCGTTTAAGATCGAATAAGTAGTCTGTGGTGTAAGTGAGATTCGTATCAGGGCATGCCTTCAGGCATGCCACATATGCGCTGATCTCAATGCGCCTTTAGGTGCTGGGTTTCGACGTTCGAGTTTCACCACGGGCCACTAGACAAGATCGACACCATATGGTTTCCGCTTCCCAGCCTTCGCGAATCAAGCCGCGCGCTCTCCGTCCGGGCGACAAGGTGGGAATTGTCGCGCCCGCCTCGAACGTGAAGCGCGAACTGCTGGAGGCGGGCTGCGACGCCCTTCGCTGTGCCGGCTATGAGCCTTTTTATTTCGAGTCGATCCTGGAGCGCGATCTCTACTTTGCCGGATCGGCCGAGCGCCGGGCGCGTGAACTGGAAGACATGTTCGCGCGCGACGATATCCGCGCGATCATTTGCGCTCGCGGAGGATACGGGTCGAACTACTTGCCCCCGATGCTCGATCCAAACAAAATCGTTGCGCATCCCAAAATTCTGGTGGGCTACAGCGATAGTACGACTCTGCTTTGCTGCATGGCGGACTCGGCCAACTTCGTGACCTTCCATGGCCCGATGGTGGCCAAGGATTTCACGCTCGTCGATGGCGTCGACCTGAAGTCGTGGCAGAACGCGCTGGGCGGAGCGGAGGAATGGGAGATTGCGGAGGGCTCAGGCGCGAAGCCGCTGGTAACGGGAGAAGCGGAGGGAATCCTCTATGGCGGATGCCTCTCGATGCTGGCGTCGTCGCTCGGCACGCCGTACGAGATTCGAACCACCGGCACGATCCTCTTTATCGAAGACGTCGCGGCCAAACCGTACCAGATCGACCGTATGCTGATGCAACTGAAGCTGGCGGGCAAACTGAAAGATGTGCGCGGCATTATCTTCGGCGAGATGATGGATTGCCGGCAAAGTCCGGATCAGGATTACACGCTGGAAGAAGTCGTTCTGCGGATTATCGAAGACTTGCACATTCCGGTGGCGTTCGGCCTGCGTTCAGGCCATGTCTCGCGCGCGAACATCACGCTGCCCATTGGTGTGCAAGCTAGACTGATTGTGGACGATTCGGTGAAACTCAGGATTCTGGAAGCGGCAACGGTCAAGTGAGGCTTTCGCTCTGAAGGGAGGCAAAGATGTCAAGTAATCAGCAGAAAACGTTGCCGCCGTCACTCGCCGCGTACCAGAGTTTCTCCGACGCCGAACTTGCACAGGCCTTGGCAAAGCTTGCGCCCAATAGAGTGCACGAATCGAGTTGGCTTAAGAATCTGCTCTGCAGTCTTGGTTTTCACCGCTGGCACTACCCGAACTTGGAAGGCTCAATTCCACCCAAGGAAGTGCGCGTATGCCGATGGTGTCCGAAGGTCAAAGTACGCGGAGTGCTCTATGGCGATTAGCATTAACTGTCTCCATCGACTCGCTAATTCCAACTGTGCCGTGTGTTTCGGAGCAAGTCACAAAGAATGAGTAAAACCAAGCACATTCATCTGATCGGCATTTGCGGCACCGCAATGGCTTCGCTCTCCGGTATGTTGCAAGAGCGCGGCTTCCGCGTCACCGGCTCGGACGCGGCGTCGTATCCGCCGATGTCGACGTTTCTCGAATCACTTGGCATTTCCGTCGCGCAGCCGTTTGCCGAGGCGAACCTCGATCCGCGACCCGATCTCGTAATCGTCGGCAACGCCCTTTCTCGCGGGAACGTTGAACTGGAGCGCATCCTCGACGACCGCATTCCGTTCTGCTCACTGCCGCAGATTCTGCACGATGAGTTCCTGGTAGAGAAAGACGTTCTAGTGGTGGCCGGGACGCACGGCAAAACTACCACCACGTCGATGCTGGCGTGGATCTTCGAGACCGCTGGCCTGCAGCCTTCATTCCTGATCGGCGGCATCGCCGAGAACTTCGGCCGCAGTTTTGGGCTGGGCGAAGGCAAGCACTTTATCTTGGAAGGCGACGAGTACGACACCGCATTCTTCGATAAAGGTCCGAAGTTTCTGCACTACTTTCCGGATTCCGTGATTCTAACCTCGGTTGAGTTCGACCACGCCGATATCTACAAAGATCTGGACGCCGTGGAAACGGCGTTCAAACGCCTGGTGAACCTCGTTCCGCGACGCGGGCGCATTATCGGCTTTGATCCAGGTGCAAGCGCGGATGCGAGCATCGACCGCTGCCTGAAGAAAGCTTTCTGTCGCGTCGAACGCTACGGTGTCTCCGATCGCGCCAACTGGAGAATCGTAAGTCTAAAGCTGAGCGAAGACCGGACTTCCTGGTCGGTGCTCCGCGATGGAAAGCTCTGGGCGGATTTCGAATTCCCGCTCGGCGGCGAATACAACGTCTGGAATGCGACGGCAGCGGCGGCGCTGGCGGTGAGTTATGACATCTCAAAAGAGGTGATTGCGCAGGCTCTCAAAACCTTTCGCAGCGTGAAGCGGCGGCTGGAGGTGAAGGCCGAGGTTAACGGCATCACCATCATCGACGACTTCGCCCATCATCCCACTGCGATCGAGCAGACGATTCACGCGTTGCGGTCGCGCTATCCGCAATCGCGGCTGTGGGTGGTGCTCGAGCCGCGTTCGAACACCATGCGCCGCAACGTCCTGCAGGACGCGCTCGCCCGCAGCCTGGCGCTTGCCGATCAGGTCGTGATCGCGGCCATCTTCAAGTCGGAGGCGATTCCCGAGGCGGAGCGACTGGATCTGCATCGCGTGGTCGGTGAGATCCAGAAACGCGGAAAGCAAGCGCGCATCTTCGCCGATGCCGATGCTATCGTGAATGCGATCGCTCCCGAACTGCGCGAGCGAGACGTGGTTGCCATTCTCTCCAATGGCGGATTCGGCGGCATTTATGAGAAGCTACCGCAACGATTGCGCGCGCTCGGAGTGAAGGTCTAAGTGTTTCGCACCATTGCCATGCTGGCGTTGTGGGCTGCGACTCTGCCGTTCGCGGCGGTCTTCGGAATTCCCTGGACTTACCTGACCAAAAACATCGACTTTCTATACAACACCTGCATGTGGGCGGCATTTACGGGCGTGCGCATTGCGGGCGTGAAGGTGCGGACGCTGGGACTCGAAAAAATCGATCCAGCGCGAACCTACATCTTCATGTCGAATCACATCTCCAATATCGATCCGCCGATCACGCTTCCGCTGATCCCGCGCCGCACTTCGGTGATGGTGAAAAAAGAATTGTTCAAGGTCCCAATTCTAGGCGCGATCATGCGCATCGGAGCGCTCGTGCCCGTGGACCGTGGCAATCGCGATGCGGGCATCTCGGCGGTGCGCGACGCGGTCAAGGCCATCGAGCAGGGACTGAACATGACCATCTACGTGGAAGGGCACCGCTCGTTCGATGGCAAGCTGCTGCCCTTCAAAAAAGGTCCGTTCTATCTCGCCGAGGAGTGCAAAGTGCCGGTCGTGCCCATCACGATTTCAGGCACTGAAGAAGTTATGCCGAAGGCTCGGTTTGCCATCCAACCGGGAACGGTGACGGTGGAATTTCACGATCCCATCGAGCCCTCCGATTTCGGAGAACGCGATTGCCTGATGGCCAAAGTGCGAGCGGCGATCAACAGCGGGCTTCCGGCGGAGTTGCGGGAGTAGTCGTTGGTCGTCGGTCGCTAGTCGTTGGCGAGCGCCACGGACGCGAAGTTGGATGCTGAGCTGGATTCAATTTCTGCCAGTTCACTGCTTGTGTTTGCTCGTTAGGTATTAACCCTGTTTAGTCCTACCCCCTACCCCCCCTCCCCCCTGCCTATTGGAATCATGGAGTTAGGGGGAAATTCCCGCTAAATCTTTGGGTTTAAACGACTTAGAGGTAAAATATTTATTCCTCAATGACTTAGCTGGCTTTTTTGGCTTGGCGCTGGGTTTCGGCAGCGGGCTCCCGCTTCGCTCACGCCCGCTAACCGCCTCAAGTTTTCAAAGAGCGCAACTAGTGGGGCCGGAGCAAGCTTCGAGGGCCGTCCTGGTGGACGGGCGCACCTCGGCCCTGACTCACAGGTCGATCTCGATTGTCGCCGACGGGCGGTTGGAAGTCTGTGATGCTGCTCACTGGGCGTTTGTGATGAAAAAAAGTCAAAGGCCCCGCCCTTCGCTTCGCGATAGGACGGGCCACCCGCCGATCCGCGTGGTGTCCAATGGGGCAAACACAAAAGGTGGGGAACTAGTGTGGGGAATTAGTGTACTTCTGATACCTTGCGCAAGATTACGAAAGGCATAGTCTGGAAGCTGGCCGGTCGTTCAAGGGATAGGACACCGGAGTGCAAGTGATGCTCCCTCGGTTCGTGGGTGACGGCCCTCGTCCTAGGTTCTTGCAGGCACGCTGCGGAAACGCGGGTTCGAGTCCCGCCCGGCCTCTAAACTCTACCGCACCTGCTGCGGAGGAGCCAAACGCAAAAGTACCTCCCTCCTAGTTCCCCGCCCATGGACACCACAAAACTCATTCCACCGCCAGCGGCGGAACCGGGCAGCGTAGCAACCCAAGGCCAACAGCAGCGACCGTGAGTAGAATAATCTTGGAGGGACACCACTACACTTCCAAGTCCCCCACGCTCCCGCCATTTGACGGGTTCACGGGCAAGCGCGATGCCCAGGAAGATCGACCTAGAAGCGCTCAGGAGAAAATCCGCAGAAGAGCTAGCCACGGCGCTGGAGCGGTACGAAGTCACAAAGGGCTTGCACTACTCCTGGCGCCGCTGGACCGCGAGGATGACTGCAGTTGACATTCACGCAGTCTGGGAACGCTACGTCGAGACCCGGCTCGTGGCCGCTCTAAACCATAGTCCACAGCACTTCCTCGAAGGGCAGAACATCGCGAGCGTCACCAGAATTCCCCCCGGACTTGCGCGATATATTGTCCGCGGAGGCCGTAACTTCACCGACTTCAGATCGACGGGCGACCTAATGAGCAAGGCAGACCACTTACTCGGAAAGGACGCGAATCCCTTCAAGTCTCTAACCACCAAGGACCGTTCGTTCATCGACTGCCTCGCTGCGATTCGCAACCACGTGGTACACGGCAGTGATGCTTCCATCGCTGCATACAGGCGAAGCCTAAAGGCGGTTTTTGAGATCAAGACGGCGCCCGGGCCCGATGAATTTCTAAACGCAAAGGACAACTGGACTCCGAGCCCAGCACGCTACAAGAGTCGGTTACACGTCCTCGCAGAAGTCATCGCGAGGACAATCCAGAACACCTAGTCACATCCCTTTTGTCCGGTGCCGGGTTGCCCCCCGTTCGTTTCTTGACGAGTGGGATTCCACGGTCGTCTCCCGGTGGAGATTTTCTTGCGGGCTGAGATGACTCGTCATGCCCAGGATGCAGCGATGATCCCATCACCCACCCTTTTCGCAAAGGACGCGAAAAAAATGGGGCAGCCGCTTTCTTTACCTCCTCAAAACTGGGCGAGCTCGACGGCTGCTTCTGAGAAGCTGGGGGGGATTTCGAGCTCTCCCCGGCGGAACGCAACACGGGTCACGGGGAGAACGCCTTGATCCTTTACCGGCAGTGTCGGATCTGTAGGGGTCCTTCGACTACGTAGCTGCTTCGCTTCGCGAAGCGGCTACTCCGCTCAGGATGACAAATAGTGGTGGGCGACTGTTCGCGGGGGATGACAATTTATGGGGCGTCGGATTGGAATCGGTTCAACTGCGAGGAGTGGAGCGCCCGTAAGAAACTCGGCATTCCCTTTGCCGAAGCAGGACGCTCCCACTCCTCACTCCCTTGGACCTGACCCGACCGCCCCGCTAGGCGACACCGAGGGGAAGGCGTTTGCAGAGCCGGAGAGTCGCGAGAGATGCGGCGACGATACGCCAATCCTTTTCCGGTGGAGCGAGTTTGCGTTTTCTGTCCGGAATTCGTAACAGCAGGGGCAGATCACCGTTTGGCAGGGGAATCGTGGAGGGAGTGGATCGGAGTCAGCGAAAAATCCCACGGTGCTGGCGGTCGTGGAATCCCACCCTTCATAAGGACGAAGGGTGGGGCACCCGGCTTTACCGGCAGTGTCGGATCTGTAGGGGTCCTTCGACTACATAGCTGCTTCGCTTCGCGAAGCGGCTACTCCGCTCAGGATGACACGTTTATGTGAGGATGTGGAGAAAGGCTCAGTCACTTCAACCACCGTCACTCGCGCTCCGACAGCTTTCTTACGGCTTTGGCAATCTCCGGCAGCTTGGCGTAGGCGGCGCAGCACTTTAGCCACAGGCGATGATCGATGGCGGGAGCGCCGCTGACCATGGCTCCGGCGGGAACGTCGTGGGGGATGCCGCTTTGCGCTATGGCGATGGCTCCATCTCCGATTTTTACGTGGCCGCTTACGCCTACTTGTCCGGCCAGGATTACGTGGTTGCCTACGTCGGTGGTTCCGGCGAGGCCTACCTGGGCGCAGAGCAGAGTGTCGTGTCCTATGGTGCAGCTGTGGCCTACGTGGACCAGGTTGTCCAGTTTCGCGCCTCGTCCTATGCGGGTCTCGCCTATGCTGGCGCGGTCGATGCAGGTGTTGGCCTGGAGTTCGGCGTCGCTCTCAATCACGACGTTGCCAGACTGGACGATTTTGTGCCAGTGGGCTTTGTCGTCCTTGGCGAAGCCGAAACCGTCGCTGCCTACTACTACTCCGTTTTGCAGTAGAACGTTGTCTCCCAGTTGGCAGAATTCTCTTACTACGGCGTGGGCGTGGGCGAAGAAATTGTTGCCGATGGTTACTCCGCGATAGATGACTACGTGGGCCAGCAGGACGGCGTTGTCTCCGATTGCGGCGTCTTCGTCGATCACTACGTACGGGCCGAGGTGCGCATTCTTGCCGACTGTGGCCTTCGGATGAACTACGGCGGTGGGATGGACTCCGGGGGCATAGCTTGGCGGCTGGTAGAAAAGTTCTATGGCTTTGGCCCAGGCTAGATATGGATTCTGGCTGCGCAGCATGCCTGTCTTAATGGCGGGGAAATCCTCGGCTACGATCACGGCTGAGGCTTTCGTGGTCTTCGCGGCGGCGTTGTACTTGGGATTGGAGACGAAGGTCAGCTGTCCGGGACCAGCGTGTTCGATGCCGGCTACGCCGGTGATTTCGGTTTCGGGAGAAGCGTTGTCGAGGCGGGCGTTTAGGGCGGTGGCGATGTCGGCTAGTTTCATAAGCGGGGTCCGGGAGAATTGTAGTGTGTCAGGTCTCAGGTGTTAGGTCTCAGGTCTCAGGAAAAACAGGATCAATCCACTTTACCGTGAATCCAAGAGCGCTTTTGCCGAGACCTGAGACCTAGTTACTGTTCGAACAACGTTACTTGCCTGGTGTCGGGCTGGCCGCCTTTGCGGCGGCGGTTGGCTGAACCTATGACGGCCAGCACGGTTACCGACGTCAGTGCTTCTCTGGGTACGAACACACGCTGCGTATTCGAGCGCAGGTCGGGAGGATTCATCAGGAATCCTTCGGCGGGATTCTGGGTTAGGTCGTTGGGCAGGATGCCTTCAATCACTTCGTTGTCTTTAAACTTGAGGCGCACCCACAGGCCTTCGGTCCGCGGACGGGTTGTGAAAGTCTTGCGGAGCATCAAATCGGTGTCGGAAAATTCACGAACAAAATAAACGGCCTTGATGTCGCGGAGGTCGATGGCGACAACGTTGCCGGAAGTGTTGAGCAGTTCGAGTTTGCCCTCGACTACGAAGTCGGCGGGCGCGACGTAACCGCTGACCGAGTCGCGGTCGTGTTTCCGCACGATCACTTTCTTGTGGGTCGAGGGCATGGGTTCAAAGCGAATCGGCAATCCCACTCATTCGCAAAGAACGCGAATGAATGGGGCACACGCGGCTCCAGATGCGATTCTCGCACTTTCCCGATGAAATCGGATAGTTTGTGCCTTCGCAGTAGCCAAACGGTAAACCTTGTGTTATTTTCTGTAGTTTGCTGAAATCGCGAGTTTGCGGTATAAGTCTAATGTATAGAGGGAGTTAGATTCCGCCGATGAGCGACTTGGCAAATTTCGGTGGGTTCCCTGTGGAAAACCTGTGAAAAACGCCTTGGCCGAGCCCCGCGAAGGGCCACCGCACGGCGACTAGGAAGGCATGGCCGACTACATATATACGCTGGAAACCCGGCTCTCGCCGGATCAACAAAAGGCAGTAGCTCTCGTCCTAGACGCCGCTAAGGCGGCGGGGATGAACCTTTATCTCACCGGTGGCGCCATCCGCGATCTCGTCACCGGCTTTCCCATACGCGATCTGGATTTCACGGTGCAGGGCAACGCGCTCAAGCTGCAGAAAGATCTCGAGCGCGCGGGAGCGGTGGTGGGTGACGCCGACGATGAAACGCGAACCTTGCTGCTGACGCTGCCCGGCGGCGTGCGCGCCGAGATTGCCATGGCGCGCTCGGAGACTTACGACAAGCCGGGCAAAGCTCCACAGATGGCTCCGGCCACGATCATTGAAGATTTGCGGCGCCGCGATTTCACGGTGAACGCAATGGCGCTGTCGATGAACGAAGGATCGCGCGGGCTGTTGATGGATCCGTTCAACGGCGTGGCCGACATCGAAGCCAAAGTAATCCGCGTGCTGCACAACTACGCGTTTCTCGAAGATCCGTCGCGGATGATCCGGGCCACGCGCTTTACCACGCGTTTCCATTGGCCGCTTGAAGAGCGGACCCAGGCGCGGTACGAATCGGGCAAAGAAAATAACTATATCGAGAACATACGAAGTTCGAGCATCGGATACGAGATCGAACAGTTGGCGTACGAGGACGATGCGCTGGGGGTGCTGAAGGCGTACGAAAAAGAGGGATGGCT
>PMMJ01000219.1 GCA_003162255.1 Acidobacteriaceae bacterium | reverse complement strand
AGATGCGCGCCGCCGATTACGACGACTGGGTCACCGACACGCAGGATCAGACCCGCAAAGACACACACGGCCTGAATGGCGACATCCTGGTCTGGAACTCGGTGACCAAGCGCCGCCATGAGCTGACCTCGATGGGCATCCGGGTCACGGCCGAGACCCTGAAGAAGCAGCTCACGATGGCCAAGCAGTTGGACTTCTTGAAGCTGCCGTATCACCAGGCCATCCTGAACAACCAGATTCCGCTCTCGATCGGCGGAGGAATTGGGCAGTCGCGCACCTTGATGCTGTTGCTCCGCAAAGCCCATCTCGGAGAAGTCAGCGTCACGGTGTGGCCGAAGATCCTGAAAGAGATGTGCGCCAACAAGAACATTTTCGTGCTGGAATAGAACGGCTTCTCAGAAAAACTTAGAGGGGGTGGCCAAAGCGGCTACCCCCTCATTAGTTTTGCCTCTCGCAAGTGAACATTTGACACTCCATGACAGAGTTGTCGTTTTACTGAAACGACCGGTCTCCGCCGAAAGCCGCCGGGATGCCCCTTCCACCTAGGTTTGCCCGATCCGCCGTTCGGGTGGTACAAACCTTCCGAGGCCACTCGTGAAAAAACTCGCCGTCGTCTCCCTCCTCGCTCTGTCCGCGCTTCTCGCCGTGTTCGTAGTAGCACGCGCCGCCGACCGCTCGCGCCGCATCAATCTTCCGACCAGCAAAAGCCTGACCCTCCCCGTCCCCGGCTACCTCGCCCGCACCAACAGCTTTCCCGCGACCATCGCGCTCAGCCCAGACGGCCGTTACGCCGCGCTGCTCAATCAGGGATACGGCACCCAAGAAAGCGGCGCGCGCCAGTCGATCGCCATTCTCGATCTCAGCACCAATCAACTGCACGATTTTCCCGACGACCGTCTGAGCGACGACTATTCCACGCGCCAAAGCTATTTCATAGGTCTCGCATTCTCGAGCGACGGCAAGCATCTTTACGCCTCAATGGGATCGATCACCGATCCCACCGGCGCGAAGCCAACGAGTACCGGCAATGGCATCGCGCTGTATAAATTCGCAGCCGGACAGGTCACTCCGGAGCGCTTCATCAAGATCCCGCCGCAGCGCATCGCCGAAGGTAAAGAAGTAGCGCTCGGCATCCGTACGACTCCCGCTGGAACCGCGCCGCCATATCCGGCTGGATTCGCAGTATTGCCCGGGGCCAAGAACGAAAACCAAATGGAGCGACGGGCGTCCTCGCCCGTCCCGTCCAAAGATGACCGATTGCTGGTGGCCAACAATCTCTCGGACAACGTAGTGCTTCTAAACGTCAACTCCGGCAAGATTGAGAAGTCATTCGACTTGAGCCGCAGCCGTTACATTCCCAGCGCCTACCCGTACACCGCGATCGCGAACAAGGCCGGAACCAAAGCGTGGGTCAGCTTGTGGAATGGGTCTGACGTGGCGGAATTGGATCTTGTGACGGGCAAAATCGCGCGCTGGATTAAAGTTGTGTCCCAGGCGGATGCCATCGCGCCAAGTGCGCATCCGACGGCGATGTTGGTCAACCACGATGAAGACACGCTCTACGTTGCGCTTACCAACGCGGACAAGGTGGCTGTGGTCGATCTAAAATCTGGCTTCGCGTTGGACAGCTATGGCGTGGGCAAGGCGAACGCCGGCAGCGCCCTTCAAGCCATCGCTCTGTCGCCCGATGGTCGGCGTCTTTATGCGGCCAATGCCGCTCTCGACGCTGTTGCCGTGTTCAAAGTCAGGAATCTCCCCAAACCGACAGGGGCCATCAACGTCTTTGTCGGGGGTGAAATTCCCACCGATTTTATCCCCACCGAGTGGTACCCCAGCGCCCTAGCCATCGCCGGGAACGACCTCCTAATCGCCACCGCCAAAGGAGAAAGCAGCGGCCCCAACAACATGCTGGGCAGACTGAAAGGCGAGCGCAAAAGAAAAGAGCATCCCTACATCCCCACTCTGATCGGAGGCTCCATCCAGCGCCTGAGCCTCGATGACATCGACAAGAATCTAGCCGCCTACACGCACCAAGTCGAAGAAGACAACCTCATCCAATCCGATGGCGGCAAGATCGATTTCGCGGGCGGAACCAATCCCATCCGCCACGTGATCTACATTCTGAAAGAAAATCGCACCTACGATCAGATCTTCGGCGATCTACCCGTAGGCGACGGCGACCCATCGCTGACCATGTACGGCAAAGACACAACGCCCAACGAGCACAAGCTAGCCCTGCAGTTCGGAGTTCTCGACAACTTCTACGACAGCGGAGAAGTTTCCGGCGACGGCCACATCTGGTCGACCGCCGCCACCACCAGCGATTACAACGAGAAGACGTGGCCGATCGGCTATCGCAGCAAAGAGCGCACCTATGATTCCGGCGGCAGCGTGGCCGAAGCATTCCCGTTAGAGCAGGGAATCCCCGACGTAGACGATCCCGGCACCGGCTTCCTATGGGATAACCTCGCGAAGAAAGGCCTAACCTATCGCGTCTACGGAGAATTCATCGCCGCCGTCTGGTGCAAGAGCGAAAAAGCGAAATCGCCAACAAGAAAGATGGGATCGCCGAAAGAAGGCACGCCGTCTCCCAATTCCGCAACCTGTCCCGTTTCCGAAATCAAAAAAGGCGAGCCTCTGCCGCCGAACGTAGGCAACCCACCCGGCGGCCCGAGCCCATGGCCGTGGCCGATTCCGCAACTAAAGCGCATGCGTCCCACCAAAGCCGCCCTGCGCGATCACTACGATCCGCAATTTCCAGATTTCGAAACCGATTATCCCGACCAACTCCGAGCCGACGAATTCCTCCGCGAATTCGACGAGTTCGTGAAGGTCAAAGGAACCGCCCAAGAGCTTCCGCAGTTCACTCTCCTCTATCTCCCCGACGATCACACCGGAGGCACGCGTCCCGGCAAGCCCACCCCGCAAGCCTCGGTCGCCGACAACGATCTAGCGGTCGGCCGCGTAGTCGATGCCGTCTCCCACAGCCCCTATTGGGACGACACCGCCATCTTCGTAATAGAAGACGACGCCCAAGACGGCGCCGACCACGTCGATGCCCATCGATCGACCGCGCTAGTCATCAGCAAATACGCGCAGAGCACTCCGCAGCCGTTTGTCGATCATCAGTTCTACACCACCGTCAGCATGATCCACACCATGGAAGCACTGCTCGGCCTTCCGCCGATGAACCTGTTCG
>PMMJ01000442.1 GCA_003162255.1 Acidobacteriaceae bacterium | reverse complement strand
CTGATCACAACCCTGCCCGGAATCCAGCGTGCCGCGCTGGCCTTCCCCGCAGCCAAACCGGCCCCGGAAAAGCCTGTAACAGCCTCATCGGAAACGCTTTCGACCGAGAAAACGGCAATTTGAACGAAAAATGTCCACTTCTAACCCTACATTTTCAGGGAATAGATCTCGTGCAAGCACCTCAAACAAAATCGCTTATCCGCAAACTTCCCACAGTCATCTCGCCTCTAAAACTCGCGTTTCTCGACTGTAAAACTGTATAGCCACTTAACCCATCCAGATTCAAGATGTTAACTCTGAAAAATCCGCTGAATTACAATGTTTGTAAAAATGTAAAACCGTAGCTCCTCTCGCAACCCATCCAGATTCAATAGGTTACGCTAGACATTCCAGAGCCGCGCAACGCAACACAAATAGTGTGAAGCATGAATGGACGGTTGCCCCCAAATCCCGCATCAATATCAAGGAACTCCCGCTCGCGCCACGCCGTATCACTCGTCGGAGCGGGGCGAAGCTCTGCTCGGNNTGGAACGGCATCGTCATGGGGCTGGTGGTCGGATCGATCTTCTCTTATTTCATGTTCATGACTCTGGGAGCGGGACCGCTGCCGCTGGTTAACTTCTGTGTCAATGGGCTCTTCGGGTTGATGATCGAGTTCTTCACCACCGTTGTCTTCAAGCAGCCATCGCCTGCGCGGGCCAGATAACGAGCCGCTCGCCTCAGAACTTCGCCTCAAACGCCCGGAACCGCCGTTCCAGCTCCCACTGGGCTGCGGCCTTTTCGCTCTTGTCGAGGAAAGTCTTGCAAGGGTCAGTGGGTTTCTCTGCGCCCAGTGGCTGGGCTGTGCACGACGCGGCAGGCGCGGTAAAGGCATCCTGAGCAGCCCACAGGCTTTCACCGGACAAGAAGGTGTGTTCCATGCCGGTGCGTGCCAGTTGCTTCAGATCCTGGTAGCTGAGGTTGTAGTCCAGGGCGGCGCGAACGTATTCGTGGGTGATGTCGATGCGGCTGACGCCCTCATCGTCGGTCGACAGCGCCACCGGCACGTGCGCCGCGCGGTAGAGGGGAAACGGGTGCTCGGCTCCCTTAACGCCCAGGATGGCTTCGTTGGAGCTGAGATTAATCTCCACCATCACGTGCTTTTCGGCCAATTCCTTCAGCAAAGCCGGGGCATCGTCCTCGTACATTACGTCCACGCCGTGGCCGATGCGCTGGGCATGGCCCAGTTCGACGGCCTGGCGAATGTGGAAGCGCAGCCCCTCGGGCGGCACCAGGCCGGGCGACAGTTCGCCGGCGTGCAGGCTGATGAAAACGCGAGGGTAGATGGAGTGCAGGTAATCCAGCATCTTCATCTGCAGGGTGTAATCGCGCATGGAGAAGAAGCCATCTTCGGCCTGTACAAAGTTGATGCCCACATAACCGCCTTTGTTGGCTGCGATGCTGGCTTTGGCGATCTCAAAGCCCAGAACCGTTTGCGCAAACACGTATGCGGGCAGGCTGCCGCGCGAGACCTGGAAGATGTAGCGAATGTTCACCTGGCAGGCAGGTGCGGCCTGAGCTGGATCGGCGCAATGCTCCGCCGTCTTGCGCCTGGTATCTAGATCCAGCGCATATTGGCGGCCGGAATCTATGTCCGCCTGCAGGCCGGGATCGTCGAGCACTTGTTTGAGCAGCTTGTCGAAGGTTTGATCGTCGGGTATGCCGGCGGGCCAGACAATCTTGTCAACAACCCCCTGAAGGTGCGGGGTAGACGGGTTCGTCATCAGTTCGAGATACTGCTGATTCTGCGCGGCGGCGCGGCTGGCTGCCTCGTCAATCCACTCGCTATAGTGGCTGCGGTCGATGCCGCCGAACTTGCCGAAGGTGGCAAAGAACTGGTCGTGGCCGCTCCAACTTGGGGCGGGCACAAAGCTACGCATCGAGAAGGCATCGATCAGCTTGTCGTAAAGCGCCTGATTGAATGGGAGGATGTTGCCGCCGAGCTGTTTGGCGGGAATCTGGTTGTCTGAGCAAACGTCCGGCGTCTTCGGCGTAACAAACTTCAGTGCATCGGGATCGATGCAGAGGCCGTCCTGGCCGGCTTCTCCGATAAAGGTTTCGGCATAGACCGCGCCGGAGAGGTGGACGTGCAGATCGGCGCCTTTGGGGAACTCGGCAAGAAACGCGCGCAACGCCAGCGGCCCATCCTTCACCGCGGCCTGGTAAGCGCGAGCGGCGCGGGCCTCCGGCGTAGGCGGCTTGGGCGGGGGCGTCTGGGCAGGACTGGCGGTTGCAACGGCGAGGGCGAGACAGGCGAGAAAGAAATTCAGGCGGCGCATGGTGCCTACCAGTGTAGAGCAGAAATCCTGCCGCGCCCAGAGCCGTGTTTGGCGCGGAGAATCTGAGTTGGTATACTGTCACAAGTTGTTTTGAGTGCCCTGCAAGTGGATTCGCCCACCTTTTCCGGCGACGCCGAATTCCGCGCAGGAATTGCAATTATGAGTCTGAACTGAGGCCAGGTAGCTCAGTGGTAGAGCGCGGCCCTGAAAAGGCCGGCGTCGGCGGTTCAATCCCGTCCCTGGCCACCACATTCTAAAGAACTTAGCGGAATCGCATCTTGCGCTCCCAGTCCGCTTTCAGTCCGCTATTTTTCGGCGAGATCCGGTTCGGTTCCTGGCCACGATGATGGTGAAGGACTTAAACTCGAATCGCCTCTCGCTCAGTCCGCTTTCAGTCCGCTTCTGTCATCCAGCCTTTGCAGGATCGTTTCCTTGGTCGTGCCAAAGTGTTCTCAGCAGCAGTCGCAAGGTTTTCCTTTGAGAGCTTGCCAGCCCTCTCGCGCGACCAAAGGTATGACGCACAGTGCAGCCACAGGATCAGCCCACCTGATACTCCAGAAGGCATTCGCAACCAGACCCACGAGGGCGACGATCGACAAGTACCCGCAGAGCGCAGACTCCGCTGCATCGGCTCTCAGTGCAGCACTGGCGGTCAAGGCGGACAGTCGACGCTTCTGCTGTGCGAACAGGGGCATCACAACCGCTGCCACGATCAATACGACGATCCCGAGATAGCTTGGCCTCACTTCACGGTGTCCGAGCAGTGCCAACGCGGCGACGAGCGCTACGTACGCTGCCAACGCGAACAGAAGGCTTCCTGTGATTCTGGCTGCTAACTTTTCTGTCCGCTCGTCACTCCCTTTTGACCGAAACCGCCAATAAACGACTACGGCGGAGACAAGTTCTATGGCACTGTCACCGCCGAAAGCCAACAGCGCAGGGCTGTGAGCCATCCACGCTGCCAAGAGGGATACAACAGCCTCGACGCTCATCCATGCGATCGTGATTGTTTGAATCTGACGAACGCGGCGGAGCGTAGCGGCTGCCGGAACTGGCAGTGCGGAATCCATCGATGAGTATTGTGACACCATTGCAGACTCAGCGAGTCCCTTCTAATCCTGTCATTCATACATAGTCGAACAGTGTCATGAAACCGAAATCCACGTGCAGTTGCTGATGGCAATGGAATAGCATCAGCCCTGGATTGTCGGCAACGAAGTCGATTTCGGCTTCCTGGTAGCCGCCCAGCATGACCACGTCTTTCAGGATTCCGAATGTCGGCTTGCCCGCCAACTCCGTGAGCTCCAAGCTATGCCGGTGAAGATGGATGGGATGGATATCGTCACTGGCATTGCGCATGTGGATTCGATACCGCTTGCCTTCCTTCAAGTGAAACGAGGCTGGAACCATTTCGTTGCTCATCGGATAGGCCACTCCGTTGATCGTCCATCGGTTAAAACCTTCTTCGGCGGCGTTGTCCTTCACAAAGATCATCTCGAAGGTCTCGTCCGGTGGCTCGGCACTCCCACCGGCCTTCCCGAAAAGTGCGTAGTTCCAACGGTGTGGCGGGGGTGCAATCCATTGTCCCTTGCCCTTGGCACCAGCGTATTCGACGATGACTCCCATGCCGTGGTGCCGATCATCATCTGCTAGGTCGCCCATGATCCAGACGCCCGGGTGTTTCATTTCAACGATGGCAGAAACGCGCTCCGCAGTACCAATCCAGAGGACCGGAACCGTTGCTGGGTTGGGCACAGGATTTCCGTCCAGCGCCAGGACATGGAAGGAATGACCCGGTAGGGCAAGGCTCCGAATTTCGGTCGCGCTTCCATTCAGAACATGGAACAGGACTCGTTCGCCCTGCTTCACGCGGATTCGCTCCCCGTGGTGCAGCATCAGGCCATTGATCGTAAAAGAGCCATAGCCCACTTCGTATCCGTGTGGCATCCCCTTTGCAAGCGAGGCTTTCAATCTAAACCTTGCGCGATCACTGGCCCACAGTGGGTGGCGCCCCGACATGAATCCGGCGGATTATCCCAACTTCCCAGGAGCCGTCTCCGTTGCTGGCTACCCCTCCGAAGCTGCTTTTGCCGCGGCTTTTGCCGGAGCTCTCGGCACAGGCGCAGGACCGGTCTCCCAGGTCAACGTGCCGCAGACCCTTGTGGGAGCCACGGGCAATTACCACCTTCGCGCTGGATTCGATGGTGGTCTCCGTTTCAACTACGGGAGCTACACCGATAACACGATCTGGAATTCGCCGAACTATCGTCCGAACGTGAACGGAAAGCTGCAGTCCTATTCAGTCTTCTTCGGCCGAGTCTGGTAGCGTCTTCCACTTAAGAACGGTTTTTCTTTCCACAACACCTAATCGGAGCTCTCCGTCGATGCGTACAACACGGACCGAGCCGGCGACTTCCCGGATCGGACCGACGGTAAGACCTCCTGCTTGTTGCTGCCAAGCAATTCCATG
>PMMJ01000355.1 GCA_003162255.1 Acidobacteriaceae bacterium | reverse complement strand
GCCGTGCCCTACCCAAAGCCGTTCATGAGACCAGTTCTAGCACCTGGAGCATTCCAAGCCGCCGACAAAAGTCCGCAGCACTTCGCCTTCCGGGCTCAGGACCACGAAGTCCGCGTCGGCGCCCGCCGCGAGAACACCCTTATTCGCGATCCGCGCGGCGCGCGCAGGATTTCGGCTGGCAGCCGCCACCGCCTGTGGCAAATCCCATTCCGCGAAACGCGCCAGATTGCGTACGGCACGATCCATGGTCAAAACGCTTCCGGCCAGCTTGCCGTCCATCATGCACTTGCCATCTCGAACATCTACTTCGAGAGACCCCAGGCGATAGCGGCCATCTGGCATGCCGGCCGCGGACGTAGCGTCCGTGATGAGCACGGTTTGCTCCGGGCCTTTGGCCTTCGCAAAAAGCTTCACGATGACGGGATCGAGATGAACGCCGTCGGCGATGATGTCCGCGCTCACGCGATGATCCGTAAGCACCGCCCCCAAAATACCGGGACTGCGATTGTCTAACGTGTTATGACTCAGCGGACGCATGGCATTGAAGGTATGCGTGGCGTGCCGCGCTCCCGCCGCGATTCCGCGTTCGGCAGCCGCAAAATCGGCGTCGGAATGTCCCATGCTTAGGCAAACCCCGCGCCGCGCCGCTTCGGCAATGACCTCGGGCGCGCCCTCCAATTCGGGAGCAATGGTCATCATGCGAATGCGGCCGCGCGCCGCCTGCCAGAAGCGCTCGAACGTGGTCAGAGTCGGAGCCAACAGATTTTCCGGCGGGTGCACCCCGCGCCGCGCGGGGCTGATGAATGGCCCCTCAAGATGGATTCCCAGTGGGAGGGCTCGCCGCTTGCCATCCTCATTATTATTATTATTGTTATTTTCGCACTCGCGCTTCTCGATCGCGTCCGCCAGCCGCTCCAGGGCACGCAAAGTCGCATCCATCGGAGCGGTTAATGTAGTTGGGANNGCTAGCAGGTGTTCGATCGCCGGCAGCGCATCGGCGGTCTCATCCATGACGTCATATCCGGCGCTGCCGTGAATGTGAAGATCAATGTAACCCGGCGCCATCACGGCGTCGCCGAAGTCCGACGCAGCAATTCCGGCAGGAACCTGCCGGCTGCCACGAGCAGAGATTTCGAACACGCGTCCCTGATCGACGAGCACGAGAGGATGCTCAACGGAGTCGGTCGGAGTCAAGAGCCTTCCAGCAGTAAAAGCCAGCATAGAAACGTTTTAATAACGACAAAAAGAAGTCGATGATCAAGATTGTAGCAGCCTTCTTGCGCCTGTCGGCAGGCAAGACAGGGCGGCTCGTCAGCGAAACGATCTCTTCACTATCAATTAGCGCTGCAATGGTCCAAAGGAACGCCACAGCATGGCGGCGTCAGAACCTCGATGCTCCCTGACCCAGCGCCTGCAAAAGCATCGCCGGAAACGACGGCATATTCGGGAC
Organism: Acidobacteriaceae bacterium; assembly: GCA_003162255.1. Classification (GTDB taxonomy): domain Bacteria; phylum Acidobacteriota; class Terriglobia; order Terriglobales; family Acidobacteriaceae; genus Acidiflorens. The sequence goes on along the minus strand of PMMJ01000355.1, from coordinate 9,238 downwards.
AGAACATATAGAGCCCGCGAGCCAATCGCCAAACCCCAGGATGGTATACTGTGTGAGTTCGAGTCGCCACGTTGTTCTCGTTGTGGCCGTCATGCATTCCGTCAGTCGGGGAGTGGCTCAGCCTGGTANNCAAATCCTCTCTCCCCGACCAATCTTTCTCTCGCCCATTCAGTCGGTTACGCAGCTTTAGCGGCTTCCGATTGATCCTCTTTTTTCGGTACATTCGGTACAACTGAGGGCAATTCGAAGCCGAATCCGCTTTTTTCCGCCCACATCTTGCGAAACGGAACGTCCTCCCTGATCTTGTCGTAGAGGTCGCTCATATCTTTTCCCGCGTGTCCCAACCAGTAGTCGTACAGTCCTTTGGGGCAATCGGTGTAATTCTTTAGATATGTGTTCCGAAAACGCCGAAAGGCATGGTTCCCAGCCTTGGGCGTTCCAGTGTGGGGATTAACGTAGTTGAGTTCCTTGAGAGCAGGGTGCAGATGGCGACGGATCACGTTCGATGACGCTAGTGGCTTGCCGTTCCGTGAAGCGAACAGGAAACCAGACTTGCGTTCCCCGACGAAATCCTTCAGCAAAATGGCAATCGCGGAATGGAGGTCAACATCTCGCGAGGCGGCAGGCGTCTTTAATCGTTCTTCCACCTTGCAATGACGCACCTTCTGCCTGACGCTGATAGTCAGGAAATCAGACGAAATGTGCTTGTTGATTTCGATGCCGAGCGCCTCGCCGATTCTAAGGCCAGCCGCGCCACAAAGGACGAACAGCATACGTTCTTTCGGCCTCTTATACCTCGCCAAGCCTGTCATCACCGCCGCCGAGAAGCTCGGCGTGTTCTGTTTCGACTTCTCGACCAGTGGAATGTCCATGAACTCGTGGTTCCACTTGCGTGGATGGATTTGATTGCCGTCATCATCCCTGACTGACGCGACGACCATTTTGGGAACTTGGATATAGTTCTCGATGGTCTTCGCCGACAATCTCTTCTCAACCATTTGCGCCACCAGTTTCCTCAGAAGTCCGTTGTTAACGTTGGAAACGGGGCAGTCTCCGATGTGAGGATTTATCCAGTTGTTCAGGATGCGCTCCCACTCATCAACTGTTCCCTTTCCGACAGGTTTACGTTTGCGTGCGCGGAGACGTTCAAGCCAGACCGATGACTGATCCTTGAACGTGACACCGCCGTTCTTCGGTTGCTGTACGACTGTGTTGAAGTATTCAACCGAGTCCGCTCCGCTTTCGCGGATGATTTCACGGGCACGCCGTTTACGCTCCGATTTCGAAAGCCTTCCGACTCCCGAAATCGGACAAATCCTCGCTCGCTTGTGGCTCCGCTTATACTGACCCGCTACATCCTGCCACCAGCGAACAACCCACCAGTTTCCACTCCTTTCAATGTGTCCATCCTGACCAGTTCTGCGGGACATGTGCTTTCCTCTCCGCTTAACTGGTGTCGCGGGAACGACCTTAATATCACTGAAAGGGAATTGCAACAGCTTGGATTGCGGTCTGCCGACTGGAATCAGGACCGGGCGTCCTTGGGGGCAGACCCCCGCGTAGGCGGCGAAAGGCACGGCGGAAAGGAGGACACCCACGCTGGGTGTGGGTATCGAACCGCAAATTTGGAGGCACTGTTCCAAACGACTTGTCCTTCGAGAATGTGGTCGGTTTTCTCATACCAGTCTTAGTCCTACAACCGCGAAGTTGGATGACGAGAATCTGAGGCGAACGAAACCGTGCACGCGGGCCGAATTCCGAAAGGCCGCTTACTATTCAATACCCAGATTTCAGAGAACTTGACTGCTAATTTTCTGGTTTTTTCGCGGAAAAAAGTGGGGTCCACCGTGGAGCCTCAGGCCATCAGACCGATGGAGGGCGGATATGTTGTCGGCTCTTACCATCGCCCCAAACAAGCCTAGTGACAAGGCTTTTGACCTGTGTTAACTTAATAGTTAGTAGCGGGGATGTAGTAAGGCAAGCTTTCCCTTCTTACCTTGAAGCGGCCCTCAACCGAGGGTAGGTGCCCGTGGACACCGCACGCTCTTCAAACAAAAGGCACTAAAACCAGCGGCCCGCCTACGCATGGAACCGAGTGACAAACTTTGTCACTCGAATGTGCGGAAATATTTTCGGGGACGCCCTGCATTCCTAACCGAAATCGGGTTGGGCTGGGTATATATAGCTCGGAGGTAAGCGATGCACTACACAATCAAGGCTGGTGGGCAGGTACGGGCATTCGACACGAGCGAGACGAAGCTCATGCATCGGGTGCTCACCATTCTTAACCCGCTGGTGACGGAAAAAGTCATCGCCGCAATCCCAGATGCCAAAGACCGTGCGTTGGTGCGGCGTGCGAAGCGGGAGCAACTATTCGAAGAGGTAACGGACTTCTAAATGAATCCAAAAATCTACAAATCGAAAGCCGCCAAGCAAGCGGAGTACCGTGAGGCGAAGAAACTCGGCATGACATGTGCCGAGTTTCGGGCGCACATCGCTGCGGGCGGCAAGCCTGCGCCCGAGACCGAGGGCAACAAAGGTTGGGACATGCTTCATGCGGCTCGTGCCCGCAAAGCGGACATGGAAGGAAGTACGACCGCTTGCCACAGTTGCGGCTACAAGAAGTGTCAGTGTGCGGGAATCGACAAGTATTATGCCGAAAATCCAAGGGTCACACCGCCAGTCCCACGCCGCAAGACTCACAACCCTAGTACCAGTGGGAAGCACGTAGCTGGTGTGACGGCGTGCGGCAAGTTTGAAGACGAAGTGTTGATGGCGAGTGACCCAACGAAGGCGACGTGTGGAAAGTGCCGCACGAAGTCAACAGTAACGCAGCTAGAGGATCGGCTCGATGTGTTGCTCAAACATTTTGGAATTGAGGAGTACCGCAAGCCAGAATATGACCGTCTGACCCCCGAAGAGAAAACCGAAGTCGATGCGGATGTGGCTTGCTCGGAGGACAGCGAATGAGCCACAAACTCCATAAGAACCCCGCCGCAAAGCAGCACGCCTACCGTGATCGGATTGAGAAGGCCCGTGTCGCCGCTGCGAAAGCGTTCTATGCCGCTAGGTCGAATATCTGGTTGCCGCTGGGTCAAGCCCATCTGCGAGGGGAGCACAAACAGCAGCCCGATCCGACCTGCCCCGCCTGCCTCGCCACTCAAAACACCGTAACGCAGAACCAGATCCACGTTACGGTGTGCGGGAAGGACACTCGCAAGACGCACTCGGTCAGACGAACATGGAACGAGCTTCCTTCAGGCGATTGCTGAGGCGGCGTTTGTGTCAGACCTAAGGGATTACTATTCGCTCCGACCGACCCTCCTCAAGCTGAAGAGGACGTATCCCGAGAACTCGTGATTGTTGCCGCTGCCGCCCAATGTGAAACGCCCACACCATCTGCCATCATCTCACGCCTTGTACCACTCGTCAGGGGCACCGACTACGCCGAATACCTTCGCGTGCGCTATTTCGATTCCTGAATCTGGGTGGGTAAGCTTTGTAGCAGAGCCTATCGAAAATTGCAGTATTGATGCGGAAATCGCGGGTTGCTTCTGAAATTNNCAAATTCGGGAACCGATAACGATTGTCTTGGTGCGGGGCTTGCAGTTAAGCGCATTGTTCGTGGCTCAAAGGTGCACGGTCCCGAATGGCAGGAAATTACACGACGTGGACTGCATCAGGCCCCGAGTTGGGAATTTCCCCGAGCGTGTAATCAAGACCCGCTGAAGTTGTCTCGCAAACCTGCTTATGCTTGGGAAACGGCATCACTTCCCATCGGAGGGCGCGACGGAGCATTCGCTTTATCCGTCGATCCCCAAATATCGCCACGAAGCGATGCTTGCTTCCCGTACCGTTGAAGAACTCACAGCCCTGTTCGAGTAGCAGTCTCTTCTGCTCTGCGCGAGTTCGCTTATACCGCAACATCCCGAAGCGGCGATCACGTGTCAGAAGATGGACGTTTCGCGCATCGTAGACCTTACCATCCGGCCTTCTGAATTTCTCAGTTGGGCTTGTCGCTCCACAATATAAGAAGTTGCAGGCTCGCAGAATTACGCCTCGTTCCCCAGCTTCAGGGTCAACATAGGCAACGATCACATGGAAACCCTTCTTCGTCATTTCGCGACATGCTGCGCTGACTAAGAAAGACCCGCTATGCGGGTGGCTCCAGTGCAGGCAGCAGCCTCTCGTAAGGGAAATTACCTTGTCAGCGTGCTCTGAGCCGCAGACAGAAGCTCTGACATTCGTTCCTGCCGTGCTTCCAAAGCAAACGACCCCTGCGATATGGCTGCCGAAGAACAATCCAAAGGCATGTTCAGGACTGCCGAGGGTTCCCAGCCACTCCTGAGCGACAATGACGTTCCTAGCGTCCGCTAGAGAAATCTCTCGCACGCTGGCATTCTTGAAATCACTGGCGAGCGCCTTCTTTTCACTGAGCAGCGGGTCATCCTGTTCTGCCATTCGCTCACGGATCACACGCTGGAATGCTTTGCCGTTGGTCGGGAAATCCTTGAAGTCTTTCGAAAGTTGCGCTTCACAATCCGCTGCATCCGTCACCGAATTCTTCAATGCCAAAATGAGCTTCTTCCCGATTGTGGGGTTCAATCGCTTTCGGAGTCGAATTACTGTTTTCAGTTTTTCTTTCCTGCTTGCTGACTCGACATCGCGAATCAATTCTGATGCAATCACATTGATGTCGGGTTCTGTCAGCACTTCGGCTGGCGTGACGATCTCCCTGATCTCGCGGAGGAGAGCCGCTGTGGTCAGTTCTCCGTCTTTCTCACGCGCTTGAACGAGCGCCTTCTCAAATGTCGCATCGTCAACGAGCATTGCGAGTCGTTGCCATTTCGAGGATTGATCTTTGGTGACACCGATGTCGTCCAGCTTGGGTGGATAGGCGGTCGCGTTGTTTGACCGCCTAAATTTGGTTCCGTCCTTGCGTGGTCGCCCCTCGCCTCGCGTGCCCGGATGCTTCGTCATGTCCGCGAGGAGTTGACCCGCTCGCCGTTCGGCGAACAGCCTGATCTCGGCTGCCTTATTCTGAAGTTCGAAATCGCCCGCTTGCTTGGCGTAGACGCGGACGGCTTCTGCTTTGTCGCGGATATGCTTCACCTCATCCACGCGGTGGGCGGCAGCAATCGCTTTTCGAGCGGCGTCGTAGCGAACGAGTTCGAACGTCATACGAATGGAATTGTCGAGCACTCTTGGGCCGAGTGCAAGTGCCGTGCGAGGTAACGGCGGCTTCGGTCAACCTTCAAAGGTGCACGCCCGTAGTGACGTGCGGGATTGAGCTTGATACCCGCGAAAACATATTTAAATTCGTTCGTGAACGATATGCTCTCGGGGACGCGCACTTCGAGCTTGTCGATCATCGCGACGCTACTCTTTCTGCGTCTGCGTACCCGGTACGCAAGTTGCAAGCTATTAGACAGTGCTTGCAACTCTGCGCGTCGAGCGTATACACGAGCGCGCGCATCTAGTCTCTGCTCGCTGATGTGTCTTGACTACGCTCGCTAAAAGCGCGTTTTATCGCTGTATACGCGTTCTTGAGCACTTCGCGCAGTTTCGATGTGCTCTGAGCTACATCGCTGTCGCACAACTGCTGTATACAGCGTTTACAGAGCGAAATTGACTCTGAGCACTGCTGAATTCGCGGGCTGACGCCGAGAGTGGAGATGACTAACACTAGAGAACAGTCTGCAAGCCGATGACAGAAATCGCATGATTTCGATTTTGGTCTCATTCGACTCTCCGACGATCCCATTGATCGAGCAGCTCGAAGAATGAGCGCAGCTCGCTGATGTCTGAATCGCTGAGCAACGGTGGCGGGCACGTTGAGAGAGCAGTGCTTGAGTTGCTGTGGGAACCAACCCCAAGAGCAAAATCAACCCCAACACCCCAATTTTTAAGCTGAGAAGAGCGACTAGCCTCAAAATCAAGAGCAACATCAAGATCAAGATCAACGGCAAGATCAAGGTCAACATCAACCCCGACCCCAGAAGTAGATGGAGGGGAAGCCGCCGGTTTTCGGCCGGCTGTCGGTGGACTTGTTGGCCGTCTCAGCACCGGAACGGAGTTGGCAACCGTTGACCCGGATTTGTTTCCGACCGCATTCCGCTTCCCCGTTAAGCACAGCTTCTCCGCTGTCACCGTCGCAGATCGAAGCGCTGTGAGTTTCGGTCGCATGACTAGTCTTCAAATACCCGCGACCACAAAGTACTTTTCTTGTCGATCTGCTTGCGCAGTTGCTTAGCTCGCTTCTTTAACCCCGCTTTCAACTGCTTTGGTATACGGGGACTATTTAGAGCCGCATTGACACCCTTGAGCTGCTGCTTAAGAGTTAACTTGCGGAACGCCATGAGTTTGTACCTCCCTTTTTTGCACTCGTCCCTTCTGAGGCTGTTGACGGGCATGATTCGCTTACGACGAATCGCTCAAAAATTCCAGACGCGCAGAAGCAACACACTAAGAATGCGTAAACAGTCAAGTTGTCGAAAGAGTTCTTAATGTGTTGCAGAAAGGGAGGAGTTTTTACACAAGTGATTTAAATCGTTGTCAGAACCTAGGAGGGGTATTTCAGTCGTAATTTCGCCTCGCGGACTCGTTCTATTGAAGTGCTGAAGGCGAGACCGTACTCACACCCTGCCATGGCATTTGCTATCACGCGAGCACGAGCAGCGGGCCTACGGCGCGCACGTCTGAGTAACTTCGGATCAGCTAGGCACGTTTCCAGCGTCATTTCGTGGCGCATCAGGAATTTGCAGGCTTCGGGATGATCCTTTTGTAAGTACGTCAGGATTTCTCGAAGAGTACGAGTTGTACTGTCTCGCTCGGCAAGGAGTTTTGAAATGGCCGGACGAAGAAATTCAGCCGTAGCCAAAAGTATTACGTAGTCATCTCGGTGAATTTGGGGTTTAGGTCCACGACGGAACCGAAAGGTAGCACGAAAGCCCTTCAATGACCGTTTCAGTGTTTCAGACTTCGTAGAATCGAGTTGCCGCGTCATTTCATCTTTCGTAAGTCTCCGGTCCATGGCCTCTCGTTTTGCCCACGGTACTAGTTCTTTTCTGTTGCCTTGTCGAAGAGCTTCGAAAAGCCACCAGGGGCCGAGCTTGTCTAAACTTATTGCCTCGTGAATTTTGATTGCGAGTCGTCCCGATGCGATGTCGTCTTCACTCGGAACAGGAGGGAACTCGCGTTTTAAGAGATATTCGACCAACCATGGGCGCACGGGGTCGAGAACGGCATCAATAAACTGCTCTGCAAATTGCTGGTATTCCGCTTGAGTAGCGGGCAATCGTCGTTGTTGTTTTTTCCTCGGCACCTGAGAATGAGTTACGCTACTCCTGCGAGGAAGTACAGTGCCTCTGTAGATTCACCAGCGCCCAGGAAATCGTGTGGTATTCATTGCGTACTGCAAGGTAAAATCCGATGTTGCCACTGGCAACTCTATCGGGCAACGGGTTGGCATCTCTCAGATACCACGAAAAAAGAAGCGACGGAATCACAGGAGATTCCCTGCTAGTGATGAACACGCGTCTGGAGAAAAAGGCTGAAAATTGATGACTGAGCAGCGGCAAGCAGTAAAGAGAGACCACGTGGCATCATCTTCGGGCGATGTTTTGGAGATCCAAGTCACTAGACTTCGGGAAGTGTTCCCTGAGGTGTTTGTTGAGGGCAAAATTGACTTCGATAAGTTGAAGGTCATGCTTGGCGCCGCTGCCGAATCCGGTCCAGGACGCTTTCACTTTAGCTGGGCGGGCAAGGACGATGCGGTCAGTTTGTTACAGACCCCCAGCCGGGCAACGCTGGTTCCATGTCCGGAGGAGTCGGTTAACTTTGAAAGTACCGGTAACGCTTTCATTGAGGGCGATAATCTCGAAGTTCTCAAGCTGCTTTTCAAGTCCTATTTCGGGCGCGTCAAACTGATCTACATTGATCCGCCGTATAACACCGGGCAAGATTTCGTCTATCCCGACAATTACGCAGACCCGCTCAAGACCTATTTGCAGATTACCGGCCAAGTGGACGCAGAGGGCAATCTCCTAACCAGCAACCCGGAGACCAGCGGGCGGTATCACTCGGCATGGCTCTCGATGATGTATCCGAGACTGTTTCTTGCGCGGCAGTTGCTGCGTGAGGACGGGGTCATTTGTATCAGCATTGACGATCATGAAGTGCACCATCTTCGAATGATAATGAATGAAACTTTCGGCGAGGAAAATTTCATTGCCCAGTTGGTCTGGAAGAGTCGCCAATACCCGGATGCAAGGGCAAACACGGGCATTTCTACCGACCACGAATACATATTGGTATACGTTCGCTCTGACGAGTTTCGCTTCCGCGGCAGCGAACGAGATGAGACAAAGTTCGACAATCCTGATGACGACCCCAGGGGGCTATGGATGAGCCGGAGTATGCTGGGCTTGGCTACAGCTGATCAGCGCCCGAACTTACACTATGAGATTGTCGATCCTTCCACGGGCAACCGGTTTAGGCCGTCGCCGGATACTGGATGGCGATACGGAAAGGACAAAATGCAGAAACTCACCGATGAACACTGCATTTTGTTCCCGCCAACTCCTGAAGGACGACCCAGAGAAAAGAAATTCCGCAAAGATATGACGAGCGACTTCATCGGCTTCCCCAGCATCATCCAAGACGTGTTTACGGCTCAAGGTACGGCAGAAATCAGAGAAATATTTGGTTTTCAAGCCATAGATTTTCCTAAACCGTCGCTCTTCCTTCATGGAAGATTTTAGGGCCTTTATGAAGAGTCAGGTGCCAGAAAACAGACTCGAATTTGACTGGAAAGATGAGAAGAACGATCCAGCCGGAAGATACCTAGTTGATTGCCGAGTAAATAGCATGAAGCGTCCCCTCTACGTCTACGCACTGCCCGCTGAAGATAAAGTGAATATCGCCACGATCAGCTTGCTGATGTTTGAGAAGTGGGGGGTTCCGTTCCAGTCACTCGGTATTTTTGAAGATCAGGAATCAGTCCCACGTAAGGCGGTTGCTCGCTTTAGCGATGTAGTGGAAAAGGTATTCTCCAGCCTAGATGGGAACAGGGACCGAATCGCTAGCTATCTGGAGAAAAACCTAGGGGCTCAAAAAAATCTGGGGACGAACGCTGAACCAAAAATTGAGTCGCCAAAGAAGAAGCGGATCATTAGAACCGAGGATTGATCTCAGACGTACCCTGTTACGGATAAATCCCGATTACACTCAAAATCCC
>PMMJ01000199.1 GCA_003162255.1 Acidobacteriaceae bacterium | reverse complement strand
GCGATTCCTGACAAGTGTCGGCACATTCCTCGATAGACATGCTCGATAAGAAACTGCACCGTCTGGTGGACGGGGAACATCTTTGTACGGAGCCTTGCCACCGCTCAGGTCACCGTACAGGGAGGCTGAGCGTCAGTGACGCAAAAGCGATGATCAGCCCTGAGGGTCTAAGTCAATGGCGCGCATCCCAGCGATGTTCCTCCGCCTTCCAATCGTGCGGCAGCTAATCCCGCGTTATTCAGCGTCCCGGCGATCACAACTCCAGTCCCCCGCGCTGTTAGCAGCAATCAGCCATCCCAACCGCCTAGCGATTCTTTGACATCGGCTGGTTCAGAGCCTGTTCTATGGATGTCAACAGCCACTTATAATGCACCGGTTTCTGAAAGAAGTCGAAAGCGCCGCCTTCGTACGAGCACTCCTGGTTTTCGTGCGGATCTCTTGCGGTGAGAACGATCACAGGTATAGACGAGGTTGCCGGTGACGATTTCAGCTTTTGCATGAACGTATAGCCATCACCATCGGGAAGACCCAGATCTAGCACGATGACATCGGGGGATGCGGAAAAAACGAGGCTTGTCGCAGTTGCAATATTGTGCGCCTCCAGGACGGCAAAGCCGCTGTTTTGCAGCCGAATAGTAAGCGCCAATCGCGCATCCGGATTATCTTCTACAATCAGAATCTTCGCGTGCATCTTAAACCTCACAATGCAGGACGCGTCTGCGCCAACTGCAATACTTAAGAAATTACGACTGCTCAGGCAGTATCCTTGCTCGGTGGCTAACAGGTCGTTCCCCCCATCAGTGCCCTTTGTAGCGCACTTAGCAGTTCGTCGGTCTTCACCGGCTTCTGAAGAAATGCACTGGCACCTGCTTGGATCGCCAGTGGTCGATTAGACATCGGCTCTCGTGCACTGACAACGATGACGGGTATTCCAATCGTGGAACCGAGAGACCTAAGCCTTTCGAGTACGACAAAGCCATCGCCTCCGGGCAAGCCAAGGTCCAGCAGAATTGCGTCGGGTTTTTCACGGGTCGCCACGGTCATCGCGGTTACTCCATCTCCGGCCCACACAACGTCATAGTTGTGCGCCTTAAGCTTGATGCTGATTGCCATCATGTGCTCCTTGTTGTCCTCAATTACCAGCACTTTGTTCTTGTCTTGACTCATGGTTTCCTCCGGTGTCAGTTGTAAGTCCAATCCATGTCGATAGTTCATCGGCGATACTCCGAGCGGCGTCGTCCGCCTGCTTCATGTGCTCTGTTGACAAGGCGAGAACCCGGCCGTTGAGCTCAAATCCGCCTTCCAGAGGCTGCCACTCGACGCAGGTCAACAGATGGTCTTGAATTCGTTTGATAATCGCCCTGACGCCTTCATCATCGGTAAAAGCGACGACATGCACCATGCACTCCAGTCCTTTTACGTGCATGGCGGGCAGAACAAGATCTGACGTTTCGTATGTACAACTCTTCACGGCTACGCGGAGGTCTTTCATGTACCGTCCAAAGTCAAGGGCGGGACAGTTCGGCTTCTCCGGTATCTTCAGAGTAATCAGTGCCACTGAACCCGTTGCCAGATTGCGCGGCGACATGAGCGGCAACAAAATGCGTGCAAGCGAGAATGTCGGCAGCGTGAACGTGAAAGCGCTGCCTTGACCGATCTTGCCCGTCAACGCAAGGTCGCCACCATGCGCTTTCACAAGTTCTCGAGTGATATAAAGGCCCAGTCCCAGTCCACCCGGATGGTCAGCTGAAGCTTCCGCAGCACGGTAGAATCGCTCGAATATTCGCCTGCGTTGTTCCGGGGCGATTCCCGGTCCATCGTCCCGAACGCAAACTTGAACGAAATCCGGGTCGTTGTCGAAGGTGACGCATTCGACGTTAATTTTCTTCCCCGCGGGGATGTACTTGATGGCATTGTCACAGAGGTTAGTGAGGATCTCCACGACACGCGCGGGGTCGGCGTAGACCAAGGGGAGCTTCGCTGGTATCCACGATTCTAACTGGATATGTTTTGTTTTGGCCTTAAGCGATAAAGATTTGCAAGTGTTCAAGACGATTTCTTCTAACCCGACACATGCAAGGTCCACGGGCAAACGCTTCCACTCCGAGCGCGTAAGGTCGAGAAGGCCGTTTACCATGGCTCCCAGCTGGTTGGAAGCCCGGGAGATGAGATCTAAGTATTGCTTCTGCTCCTGAGTGATTGCTCCAGCCAAACCCTCCAAAAGGATGGACGTGAAATCGACAATTGTGGTGAGAGGCGTTCTCAGTTCGTGCGAGATGTGCGACAAGAAGCGGTCCTGCAGCCTCGCGCGTTCTTGGCGACTCTCCTCTAGTTCCTTCGTTGCGGTCTGCTGCTCGCTGATATCCCGGGTAAGTATGGCGAATCCTTGTGTCTTTCCTTTTTCGCTAGCGAGGGGCCTGAGAACGAGGCTTGCCCAAAAGCGAGTACCGTCTTTACGTATATTCCAGACTTCTTCTTCTGTGCGGCCTGTCCTCTCGGCAACGTTCAATAGGCGCTCAATTCTTGCTTCCTGCCGATCATCTCCGCAGAAAAAACGAGAAAACGACAAACCAACTATCTCCTGTTCGGAGTATCCCAGAATACGAGCTGCGCCGGAATTCCAGCTAACCACGATGCCAGCCATATTGACCATGTAGAGAGCGTAATCTTGGACCGCATCGACAAGAAGGCGGAGCTGCTCCTCGCTTTGTGTTAGTTCAGCTTCAGCTCTTCGGCGCCGTCTTCTCTCCACACTTTCGCCCAGGGCGCGTCGCACGGCTGGGTCAAGGCGTTCCATTTTCCGCTTCAGAACATAGTCCGTGGCTCCTCTCTTAAGGGTTTCGACCGCAATGTCTTCCCCCATGACGCCACTGACGAAGATGAATGGGGTATCTGGGCACAGTTGGTGCGCAATTGTCAGCGCCGCGAACCCGTCGAAGCTCGGCAGCGAATAATCGGCAAGGATCAAATCGCACGTATCCTTCTGAATGCCCTGGACGAACTCGATCCGTGTCTGAACAGTGGTGATCTCGCAGTCAATGCCGGACTCTTTGAGCAATGCCTCTACGAGTTCCTGGTCCAGCCGATTGTCTTCGAGGTGAAGGATGCGAACGGTCCTGTTCGGGCTCTCAGGCTCGTCCTGATGCAGAAGCTTCACGGCTGTCCTCCTCAATCTTCTTTCGTTCCGGTAGCTGGTTGACTACCGCCCAGAATCTCCCCACATCCTTGACCATCTCAAAAAACTTTGCGCATTCCACCGGCTTCACCACGTATGCATTCGCACCAAGCTGATAGCATTGAGCAATATCGGGGCCTTCGCATGATGACGTGAGCATCACAACCGGCAAGCCCTTCAGTTGGGGTTCTGCCTTGATGGCGCGCAATACCTCAATGCCGCTAAGTTTCGGCATCTTAATGTCCAGCAGGATCACGGCGGGAGAGCAGTCGCCGCCAATGCCTGCATGTTTCCGAAGATACTGAATGGCCTCGTTGCCATCACGCAGCACGATCACCTGATTGGCCACATGGCAGTCTTCAAGGGCAGCGAGGGTCAGCTCGACATCCTTCGAGCAATCTTCAATCAGTAAGATGGGCTTCAACGTATTCATTTTGTTCTCCCGTAACATTGCCGCCAGACGGTAAGGAAAAATAGAAAGTCGCACCTGCTCCCACAGTTCCTTCTGCCCATACCCGGCCACCTTGCCGCTCCACCATGCGCCGAACATTGGCAAGACCGATCCCCGTTCCCTCGAATTCATCTTCGCTATGGAGTCGTTGAAAGACCTGGAAGAGCTTGTTGTAGTACTGCATATCGAAGCCCGCGCCGTTGTCTCGTACAAAAATTACAAGCTCGCCGTTTGCTTCAAAGGCACTTCCAATAACGATTTCCGCTACGTCGCGTTGTCGAGTAAATTTCAGCGAGTTCCCCAGCAGGTTCCCGATCACTTGCCGCAACATGCCTTGGTCCGCGATCACTACGGGCAGCTGTTCTACATGCCAGTGAATCGTACGATTGCAAATTTCCGGCTCCAGTTCGCGCTTGACCTCTTCGACAAGTTCGTTCAGATTTACGGGAATCTTGCGCATGTCGCTGTGTCCGAGCCGGGAAAACTGTAAGAGCTCATCGATCAACGTTCCCATGCGTTGGGACGCTTCGTGCGCGCTGTCTACGTAATGCTTTGCCGTGGCGTCTAAGCTGGAATAACTTCTCTTCGAGAGCAACGTCAGGAACCCGTCCAGGTGCCGCAGGGGTGCTCGCAGGTCATGGGAGACGGAGTAGGTGAATGCCTCCAATTCCTTTACGCTGGCCATCAGTTGGCTGTTGACACGCCGGGTTTCTGTCATCGACCGCGCCAGCTTGATGCCGCTATAACTGAGCTGAGAAAGCAACTGCGCCAGCTTGATGAAAAACCTCACACTGGTCTCTACACTTTCCCGGCTCAGCCGAGGCACGCGATTCAGCGAGGCTAGATATTCCTGCTCGTCAAACCCATATTTCCTGGCCTGTGATCGAAACAACTCATAGTCGATTGATTCATCCGCGAAGAAGAACTGACCGGAAAGTACATTGCCGACGTGTTGCTCCCCCACCATAATGGGCGTCACCACATCCCACATATTGTTCTTGCACTTGTAGAGCTTGAACTCGCCCGGCGGAACGCCGGTAGTGAGCTCTCGATCGCTTTCCGAGCAGTTTTTGCAGGTTTCGGGGTTAGCCCGATGAAACTTCGTACAGACTTCTTGCCAACCTGCACTGATCAAGGGTTTGCCCTTGAGGTCGAGAATGAACATCGGAATCCGGGTCAGCTTATAGAAGTCATCCACCAAGGACTGTACTGATGGGATGTCGAGGATATCGGCTAGTTCCAGATGCCCGAGATCGCCTTCGGGAGAGAGAATACTGTCCAGTTTTCGGCGGACGTGCTTCTCGCTCTCCTGCAGTTCGGCCGTACGCTGTTGCACGCGTCCTTCGAGTTCCTGGTTGAGTTCACGGATTTCCCGCTCGGCCGCCTTTTGTTGAGTGATGTCGCGGGCAGTGTTGGAAGCGCCAACGATTGCGCCAGAACTGTCTTTAATAAGCGAAATCACCTCGGAAATATCGACACTCTTGCCATCCTTCCGCAGACAAATGGTTTCGAAATTGTCCACGGGCTCACCGTGGCCAATGTGCGCCAGTATCTCGGATTCTTCATTCCTGAACTCGGGCGGAAACAGCATTAGCATCGGCTTGCCTATGACCTCTGCTGCCGAGTAGCCGAACAACCTTTCCGCCCCGCGGTTCCATGTGGTTATCACCCCTTCCACGGTCTTAGTGATAATGGCATCATCGGATGACTCGACCATAGCCGCCAGCCACGCGCGTGCTTCCTCGCAGCGCTTGCGGTCGCTCAGGTCGGTAGCTATCAGGCAGACTCCCTGCCCCGATTCCCCGAGCGGGATGGGACTGAGGGACAACTGGACTTGGAGCATTGTGCTGTCATTCCGCAGCAGATGCATCTCCGTGCGCCTGTCCTTTTCTAGCGCCTGCTGCACCAAGTCGGGGAAGGCCTGTCGGTCCCCTTGACACAGCACGGAGAAAAAGGAGGAGCCCAGCAGCCGTTCGGCCGGCAGCCCCACCATTTCGGCCAATCGCGGGTTACAGAAGAGGATGGTTCCTTCCTTGGTGAGCGTAGCTGCGCCCTCGTTCATGCGTTCGGCCAGAATGCGGTAGGGCTCTTCCGGACTCTGCAGCGTAAAGATTCGGTTGCCCAGTGGCCCATCGACCACGACGGCATCCACATTGCCGTTGCGGATGGCTTTCATCGTCGCTTCCGACTCAGCCAGGCGATTTTTCACCCGTTTCAGTTCCGCGTGCACGTCCCGTCCTGTGGTTTTTTTCATGGGTGCGGTTCTGCAGTTACGTCCCTGCGCTTCAAGTTCAGTCCGAAAAGCACCTTCTTGCGGTCCGACAAGTCGCCGATGATCCGCCGCAAAGGCAAGGGCAACTGTCTTATCAGAGTGGGCACGGCTACAATCTGCTCGTCCTTCGCCAAAGCCGGCTTCTGGTAAATATCGATGACCTCCAGATCGTATTTCCCCTGCAGGTGCTCCGTGCAAATGGCGTTTATGTTCAGAATGGCGCGCCGGGACGTGGGAGTAGCGCCCGCGACGTAGAGACGAAGCACATAGTTCTTACCGCGGGTTGCCGACGCTGCAGCAGTCTCGAGGGTCTTTTTAAGAGACTGCGCTTTCATCGCGAAACCTTCCCCGGACGCAGATCGAGCCCGACAATCACCCGCTCCGAGTTCGACAAGTCCCCAATGATCCGCTTCAGGGGTGGTGGCAATCTGCGCACCAGGGTGGGCACGGCTACGATCTGGTCGCCCGCCGCCAGTTGTGGGTTTCTCAGGAGATCCACAACTTCGACGCGGTACCTGCCCGGCAGATGCTCATCGCAGATCTCCTGCAGGTTGGCAAGAGCGGCGATTGATCGGGGGGTCTCGCCCGCGATATAGAGACGCAAGCTCCAGACCACGCGGGCCTCCTTTCGCTTTCGCTCACCGCTTTTCTCTTTTGTCTTATTCATGCCAGGCTCATTCCCTTTGCCCCTTCTGTTGGAGCGTTTTCCCTGATGCTCGGCCGTTGCCGTTTGCCGAGACCAAGTCGGCTTTACGAGCGTGGCCCATCTCCACGCGGTCCACGACGATCTGCTTTTCCTGCAATGCCATCTCGTGTGCCCCGAGCATCAAGCCCTGCTCCTCGATTGCGAATTCGGAGCGCATGCTGGCGATCTTCGCTTCCAGTTGCTGGCGCTTTTGCTTCAATGCGCTACTCTTTCGCTGCACCTGCTGTTCGCGCTGTAATACTTCCGCCTGCTCTACGGCTTCTTGTGCGACTCGCGCGGAACCCGTAAGCAGTCCGGATGGCCCCACATAAACGTCGCGCAATTGCACGCCATGGTCGGTCAGCAGAAACTCACGAATCTGGTTGGAGTGCGCCATGCCGACCGACTTAAGCACATACAACCCGCGGTTGCGCTCGCCGTTCGATTCCAGATTGCGCAACAAAAGCCAGGCGTCCATTTGCGACGAAACTTCCACTTCGTTCAACTCGGGTGTGCTATTTCCTGAAGTGAGGCTGGTGAACATGGCGGTAATCTGACGAGACTTGAACAAATCAATCAGGCGAGTCGCCATCGACTTCACTTCGGAAGGTGTACCCGCCGAGGCGAAGCTCGTGATCGAGTCGATGACCACCACGTTCGGGTTAAACTTCATGATCAAGTCGTGGATCGTGACCAGATGTCTTTCCAGACCGAAGGTGCCCGGCCGCGCCGCGTAGAAGCGCAACAGACCGCGTTTCACCCAGTGCTCCAGGTCAAGGCCGATGGAGCGCATGTTGCG
>PMMJ01000291.1 GCA_003162255.1 Acidobacteriaceae bacterium | reverse complement strand
CGGTGAAGTTCTAGACATGTTGCCCCAGCGATCGTGCCCTCGCAAACCGTCGAGCAAGCCTGCTCCCGGTTCTCCCCTGTGCCCCTCTGTGCCCTCTGTGGTGAGCCTTTTGCTTTTGCTTCTGGCTTTACTACTAACACCGGGCTCCGTCTCCGCCCAAGCCCGCAACTGGCGCGCTGCCGATTTCAAGGACACCATCTCCATCGCGCCGGATGGCACTGCCCTGGTCAGCGAAAAGATCACCCTCGCGTTCGTCGGCGAGTGGCACGGCATTCACCGCACGATTCCGGTTGAGTATGCCGGACCCGAGGGCACCAACTACACGCTCTTTGTCGATGTCACGAGCGTCACCGACGAAAACGGGAACAAGCTGAAGTACGATTCCAGCAAGTCCGGGAACTATCGCGATCTCAAAATCTACATCCCCGGCGCGGTCGACACCACGCGCGTCGTCAACATCGATTACTCCGTTCGCAATGGCGTCCGCTTCTTCGATAGTTACGACGAGTTCTACTGGAACGTAACGGGCAACGATTGGCCGGTTCCCATCGACCATGCCTCGGCCTTCGTAACTTTGCCCGACAATGCCGCCGGAGGTCTGCGCGCTCAAGCCTTCACCGGCGCTTACGGTTCCAAGCAAAGCGAAGCGACCGCCGCAGTAAATGGCGCCGACGCTCTTTTCGAAACCACCAGCCCGCTTTCCATGCGCGGCGGCCTCACCATCGACATTTACATCCCGCAAGGAATACTCAAACCTCCGTCAGCACTCACGAAGTTAGGCTGGTTTCTCGGCAGCAATCCCATCGTCTTCCTGCCGCTGTTGACGCTGGCGGTAATGTTCGCCCTCTGGTATTCCGTGGGACGCGACCCCGATCCCGGCGTCTCCGTGGCCCCGCAGTACGAGCCGCCCAAGGGCATTTGTCCCGCCGAGGCCGGGACTTTACTCGACGACACCATCCATCCCCGCGACATCACCAGCACCATCGTCGATCTGGCCGTGCGCGGCTACATCAAGATCGAAGAGAAAGTCGACACCTTCCTGGTCTTTCACCATAAAGATTATTTATTTCACTTGTTGAAACCGCGCGAGCAGTGGGGCGCCGACCTTACCCCGCACGAACGAGTGATGCTGGGAAACATTTTTCTGGGCGGCGCTGAAACTCGCCTATCCAGCCTGAAGAATCGCTTCTACACTGCGATTCCTATAGTGCGTCAGGACATCATGGCCGCGCTCAAGAACAAAGGCATCTACACGCTCGACCCGGAATCGGCCAATGGCTACAGCATCGCCGCCGGCGTCGCCATCGCGATTCTCGTCGTCACCGTGCAAGTCATGGGTTGGATGAACCTCTTCTATTCCATTCCGCTCGTGATCGGGAGCGTGCTAGTTTCCGCCTTGATCTGGTGGCTCTTTGCGCGCCAGATGACGGCGAAGACTGTGGCCGGCGCGCGCACCAGAATCGCCGTCCTCGGATTCCAGGAGTTCATGAACCGCGTCGACGCCGACCGCATCAAGCGCATGCCGCCCGACACCTTCGAAAAATTTCTCCCCTACGCGATGGCACTGGGCGTCGAGCACCACTGGGCGCAAGCCTTCGACGGAATCGTGAAAGATCCGCCCAGCTGGTACGTTTCGCCGAACGGCTACGTCGGCTTCAGTCCACTTTTCTTTTCCAGTTCCATGCACAGCATGGCGACGGATATGCACCAGGTCTTCGTTTCCGCCCCCCGAGCCAGTTCCAGCGGATCGGGCTTCGGCGGGGGAGGCGGCTTCGGTGGCGGAGGCTTTTCCGGAGGCGGCTTCGGCGGCGGCGGCGGCAGCGCGTTTTAGCCTTCGTAGGTACATGGTGTCGTGTCCCGCAAGATCTCGACATAAAATCAGAATTGTCATCCTGAGCAAAGCGAAGGATCTGCTTTTCTGTCGGCGGCGCATGAGACAGCAGGTCCTTCGCTTCGCTCGGGATGACANNTCACTCTTCCGCCGATTTATCGAATCTGAGCCCCATAAACACCGGCGCACGCAGCTTCATCCCTCCCTCGGCACTTTCGTGAGTCCACTCGGCAAACTTGATTTCGGCAACAAGCTCCGGATGCACCAACTGAACCTTTCGCAGTCCGCCAATCTCGCCATAAAACGGATTCTGCTTCGTCTTAAGCGGCTGCAGGCGACCGAACATTTCCTTGAGCATCTTCTCATCAAACCCCGTGCCCACCTGCCCAACGTGAATCAGCCGTTTTTGCGGATCATATAAGCCAAGCACGAGCGCGCCAAAGTATTCGCGACTGCCCTCCGGATCGGTGTAGCCTCCAATGACGCACTCCTGACGCTGCGTGATTTTGATCTTAAGCCAATCGCGCGAGCGCCTCTCTTCGTAGGTACTGGTGCGCTTCTTGGCAACGATGCCTTCCAGTCCGCGCTGCTTTGCAGCTTTAAAAAGATCAAGACCTTTCTCAGCGTAGTGGTCGGAAAATTGAATAACCTCGCCGACTTTGATCCGGTCTTTCAGCAACTGCTTGCGTTGTTCAAGCGTGACGCGCCGCAGGTCAAGGCCATCAAGGTAGAGCAGATCGAACGCATCGTAGATGACCGGCACGCCTTCTCGCCTCGCTAGGCGGCGCTTACCGGGCTGGAATCCCGTGCGCTGCTGCATCAGGCTGAACGAAGGGCGGCCCTCCTCATCGAGCGCGACGATCTCTCCGTCCAGGATGGCGCGCTGAGCGCTTACGAATTGTGGCAGACGACCAAGTTCAAGAAACTGAGCGGTAAGGTCATTCTGATTGCGCGACACCAGACGCACGCGGCCATCTTCGATAAAAGCGATGGCGCGGTAGCCGTCCCATTTAATTTCGAACAGCCAGTCGGAATCGTCGAAGGCCTTCGCGACCGGGGTTGCCAGCATCGGGTGGATGACCGCGGGCATCGGCTTCATCTCCGCGCCTGGGAGAGCTTGAACCGCAGAGGACGCAGAGTTCGCGGAGGATTTCTTGTTTCGGGACTCAGACACAGAATCTTTGGACCCAGCAACTTTGGACACGATGTCGTCGGACAAGGACTTCGCATGAGCCACATTCCGCGCAGCCCGTCTTGGGTTTTTGTTCTTATTTTTCTCCGCGCCCTCCGCGTCCTTCGCGGTTAAAGCCTTCTTCTTCGCGTCGGCGCGTGCGATTGCATCCGCCAGCCAAGCTGCCTTCACTTTCCCGCGCGATGCAGGGCGGCTGCTCTTCCATTCCGCGGAGCCTTTGTCCCCGGCGATCTCCGCCATGGTGCGATCGGTGAGAATGGATTTGTCGTAAGCGTCAATGTCGAATCCAGCAACGACGTGATCGTCTTTCTTCTTGATCAACAGCCATTCGTTCCCTTTGCTTCCCGCTCGGCGTGCCTTGATGTGCACGAGCGCGAAATCGCCGTTAAGCCGTTTCCCTTTCAGGCGAAACTTAAGATCGCCTTTCGCCAGCATGGCTGCTGCTTCTTTTTCTGTGCCCGGAACGTACTCGCCATTGATGGGCACCGGCGATAGTGGAACCCACGTACCCGCGTCCCACACCATCACCGTCCCGCCGCCGTAATTGCCTTCGGGGATGGTGCCTTCAAAATCAAAGTACGAGACAGGATGATCCTCCACCTGCATGGCCAGACGCTTGTCGGCGGGATCGAGCGACGGGCCTTTGGGGACGGCCCACGACTTGAGCACGCCCTCCATCTCCAAGCGAAAATCGTAGTGCAGACGTGACGCGTCATGGCGCTGCACGCAAAAGCGGTGCCGCGATTGTTTTTCAAGCTTAGGCGGAGGCTCGGGCGTTTCTTCAAAGCGCCGTTTTCGTTTGTACTCGTCGAGCGACATGGCCGCTATTGTAATTCCGAAAGGGTCGTGTGGGGGCCGCTCGTGTGGGGACGGGCGCCCCCGTGAGCCCGCCCTGAGCGAAGTCGAGGGGTCCAGGCCGAGCGCAGCTCGGCAGTTGGCTGTGATCATGACGCTCTCTGCATCAAGCGGTCGCCTGTCAGAATGCAACCCAAGGCCGTATACTGTTCCCGTTTCTGAGGCGTCATGCATGAATCGTCTACCACGGTCTGAAAATCCGCGCGCTGTTTTTGTTCTTGTCTTGCTCGCCGCTTCCCTTCTGGAAGCACAAACCCCGGTGCCAATCTCTGCCGCGCTGCGGGAGAAGGTTGACGCCACCGTCCGGCAGGCGCTGACCACCACGGGTATTCCGAGCGCCTCGATTGCCATTGTGCAAGGGGGAGTGATCGCCTATCTACAGGCCTATGGCAACGGCCGCATTGAACCGCACACACCGGCGTTGCCTTCGATGCGCTACAGCATCGGTTCCATCAGCAAACAGTTCACGGCCGCCGCGGTGCTGTTACTCGCAGAACAAGCGAAGCTTTCGCTTGACGATCCCGTGTCGCGGTTCGTGCCTAACCTCACCCGTGGCAACGAAGTCACAATTCGCGAACTGCTCTCGCATACATCTGGCTACCAGGATTACTGGCCGCAAGACTACGTTCCGCCCTTCATGCTGCAGCCGATCACCGCGGACAAGATTCTCGACCAATGGGCGCGCAAGCCGCTCGATTTTGATCCTGGAACCGAGTGGCAATACAGCAACACCAATTTCGTAATCGCGGGACTGATTGTAGAGAAGGCGAGCGGCGAGCCTCTGCTGCAATTTCTGAGCGAGCACATCTTCGCGCCACTGGGGATGAAGAGCGTCATGAACATCGACCAGAACCGCCTCGCCGAAACCGACGCGGCCGGCTATCTCCGCTATGCGCTCGGACCGCCGCGACTGGCCCCGAAAGAGGGTAAGGGCTGGCTGTTTGCCGCGGGCGAATTGGCCATGCCTGCGGAAGATCTGGCCAAGTGGGATATCAGCATGATCAATCAGACCGTCCTCCGGCCGGCCTCTTATGCGCAGATGGAAAAGGAAGTCGTGCTCAAGAACGGTTTGGGAACGCGCTATGGCCTGGGTGTGGATGTGCGGCAGGAATTCGGACAGCGCACCATCGAGCATGGCGGCGAAGTCTCCGGCTTCACGGCGCACAATATGGTTTTTCCCGACGCGCGCATCGCTGTTGTCGTCATGGTCAATGAAGACTCGGTCGAAGCCTCAGGCGACATTGCCGGCAAGATCGCGGCTCTGCTTTTCCGCGAGGCCTATGCGGGCAAGCAAGAGGATCAATCCCGGGAAATATTCGCGGCATTGCAACAAGGTAAAATCAATCGCGCCTTGTTCACCGAGAACTGCAACAGTTATTTCACCGAACAGGCGCTCAAGGATTTCGCCAGCAGCCTTGGACCGCTGGGGACGCCGGCGGAGTTTACGCAAACTTATAAGCAGGATCGCGGCGGAATGACGTTCCGCCTGTTCGAAGTCCACTTTCCGCAGAAGACGGTCGAGGTGTGGGAACGCATCATGCCCGACGGCAAGATCGAACAGTATCAAGTGGGAGCGAAATAATCGGCCAATGAAGCGTGAATACCCCGAGTCGCCGCTGGTGGGAGTGGGTGCCGTCATTGTCGATAATCGCGACGACGATCATCGTGTCCTGCTCATCCGCCGCGGACAGGCGCCGTTGCTTGGCGAGTGGTCGCTCCCGGGCGGCGTCCTCGAATGCGGCGAAACTCTGCGCGAAGCAGTGGTCCGTGAAGCCCGCGAAGAAACGGGATTGGTGGTCGAGTCGAGCGAGATGCTGGGCGTGTATGAGCGCGTGATTCGAGACGACCAGGGACGAGTGCAGTATCACTACGTGCTGATTGATTTCTTGTGTCGTCCGCTCAGCGGCGATCTCAAAGCGGGGAGCGATGCGGAAGATGTCCGCTGGTTCACGCGCGAGGAATTGCCAGCACTCAATTTGGCGTATGACGCGAACGACGTCGTGCGCAAGGGATTGGCGCGGCTACCGCGTGACGAATGATCTTTCGCACAACTCTAGTCGGCCATCTTAGCCACATGCACTTGGAAGCCGGTCTTGGGCAGTAGCGACGTTAACTCGAACACCTTGAAGCCGTCGCCGGTGATTTCCGTCTGCCGATAGAGGCCAGGCTCGGATTCGGCCGTTTCGTGGCGCCCCTGCAAATCGTCGAGAAACTTCTGCGCATCTTTGATGTTGGCCTCTCCGCCTTTGGCGCGCGTCACCACAGCCTCGGTGGCATAGGAGCGCACCAGCTTCGGCCAATATTTTTGCAGCAGTTGGGTGCTCGCAAAAATGTCGGCCCAGACAATTTCTCCGTTCACGGCGACCACGACGCCCACCGCATTCTTATCGCGCAGTTGGCGGATGACGCTTTCGTAGTTGCGCTGCACCGGTTCGGCGACAGCATCAACCTGCTTTTGAACTTCCTTGTTATCCATAACCCGCGCATAGGAAGTGGTCGAATTCACCGCGGAGGCCTCGCCAGTAACCTGCACGTTCGCCGCCATGGCAGCCTGCGAACTGCGGACGCTGTCCCACACTTGCTGCTGATCCTTCGCGGCCATCGCTTTGCTTCGCACCACGGGAGCGGCGAGAAGACCTCCAACAACGCCTCCGGCGCTGCCGAACCCGTACTTGCCGTTCGTCGGCACCCAGCGTCCGGGCTCGACGCAAAAGACGCTCAGGTCGACCGGATCGCTCTCTGCGGGAATAATGCGATCCTTGCCGATGACACGGTCCTGCTTGCCACCAGTTACTATCTCGCCGGCGAGGAGTAACAAGGGCCGCTTCGAGTTATTAACCAGAACCAGCCGGTTAACCTCCGCGTCGCGAATGGGATGGATGATTGCCGGGTCGCCGTGACGATGACGAATGAGGCCCCGCGCCTGGCCGGCTTCAGTCACGACGACGTCGCCGCTGCGCAGGCCTTCATCTAAGGTCAGAAACTCTGCCGTGTCATACGACCTACTGGCAACCACGGGAAACACGGTCAAATTGCCGCTGCGAATCGGGCTGAGCAGCGAGTAACCAGACGCTGGCGCCACTTCGCCCGCCTGGAGCAGGCACGGAACCACAACCGCCGCCACTATCAACAGCGCGATCCCAACAACTACTGTGACCAGCCGCATAATTGCGCCTCCCAGCAGTAAAGACACCAGCGAAGATACAAGTGTTCCCGCGTGGACGATGCACAGCGTTGCGTGCGTGCGTCGCCCCGGCCCATCCCCGGCACGCCAGAGACCGCGCGTGCCGGGGACTCAATCGCGAGTCTTCCAGGAGTGTCTTTCTCTGCTCGCTGACCGTAGAACGCACGATTTATGCTTCCTTGCGTCAAAAAAGTTGCTAGCATCATCTGGGACACGGTTCACGGGATACATGCCAAGGTCCGTCCAACCCGGCTACGGAGCAGACGTTGCTGTGGTTCTTTACGAGCGCAGCGGGGCTGCAGTCTATGGCGTGAGTGCCGACCAATTCGCGGCCATCCTCGATGCAATTCTGTGCAAGTATTGCGAGGCAAACCCCAATTCGGCGCACGCTTCGGCGGAACAGCAAGCTGACTTCTGCGCCCGCTTGCATCTGGAAGAACTGGCGCTGGCCCGCGCATGTGCCGCTGGAAATGAGCGCGCGTGGCAGGACTTCATCAGCCGCTACCGGCAGAAGCTCCACGGGATGGCGTTACACATCACGCGGGACGGCGCTCATGCCGCGGAGTTGGCCGATTCGCTGTTCGCGGATCTGTACGGCGTGAACGCACGCGATGGAGTGCGCAGTTCGAAGCTCGTCTTCTACACCGGTCGCGGTTCCCTCGAAGGCTGGTTGCGCACGGTGATGGCGCAGGAGTTCATCAATCGCTATCGTAAGCAGAAACACACGGTCAGTCTGGAAGAGCAGACCGAAGATGGGGTGCAGTTCGCAGCGGCGGTCCCTGAGCCCGCGCGCGCTTCGGATCAACGGCTGGAAGCGGCCACCGATGAGGCGCTGGCCGAGCTTTCGCCGGAGGACCGGTTTACGCTGGCATCTTATTATCTCGACGGGCGGACTCTGGCGGAGATTGCGCGAACTCTGGGGCTACACGAATCGAGCGTGA
>PMMJ01000362.1 GCA_003162255.1 Acidobacteriaceae bacterium | reverse complement strand
GCTGAAGAACGCAGGTTTCGCATTCGCGAGATTCTTACCATGCAACGCACGATCAGCGCTTCTGAGCTCTGCAGTACATTAGAGGTGACGCCCGCAACGATTCGCCGCGACCTGGCGGCTCTCGAAGATGAAGGTGTGCTCGTCCGCTCCCACGGCGGCGCGGTGTCTCGAATGTCGAGCACAAAGTTTCAGCCGTCTTATGAAACCTTGGCACGGAGCAATAGCGATGAGAAGGATGCCATTGCGCGCGAAGCAGAGAAGCTAATTCTCGATGGAGATACAGTTTTTCTCGAGGGCAGCACCACTGTACTGGAACTGGCGGCCCGCTTGCACAATCGCAATCGCCTTACGGTGGTGACCAACTCCCCAACCATCGTGTGCCAACTGCAACGCAGCGCCGCCGTGACTGTTTTGTGTACTGGCGGCGATCTGCAGAAGGACACATTCTATTTCTCGGGAGAGTGGGCGCAGCGTGCCCTTTCCGAAATACGCTTGGACAAGGCGGTTTTGGGCGTGAGCGCCATCGATCCCGGTTATGGGATCTCCACCGCCAATCATGCCGAGGCNNTCACAGCAAATTCGGCAAGCAGTTTTTTGCTTATGTAGGGCCAGTCAGCGATATCAATACCTTGGTGACCGACGATGGAACGGACCCCAAATGCATCAATGACCTGCGCGAAGTTGGGGTTGAAGTGATCATCGCCCAGACGCAACCGGCGCAGCCTCTTGTTCGAAAGAATCGATCCAATACAAACAAAACAGGTTGACAATCGCTCGAATACGGACTAACTTGACCTTTGGTTCGATGCGAATTTCTTCCCGCTAGGGGGGGCTTTGAGTGATCGTGGCAAGAAAATGCGGCAAGCGGTACAACGCCTGAGCAATGTATTGGACGGCCGCGGTGNNAAAGCCGAATGGGGACACGTTTCCGTCCTGCAAGGGGGCGGCCACATTTGCGAGTTGAGCCTCAACAGTGTTCCGGGGGTGAATCCTCTGTGGCGTCCGCAATGGACGACGATCGATCCAGATGACTACTCACCTGGGAAGCACCGGCGCGTTTATGGTCCTCCACCGGACGGCAAACTGCTTGCCGGCATCGCTGGACACAGTTTGAGCTTCGATCATTTTGGACCGCCATCAAGGGAAGAGACAGCAGCCGGACTTACAACTCACGGAGAGGCCCCATCGTTAAAATGGGAGTTGCTAAAGAAATCCGATTCTCCCCGGCCAACCCTCCATTACGGACGGAACCTCCCTCAGGCGCAAATCGATTTCCGCAGGACAATTTCAGTCGATCGCACGAATCCCATTATTTGCTGCGAAGAGCAAGCGACGAATCTCAGCGCTTACGACCGGCCCATTTCCTGGAATGAGCATGTGACTTTCGGCCCACCGTTTCTGCAATGTGGGACGACAATTTTTGACATGCCAGCGACGCGTTCCAAGGTCTGCGCTCCTGGCTACAGCGAACAGATTTTTCTGCAGCCGGATGCTGAGTTTATGTGGCCTAATGCTCCTACAAAACAAGGCGCAACCGCCGACTTGCGACGGACTCCGGANNTTGGATCCAGACCTGCAGATCGCTTTTGTCAGCGCCTGCAACCCATCTCAGAATTTTCTGGTCGTGTACGCGTTTCGGAGAGCGGATTTTCCCTGGGTTGGCAACTGGGAAGAGAGAAACAATCGCACTGCGCCACCTTGGAAAGCGCGAACATTCTGTCGAGGCATCGAGTTCAGTACAACGCCCGACGCAATTCCCCGCCGAGAAACGGTCGACCAAGGTTCGCTCTTCGGCGAACGGACATACCGGTGGCTTCCCGCGAAGTCGCGCCTGGCGGTTCGCTTTCTAATCATGTTGTTTAGAACTCCGGATGCATTCTCAGGCGTAAAGGAAGTCTCAATCGGCGGAGGCGTCGCTCGCGTCCTTGAGTCAGCACCTGGCGAGCGCGAACTAACGGCTGCGGTAGGAAAATTCTTGTAGTCGGTTTTCGCAATGGTCGGGGAGCTTGGCTACGAGTTCGTTGGTTTCGCTGAACATCGACATCTTGGAAGCGGTGAAGGAGTCACCCTGCCCTCATGAGCCTGCTTGCCATCGACATTGGATCAAGCGCATGCAAAGCCGTGCGGTTCGCGGTCAGCGGGCAGATTCTGGCTCAACACACCTCGGCATATACTCCCGATTTTCCTCGCCCGTCGTTGGCGGAGATGGATCCCGAACAATTCTGGCACGCAATTTGCGCCTCCAGCCAGGCAGTCGCAAGAGACGCACCTGATCCTGTACAAGCACTCTGCCTCAGTTCGCATGGCGAGACATTTGTTGCGCTCGACGCCAACGGCCGACCTGTAGCTCCCGCGATTCTCAATCAGGACAACCGAGCTGTTGCCGAAGCTGTTTGGTGCGAAGAAGCGATCGGTCGTAAACGACTGTTTCAAATCACCGGGTTAGTGATGCATCCCATGTATTCCATCCCGAAGATCATTTGGTTACGCAAGCATCGGCCGGATATCTTCGCCTCGACCGCATGCTTTGTCTCCTTGATCGGATACCTTCTGCAGCGGATGGGGCTGCCTCCATATGTTGACTATTCCCTGGCGTCACGCTTCTTGGCCTTTGACATCCGAAAACGCTGCTGGTCCGAAGAAATTTTAACGGTCGCCGGGTTGAGCAAGGAACAGTTGCCCGTGCCGGTTCCCGCTGGCTCTATTGCGGGCAAACTGAATTCTGAAGCAGCACGCGATCTCGGTCTTTCTCATGGCACGCCGGTTGTGCTCGGAGGTCACGACCAACCTTGTGGTGCGCTGGGAGTGGGCGTGATCGGCAAGGGACACGTCTACGATTCCATTGGAACCTACGAGTGCATCGTGGTCGGCTCCGACGAGCCGTGCCTGAGCGACGCGGCATTGCAGGCCGCGTTAAATTCTTACTGCCACGTGGTACCTCNNAAAATTCGTGACGCTCGCTTACTTCCCCTCCGGCATCATGGTGAAATGGTTTCACGATTTGCTGTACAGCAATGGATCGGGCCACGTCACCGCGGGAACCATGGGCGACAGTCTCGAAGCCGACCACTATTCTTTCTTAGAGGCGCACGTCCCTGAGGGTCCCACCGGTTTGTGCATCACTCCGCACCTGATTGGCACTTGCAATCCGGAGTTCAACCCGTTCGCGCGAGGAGGGATCGCCGGGCTCAATCCAGCAACCACTCGCAGTCAACTGTATAAGGGCATCCTGGAAGGATTGGCCTGTGAGCTGTCTCTGATCACAGAAATGTTGGCGGAAGCTGCCGGAGACTTCGGAGACATTTACGTGACCGGCGGTGGCTCGCGCTCGGCGCTCGGACTCCAGTTGCGTGCGGCTCTCACTGGCAGCCGCCTCCATGTCATGGCGTCCCCGGAGGCTGTGTGCCTGGGCACCGCGATCCTGGCCGGTGTCGCCGTCGGCGAATACCGGGATGCAAGCCAGGCGGTGGATCAGGTTGTCCATGAGATTGCTGTGCTGGAGCCGAACCAGTCAATCGCCGCGAGCTACGCGGCACAAATGAACCAGTACCGGATATTTCGCGCGGCCATGATGGCACGGGCGGATTTTCTTACCCACAAGGAGGAGAGTTGACTAAACCTAATGTCGGATTCATCGTCTACGGTGTTCACAAGGATGGGCTCAAGGACCCCATGGGTGTGCCATTCATTGATGACGCCATCGTGAAACGTTCAAAGCGAGCTCTCGTGCAAGCTGGACTTGGGGTAGTGGAGCACGAAGTCGTGGTGGCCACGAAAGAAGAAGCCCGCGCCGCCATGAGGAAAATGAAGTCCGACGAGAAAATTGACATGATTGTGCTCTTCTCGGGGACTTGGGTCTGGGCTGCGCATCTGGTCGGAGCAATCCGCGATTATGCGGGAGGCGGCAAAGCTGTGCTCCTGTGGACGCACCCGGGATCGCAGGGCTGGCGACCTGTGGGCGGACTGGTTATGCATGGCGGACTGCTGGAAATCGGGGTTCCCCACAGGTTCGTCTATGGGGAAGCCGGCGACTCGGAAACGATCCTTAAGATTGTCAGCTACGCGCGTGCTGCTCAGCTGAAGAATTCCCTGAACATGTCTACTCTGGGGACCTTCGGTGGTCGCGGGATGGGTCAAACCTGCGGAGTTGCCGACCCGTCCCAGTGGATGCGTATGTTTGGCGTGGATATCGATACGCGCGATACCACCGAGCTCATCCACGCTGCGGAGAAGGTTTCTGCGAAGGAAATCGCCGACCTTCAGCCTCGTTTAGAAAAGCACTTCGGCGCCGCACCCGGCAAAAGCGTTGTCAACGAGCGTTCGATACGCCTGTATCTTGCTCTCAAGAAGACTGTCGAAAAGGAGAAATTTGACTTCTATACGATCCAGTCTTTCCCCGGTCTGGCCAACGACTATTCCGCAACTTGTTTCGCTCAAAGCATGATGTTGGAGGATGGCTATGGAACTTCCACTCTCGGAGACTTCAATACAGCGCTCACAGTGTGGTTGCTGACCAGGCTAAGCAAAGAGCGCGTGTACTACGGCGATCTGCAGCACGTTGATAAGAAGAAGAAGGAAATCAAGATTATTGGAGACGGAGCTTGCCCGCCCTCACTGGCTGGCAAGTTAGGCCCAGCAGGTTTCTCGGAACATGGCATCCCCACAGAAGGAGAGGCTGGCGGGATGTCCGTCAAACTCATCTGCAAAGTGGGCGAAGGAGTGCTAGGACGTGTCGGCCGCGTGAATGGCGAATTTCAGATGGTCATTACCCGCGCCAGCATTTTCGAGCCGCCGAAGGAACAAATCGAGCAGCGTCTAAATGAGTGCGGTATTCCCTTCTGGCCTCATGGGTTTATAACTGTTCACTGTGATGTCGATAAGATGCTCGACAGTTGGACGAACGAATACGCGTGTTTGGGATATGGCAGCGATTTGTATCCGGCGTTAGTCGATTTTTGCGAACTTACCGGTATCAAGCCTGTGCTGCCCTGAGCGGGCGGCAGATGACCAACAATCTGACCGTCTGCTCGACGGGGAACGCCGGCGTAAATTCCTTGGCGTCCTGCAGTCGGGTGGACGCGTGCTCGTCAAAGACTTGGCCCGGGGTTTTCATTTTCTTTCGCAGATCGCGATCCGCGTACCGAAAAACGATTTCGGCGCGCTGAAGGAGGCAGGAGTAAAGTCAGCTTTCGTGTGAATATGGAGCCGGGCAAATAGCGCGCGCATCACAAGCCGTGAATCCAGTGCAAGGCATTTTCCCGAAAAATCTTCCGCAGGACCGTTTCCGGCAGTTTCAGGCCCCGCACTTTCCTGCCCTCATAGTCAAAGGTTTCATCGGTTGCCAGGAATTTCCAGTCGCGTATGTATGTGGATTCCCAGTCTTTCAGCGACGCCGGGACATCGGCGGTAGCAAGCAGATCGAGGTCCGTGCCATAGAGGACGCGGTCTTGATACTTGATCAGGAAGGCCCGTACGTTGTCTGTGGGCGCCATCGTGAGGTATTCCATCCGGGCTGCCATATCTACCGCAAAATTCGGGTACTGATCCAGGTGCCTGGCAATATTGCCAATGTCCTTTTCCATGCTGCCCAAGTGAACTCCCACCACACGAAGCTCAGGATTCGCCGCGAGTAAGTGATCGCGCGCCTGGAGAATCGTCTGCTTGGACGGAAAGCCGGGCTTGTTGTACAGGGACCATTGAGGATTCTCCTGATAGTAGGACCACGACGGATCGGAAGGATCGGGTGGTCCCCAGGCCACATCCGGCTCGGCAACGTGGGTCAGGAGCGTCTTACCGTGCTTTGCGATCTCCCGGTAGATGGGTTCAAGTTTCGGATCGTCAGGCAGGAAGAACTTGCCGTCTCCATTCTTGATTTCCATCCCGATATTTTTCCAGATCTTCACCGCCACTGCACCCGCTGCAAAGTTCTCATCGAGTTGCTTGATCGCCTCAGCACTGAACGAGGCGTTGTTGAACTTGTAGGGATCAAATGTCGTACACAGAGCGCTATGCCCGTGGCTGGAACGCATCAAGGCGAATGCATCGTCGATCTGCGGCTTCAACTGCTTGCGGTGCGGAAGTGTGTCATCGACTACGAGAATGTTAAGGACTGTCAGGTGCAGCCGCTCCAGCATCGCCTGAAACGCCGGATCCGTCTTGAATACGTGGACGTGCGCGTCGATCGGCTGCAATGCGGCGAATGATTTTAGAACTTGTTCGTCGCTGGCCGGCGCCGGGGAAGATGAAGCGGGGCCGGAGTAGTGCGATCTATCCCAAGCACCCAGGACTGCGCTCAAGATCAATGTGGAGAGGAAAGCCGTTCGAGTGATGATTTTCACGCCGCCTCCTGACATACGGCACAAACTTGCACTCGGTTCGTCTGACCGTGCTATCTGCAGGGAAATGGCTTCAGCACGAACTTGATGTATCCTTCAGTTCTTCCAACCCTCCTGGTTTTGCAATCTTCCATGCGTTCAATTCTCATTCAGGAATCAGAAGTAAAACTTCAACGCGAACTGGATCTGTCGCGGCGCGCGCGCTGCCTGGGGGAAGCCGAAGCCGCTCGAAGGGCTAGCCACATTAAGTTCCAGGGGCGTTGGTTCAGCGCTAATCGCGCCAAAATTTCCAAACAAATAGTTCACATGGTTGAGCACATTGAAGAATTCCGCGCGGAATTCGAAATGCTTTTGCTCGGAAATCGGAAACTGTTTGACCAGTGAGGTATCCCACTCGGTGTATCCGGGGCCCGTGATGATGTTGCGTGAGGGGCTGCCGAATGTTCCCTGGGGGATAATTCCAGGGGTGATAAGGTTGTCTGAAAAAGCACAGGTGTTGAATAGCGTTCCCGCGACGCACGGCCTGCCGTTGGGATTGCCAACTATAGCGGGACGTGAGCAATAGTAGCCGACATAACCACCGCAATCGGAATTCGATACCGAAACCACGTCAGTAGCGGTGTAGTAATTGCCGGTGGCGGCGGAAAAGACGCCGGACATTTGCCAGTTGCCAAGAATCTGGTCTACGACGCCCGAAGCATCCTTAGCAAACATTTTTCCGCGACCGAAGGGCAGGTCATAGACATAGCTGAAAACGAAGCGATGACGCACGTCGAAGTCGGCATTGCCGTAGTTCTGGTTGGGGTAGCGCTGGTCCTGGAAATCTCCATTGTTCACCGATCCCAGGCTGGCGCTGGAGGCGTTGTCCAGGGCGTGCGCGAAGGTGTATGCCGCTTCGTACTGGAGGCCGTGAGAGTAGCGCTTCTCCAGGCGAACCTGCAGCGAGTTGTAATTCGATTGGGTATTCGAGCGGAAGGTGGCGATACCAGTGTCAAGCGCGATATTGCAGTCGTACGCCGATAGGTTGTTGTAGTATGCGTCCACCGTACAAGAACCGGTGGTGTCTCCAGGCGTTACCTCGTGGGCCGGGCGCCGCGGAGCGGTGGGATCGCTTGCCACCGCGCTCGGAACAGCCTGGTTGCCGTTGTAGAAAGCGTAGAGCTTCAATCCGCGAGAGCCGGCATAGGAAACTTCGAGAACGGTGTCGGCCGGCAATTGATACTGCAGACCCAGGTGCCACTGTTGCGTGTAGGGCGTGACCAAGTGCGGGTCAATGGAGTATAGGCTCGGCGTATTTGGGTTACTCAACGAGTTAGTGGCAAAGCCCTGCGATAAGACGTTCAACGGCAAGCCGGGGGAGTTCGCGGGCGAGAGCGAGCAATCGATGGGTCCTACACTAGTTGCAGTTGCTGTCGTATTTGCGACTGCGGCCGTGCAGGGCGGGGCCCACACCTGCGAGGCGGCGAATGGAGGATTGAAACCGGGGCTCGGGTTGGAGAATGGGCCGTTTTCCTGCCCGCCATAGAAGATGCCGTAACCGCTGCGGAGGACCAGCTTGCCGGACAATAGGTAGGAGAGGCCGATGCGAGGCGCGAAATTGTTTTTGTCGGGATTGATGAGTCCGGACGTACCGTTGCGCTGAATGGCAAGCTCGGAGGCGAGGGTGGGCGTCAGTGCCGTGTTGGTTCCACTGGGAACGATCAGCGAGAGCGAGTTGAAATCGAACGTGGACGCCAGGTTGTCCGCCTCCTTGATGGTGCTGAAGAGTTCATAGCGGAGACCCAGGTTCAGGGTGAGCCGTGGAGTCACTTTGAAGTCGTCGAGAGCGTAGACCGCGTAGATCTGCCGGTTATAGATGATGTTGTTCAGGCTGGTAATCGATCCGCCGTCAGGAATGCCGAGCAGGAAAGTGGCGATGGCCTCGCCTCCGGAGCCGGGCGCGGCGGGATTGTCGGTGAAGTCGTTGCCGAACGACNNCCGCCGCGAGCGGCGGCCGGCTCTAATATCGTGAACTGTTCGAAGCGAAGTTCGGTACCGAACTTCATGGCATGGCGTCCGCGAACCCAGCTCAGATTTTCGTTAAAAACGTAACTGTGCTGGTGTTCGAGCGCGGGCTGGTATCCGGAACTGCCAATGCCCGTGGTGCCATCGCTGAAGCTGATCGAAGGCAGCCCACCTAGGTTCGGTCCGAAAGGAACTCCGGGAAATGGCGGGTTAAGTTTCTGCGCGACGTTGATGTTGTAGTTCAGATTATAACGGTGCGAAGTGAGGTGATTGAAGCCAAAGCGAACTTCGTTGATCAGGTTGTTGCTGAAAGAGTGGACCTCGCTGGCCGCCAATCCCTCGGCAAGGTTTTGGCTGTAGCCGTCTTGAAAACTGCCACCGTCGAGCACGTTGTTGAAGGGTGAGGGAAGGAAAGTACTGTCGTTGCCGTAACTGAAGCGCGTAAAAAAATTATCTTTGTTGCTGATGATGTGGTCGTAGCGAATGTCGAACTTGTTTTCCGTTTCAGTTTTCTTGGGATCGCTGAGAAAATTGTTGCCGCCCCCCTCGGTGGTGTTGGAAACGGGAAACAGCCCGGCCAATTCCGCGCCGAGCGGATCGATGGTGCCGTTGGTGCCATTGAATTTGTTGGCTGGCGTTACACCCGAGGAATAACCGCCGATGGGGACGCCGCAGTACCCATTGGGATTGTTTGGGTTGTATCCTGCCATCTGTGAATTGAAGATTTCGCCCTGATAGGTTGGGTTGCCGTTGCAGTCGAGCGCGACCTGAGTGGTAGGATTCCCATTCATATCGACAGCCATGGCTGGAGTGTTGGAAAGAAACGCGGAGAAATCTCCGCCAATCTCGGATTGCGTGGGAACCGCCGACAGTTGCGGCAGTCCCTGGCGAATGCGCAAGCCTTCGTAGTCGCCGAATAAAAACATCTTGTTCTTGACGATGGGCCCGCCCAGCGTAACGCCGAACTGGTTCTGCTTGTAAGGCTGTTGACCGAACTGGTCAAAGTCGTTGGTAGCGTCAAATTTTTCGTTGCGCAGAAACTCCCACACGTCGCCGTGAATCTGGTTGGTGCCAGACTTGATGACCGCGTTCATGATGGCGCCGTTGCCACGGCCGAATTCAGCGCTGTAGGCATTGGTCTCGACCTTGAACTCGGCGATGGCGTCCACCGCAGGCTGAACCACATAAGCGGAGCCGTTGAGGACGTCGCCCAGGTTCGCATTGTTGTCGATGCCGTCGAGCAGGAAGTTGTTTTGCAGAGAACGGGCGCCGTTGGCGCTGAACCCGTAAGTGGTTTCGACACGCGACCCGGGCTCGGCGGCGGCGATGCCGACGCCGAGGAGAGCGAGTTGGGCGTAGTTGCGTCCGTTTAAGGGAAGTGCGTTGATCCGCTTGCTGTCTACCACCTCGCCCAGTTCGGAGGTCTCGGTTTCGAGTTGCGGACGTTGGCCGGTGACCATGACGATTTCTGTTGCCATGCCGGGCTCAAGCTTCAGGTCCACGTTGACGCGATCCTGGATGTTCACCTGAATCGGGCCCGCAACGGCCTTCTTGAATCCCTCCTTCTCGACACTGACACTGTAGCGCCCGATCCTGAGCGGGCTGGCGACATACTCTCCCGCATCATTGGTCGACAGGGTCAGCTCAATGCCGCGATCAACGTCGGTCACCGTGACCTTGGCACCCGTCACCACCGCGCCGCTGGCGTCGCGCACCAGACCTACAATGGCTCCGGCATCTTTTTGCGCCCATAGCGGTGTGGCCAGCGCCAGGAACATAAGAACGACGAAGGCCGACAGAATCTGCAAACGAGAGAAACGGGTAGACATGGTGAGGCTCCTCGATGCTAAGCCCGAATGTTCGCAAGTGGTCTGGGGCGAAAGTTCGGGTGTGAAGTTTAAGCTTCCGGTGCAAAATTACGAACTATTACTTTTACTTTCGTTTCATAGCTTTTGTCAACTGCCATATTTTTGGCGACCTCGACTTGCCACCGCTTTGGTCTATTGTGGGGCGGTTGCACCCAGTGTGCGTTCGCTCCTTTCGCAAAGATCGCAGAGATCAAAGATAAAGAGAAGCCGGTCGCCGTGCGTCGAGTTCGCCGCCCGCCGCGACGGGGCAAGGCGATTTCTAGTCGTTTCCCTGGTAGCGGGTGGGAGGCAAAAGCACGACTGCTCCACTCACCGCAACGGTTGCAACTTTTTCCATAGGAATTGCGTCGACTCCGTCAACTACCAGCCGAACCGTATGTGTTCCGGCGGTGGTATAGGCGTGGGTCACGTGTCTGCCTTCATCTGTGGTGCCGTCGCCGAAATCCCAATGATATGCGAGCGCCGGCACTCCGTCGGAAGCCGCCGTACTGACAAATTCGATCTCTTCACCGACCTTGGCGCGATCGGGCGCCTGCAACTTCACAGAAGGGGCCGCCGCGGGGACCGAGGTATCAATGATCTTGATTAGCTTGACGGAGTGGGAGGCTTGTTCCAGCCAAATGTAATCACCATCGACCGACAAGCGATTCTCAGGTTCGAAGACATCATGGAATTCATAACCACGCCCTGCGTGCAGATTCAGCTGGCCCAGTGGGAATACACGAGATCGGATCTGATCAGTCCAGTTGAATACCGCCAGGATGGATTGCCGCTGATCTTCCCGCAGCAGAAAGACGCTCGGCTGCTCATCCTCTGCACGATAGGTCAGAAGGTCGATGGGGATCGACGCGCGGCCCAGCTTCGCCATTTCCAGCAGATCAGGATTCTTTAGTAGAGCTGCCCGATCGGCGTCTTCTCCCACGGTAGGCAGGTCATCCCCGATTTCGTACATTCCTCCAGAGACAGCGGATAGAGCGATCGAAACCTCGGCCTCGCTTAACGTGAGGGGAGCCTGAATCTCGCGTTCTTCCATCAGTTGACGCGAAACCGTAAAGGCGTCAGGGTCGTTGATGAAAAAGTTTCGATGCATGTAAAAACGGGCGGCTATACCAGGGGCGGCTTCCTTACTGCGCGCAAACAAGTGGCCTGTGTCCTGGGACACGCGACCGTCGTCGACCAAGCCAACCGGGTTCAGCATCGGACTGCCATCTTTGTCTAATAACACGTTCTCGCCAACCGCTTTGCGGATAACTTCCAGCCCAATCCGCTGCGCCTCGAGCGCAGTGGTGTTCGGCCGAAAATAACGGCCCTCAATGGCGGTGTTGTCCATGAAGTCGAGCTTGATGTACTTAGCCCCCCAATCTCTGGCTATGGTGCGGTAGGTCTGACCCAGATATTCCTGTGCGCCAGGGTTGGTTGCGTCCAACACAAACACGGGTTCTGTGGGCATCTCTTCCGCAGTCGTGATCTGGATGGGCTTGCCCCCCTTGTTTTCGACGAGCCAGTCTTTGTGGTGCTCATAGACCCAACTGCGTCCGCCTACCTCGAAAGGGGCGGTCCAAACACCAACGTTCAGTCCCAGCCTGGAAATGCGGTGGGTGAGAGACCACATTCCGTGAGGAAACGCGGAAGCATTCGGGGTGGTGTATTCGTTACGTGCGTAACCGTATCCCAAGTCGAAGTGAAAATAGTCATAACCCAGGGGTTTCAAGTGCTGCGCGAGCCAGAGCGCATTGGTGAGAGCGTTGCCCTCAGTGATCTTCATGTAGAAGGCAGTCCAGCTCCACCATCCGAGCATATTGTCTTCAGCGATGCGGCTGTGGTGCAGTTCGCGAATGGCGGCTCCATAGTTTTCCAATTGCGCGAGGTAGTCGGTCCCTGCTGCAAACATCAACCGATCGGAAGTCATGTTCTCGCCGTCGACGAGAGGCAGGCTTAGTTCGATGAGATTCTCGGCAACTGCTCCGTGCAGTCCCGACTCCTCATCGGTAGCCTGAATCTCGGTCGTACCAGTCGAGTCAACCGTGAAGCCACTGATCGTCGGGCCCTCGGATCCTGCTCGCGTTTGCAAGTGCATGATCGTAAGGAAACGATCCGAAGAAAGAGCGCCGAAGAACAAACTTTCTGTGCTCTGTTGGTTGTACACGAGTTGACTGCCCACAGCCCGATGCATGTTATTCGGCGCCCGGCCTAAGTCGTAAATGCGCATCGGCGGCCAATCTTCACTAAAGCTGTCGGACAACACACGATCTGAGCTCTCTTTGCCCTGGAGATTCAGGATGGGCTCGCCGGTGGCCTCGGCACAGCGGATAGCTTCAACGGACAAAGTCCTTCCCGTGTGATTCTGGACCGCAACCTGAATGTCACCGAACGGCCGGTGGTCATAGGTGCGGATCGTATAGCTCAGAACCGGGCGATCGGGGAGGCCGCTCGAAACCACGGTGACCTGGTGACCACGACCGAGCGTGTCTTCGAAGGTGGACTCGGAAACTTGATGCTGGGGATAGTCGGTTGACTCGATCCAGCGATGGTTAGCCTGCGCAGCCACTCTCGCCCGAAGGATCGGAGCCGAGTTTGCTTTTGTCGCAATCGAGTAGGAACCGTCACGAGCAGCGACGGTTACCAGCAGGCTGTCATTCTTGAGCGTGGCGTCGGCGGCACAAGCGAAACGCACGAACAGGAAAATGGCAAGCACTCGAAGCACGATAGTCGGCCAAGAAAAAAACCAAAAAGCAGTCTGATTTGTCGGGTTAGGCCGACCACCGGCGATGTTGCGTGTCTTCTTGCCCGCTTCTTTCTTAATCAAATGATACCTCCCCGCTTGAGCGCAAAAAGGCCTATGTTTCTAACCAGAACGAACATAATAATATACATAACGTGCATAAATGTATTAGAATGGCGCAAATTTTGTCAATAACGGCCATTCGTATTGGCTCACGCAGCTTGGAGGTAGTGCGCCTCGACGGCGCGGGGGCGAGTTCGAACTCGTCCTCCGGCCTGAAACAACGGAACAGCATGGCAGACTCTCAAGCCGTCTCCGCAGCAAATGGGCCCCGCCTCCGCCGCTCCGTTGGCCTTTGGGACCTGATTCACGATCTGCTTCCTGCTTTGGCTGAACCTTAGCCGTCCCGCCAAAATCGCGGGCGTGGCTTGGATGGCGCTCGGAATCGGCTATCGAGCAATCAAAACCCACGGGCTCAAGTCAGAGTTGGTCTCGTTCGAGATTCCCGAGGAAGCAGACGGCGCGGCAGGAGCCGCCGCCTAGTTACGCGAGGTAAGAGATCCCAAACGGCTGGAATTTAGATAAGAGTTCGTCTTACCAAGGAGGACATCGGGGCAGTCATGCTACGCCTGATTCAGCATGCCGCCCTTCCCACGAAAAGGAATTCCAGACGGTGGAGATACAATTTGCCGAACTGGAACATCGAGGCATTCTCCCCACAGGAGAGCGCACAGCTCCGATTTCGGGTCGCAAACCTGGCAACACCATCGGCTGGCAGTACCGACTCCCTTGCTGTAGCCGAGACAGGTGTCAATCACATCGACAACCGCGCGGAACACACGGAACTCGCATGGGCGGATGCTCTCATCGCGAGGGCTCCCTGCGGCGACCACAAGAGACAAACGGAGACACAACGAAATCCTCGCTAGTGTTTGTCACATTCACTTCTACTTGTTGCCGGCGATAGCTTCCCAGACCGCACTCCGGAACCACGTCCTTCCACGCGGGTGGTCACTGGCAGATCACTTTTTGCTGATTAAGGCCGATGATCGCCTTCTCCGGAAGGGCGGGCTGAAAGCGAGTGTAGACCACCGAATAGGTCTCAGTGTTCTCGTCTGCTTTGCCCGAGCTTCCTGTCACAGAAACAGTCAAGGTCCCTCCGGGGTTGTAGAACGTATCTTGGGAGCGGTGGGCGGCGTAAGCGTGCGTTTTCTTGAAGCCTGGAAGGTGAGCGCCATACCATGCGAGGGTCGCGTCCACCTTGGAGTCATAAATGGTATAGAAATCGGTTTGCATTTTGCTCCCGCAGACGTTCGATTCGGGCAAACGGGTGGGTTCGTTACCTAAATGGAGCCGAGAATCCGTGGCTGGATAGAGAGGAAGATTTGTCAGTGGGTCCGCCGTCAGGAGTCTCGTGTTGCCACCCGCGATCGCCACAAGACAAAAGACGAGCGTGATCGCGAGAATTATCGAAGGCTTCATGTTTCTCCTCGGCATCAGCCACGGGAAACAGCTTTGATCCCTTACAATGGATTGCATCAGTGCCTCCGTGATTACCTGGTTCTTAGGGGCGACATTTGATTTCAATGCGGAGGTCGGGGGGCCCATTGGAATCCGGTGCCTCCAGGATTTCAACGGCGTGCATGGGTTCGGGCTTCATCCACTCCACGCTCCATGCCCCGGGATGAATTGCCTCGTCTGTACTCGGAATGTCCTGAACGCTCCCATCCTGGCGACGGTAGTGAATATGTGGCGTCTTGCCGCCAGCATCCCAACTGAGAAGGAGACTGGGCCAACGGTGGTGATGCATCGGCACCGTCGTGCCGGGCGAAACCTTGACTTCAAGCACGCGTACGAATGCGTTTTCAAAAATTACCGTGTGACTTTTGGGCGCAGCTTGCACGGCGTCGTAGCCGTCGGGGAAATCGGATTTGTCTTGCCCATAGGCGCAAAAATGCTTGGCGAAGAGAACAAAGCAACTAGCGACCAATACCACGCACAACGCTCGCCTTCGGGTATCGAATAATCCTTTCTGATTCTTCATTCTGATTACGCTCCTGTCCTCTTTGTAGCGCATCCATGGCTGCTGCAACTTTCTCGAAAGCGCTGGTCCTGCTTACCTTCACTATTTGCACCGTTCAGCGCCGCAGCGGTAACAGATATGCGGGGTTTCTCTCCAGAGCGCCGCCGAAAAACTGGCGATCCGCCTGGCGCATATCCCAAGTGATAACCGAGGCCGGTGTGATCTGGATTGTGACGTCGTCCCATGCGGCGAACACCGGACCTACACTCGCGTCCGCAAGTGCGGTTTCGCTTAGATACTTGCGATGAATCTGCGCATTACTCTTCTGCGACAAGTCGGCGGTCAGGATTTGTGCGGTCCCCGTTACGGTGATGCCGCAGGATGCCGCAGGGTCGCGAGCGTCGACCATTAAGGAGACCTTTGGGTTGGAGTACAGGTTCCGTGCCTTTCGGCTGCGCGAGGACGTGGCCACAAAGACATGCGTACCGTCGAACCAATACCACACCGCAACCATGTGGATGGAACCGTCCAGATTCTCAGTTGCAAGCGCCGCGATATGTCGGGCGTCCAACAACTCTCTGACCAGGTCATCTGCAAAGGAAGCCATCGTGAAATCTCCTCTTCTTATTCTTGTCTTGGTATGTACTGCGGCTTAACCTCATAAAAGGTGGCCATACCCGCTTCCATGTGATCGTCGATGTGGCAGTGGAACATCCAAATGCCCGGATTATCGGGAACCATATCCACCGTCACCATCTGGGCCGGCAGGAGCGCGACAACGTCTGTGCGTTTTCCGTCTTGCAGCACCGTGTTGCCGTGCCAGTGCGGGGTGTGGAGACTGAAGAATTCACCGAGTCCCAGCAGATACCAGCGGACGTGCTCTCCCTGTTTCATGGTCATCAGCGGCCCGGTGCCGTAGATGTAGCCATTGATCGAGAACTTGGTATTGGCAACGGTAAATCCGGACCCAAGAAATGAGGGGTTGCCCTCTCCATCGACAGGCAGGAATTCAGCCTTGTTTACTCCTTTGGGATCGCTCGTATAAGTCTGAAGATTGTGTTCGAGATACCAGCTCGTGTTCTCATCAAAGAACATGTACAAGCAGACAATTTCCCGGTCCACATCTTTCGGTTTGCCGTCGGCATCGGCCATTCCTCGGCGCGTAATCACGATCGCTCCGACTAGTCCGCTCTGTACGTCTTTGGTCTCGTTGGTATGCGAATGGTAGAGCCATACGATCGAGCTCGGATCATTCGGCCCCGGACCGGCTCGTTCCGGAACCTTCCACGTATAGGTGTAAGTACCGCCGGGCGGGACTGCGTCGTCAGCCTTGGCCGCGCCGGAGGTGCCGTCTTCATATAAAGCGCCCTCGGAACTCTTGTCGTAGAAGACCCCATGGGGATGCATACTGTAGGAATGCGTGGCGTTGTTCTTGAAGACGACACGGATCGTGTCGCCGACTTCGGCGCGCAAAATGGGACCGAGAATACCGGCGTGTTCCCACTCGGGAGCGCGGGGCTTGAGCTTGGTGAACGTCGCATCGGTGTATTCGCGGTAGAGAGCTTTGCGGTATACGGTGCCGATGCGATGCGGCCCTCGTTCGGTGAAGACTTTGGAATTTCCCTCGAACTTCATGCCCATCATTTTGTTGACGCCGCCGGGAGCGTAGTCCCACTCGACTTCGTCGGCGGCCACGTAGTAGTTGCGAATTCTTGACTCCGACCCCGTCCGCAATGGCTGGGCTATGCCTTCAGCGGGGAACATCGCGACAACAACTAGCAACGTAGCGGCCAAGAATCTGAGCATGTTGGAATTCCGCCTTTTCCTTTGGCTTCAACTTTGATTGCGTACGTGCACGATCGCTGTTTGCGGGCAGAAGAACCGCGCCGCAGCGCGGTTCTCCCGTTCGCGGCCTATCGCGTTTTCGGCACGGTGAGACCCGATTTCATGGCCTTCGGCGCATGCGGCAAGCTTCCTTGCTGGCGCATTTCTTTCATGCGCTTCATCATTTCGGGATGGCGGGCCCACTGGATGCCCGCTTCTTCCGATGCGCCATAGAGTTCTGGATGAATGTAATGGCCCCGCTCGCGCGCACTTTTTTCTTCTTCTACTGGAATGCGGTGCGCGTTGGCCCACGCGTCCTGCCGAATGCCCGTCACCTGCCACGAGACCTTCACCTCCGGCTTATCCGTTTTTAGGCTGAATTGATGGTTCGCGACCTCGCCCGTCACAATCGCCTGAGCAAATTGCCCAATCACTGTGAGTTGATAGCGAAAATCGCGGTTGAGAGTTTCGAACCATTCCGGCAACGGAACAACCGCATCACCGTTGGCGTCGGTAACGACATTACCGTTATAGATGTTCATCATGTCGGGCGATTCTACGGAAGAGTGCGAGAGATACTTGTTGGCGGGGTCGAGTGGGTGGTCAATCGTGAATGACACGACCCCACCGGAGACAATCCCCGTGATACCGACGTTCCCCTGGAAAAAGCCGGCCCAGCTGTTGGCACTACCCGAGGCTGCGAAGATACCGTCGCCATAACTAGAGTGATTTCCGCCAAAGAAAACGCCACCATCACCGTCTGTGTTGTCGCCGATTCCGCCTTCGCCGAAAATTCCGGGGCCGCCATAGTTCGAACCTGAAGTCAGATCGCC
Organism: Acidobacteriaceae bacterium; assembly: GCA_003162255.1. Lineage (GTDB taxonomy): Bacteria > Acidobacteriota > Terriglobia > Terriglobales > Acidobacteriaceae > Acidiflorens. The sequence continues at coordinate 3,278 of PMMJ01000362.1, read as the reverse complement.
ATTCCCGCCAAAGCCATGAACTCCAATGCTTCCATTTNNCTTCCATTTCCGCCCGAGCCGTTTGAGGCCGCACCGCCTTGACCGAAAATAGCGTCGTATCCACTGGAGCTGGAAAGTACCTCGAGTTGATAAGAGGGATTATTGATCCCGATGCCCACTTGACCATTTTGGAGAATAGAGAGGCGAGGGGTAAATTCCGTGAACAACTGCAGGCCGAAAGCGTTGCCGCCACCCACCCGATTGGAAATGATGCCTTCGCCGCTCGCGGCGCCCCCGAAGCGAAGTCCTGGGGTGAAGGCACCGTTGTTTTTCCCGAAGACATCGGCATCGATAATCGCGCCGCCCGCAGAAGCGCTAGCGGTCAGATTGCTTGTATTCGTGTTTCCTTCCAGCCAGATCGTGCTCTTGCCGGTGAGGTCCGTGATGCCGAAATTACCCGCACCTTCAGCATTGCCTGCACCCGCGGAAATGACATTCCAGGTGTGGCCGCCACTGCTGCTGTTCGCAATGGCCAGCCAGGTGCCGAAACTGTTTGCGGTGCCAACCGTTAACGGCGTGTAACTGTTGGTGCTGGCGGCGGCTCCGATGCCGGCGTTGCCTGAAAAGGTCTGGTTCCCACTGAAGACGTTATTCGACGTCAGTTGCGGAACCTTAGTGGTGTCAAGATTCAGCGTGACCGTGCCGCTGGTGCCACCACCGGTCAGATCGGCGCCCGCAGTCACCCCCGTGATCGTCCCCGTGCCCTTCGAAGTGGTGCATACCCACGTGCTCCCATTCCATTGCAGCACTTGCCCGCTAGAGCACGTCGTCAGCAAACTCAGCGTGACGTTGCCCTTGGTGCCGCCGCCCGCCAAGCCCGCTCCCGCCGTCACTCCGCTGATCGGCCCCGCAGGCCCGGCCGGCCCGCTCAACACGATGTCCAATTCCGCCGGATGGCTCGTGGTCGTCGTCTCCTTGCTATTTAGAGCGAACGAGACGGCGCCGTCCGGAACAAGCGCGATGCCGTCGTTCGCGGTGCCGTTCAGCCAGTCCACCGCCGCTGCCGTCACATCCACCAGGACATACTTATTCTTGTCAGTCGTGGTCACCGGCACGGCGGAGGCGATCGCGCTTCCCAGCGTGGGCGTGTTGTTCGCTGTTATCGTGCTCTCCGTCCACGAACTGGTCACCAGATCCACGTTGAACGATCCGGCGGTAGCGACGCTGCTGACGTAGACCTTCAGCGTGGCTTTGGCCACCATCGAACCAGTTACGGTCGAAGGAATTCCGGAGAGATCAAAGCGGACGAAGGTGGTTGCTCCCGCACTCTCCACTTCCAAAGTATTCTTCGCACCGAAGTTGACCGTGGGAGAACTGGTGAGCGTGTAGGAATCGTCGCTCGGAGTGATCTGCGCCAAGGCGATGGTGGCCGACATGCAAATCAACAGGGCGAGCACTAGACTCGCGCGGAAAGCTGGAATCATTCTCATGGTCATGGTCCTTTTGATATGTTTTTATTCAAGTTCCTACGGTGCCGCGGTGACTCTCTAAAGTCTGGGAGTCTGCGTGTTCCGCAGACTCCCCGCACCGTCCCGTCCTTCCCCGGTCCGTGACGGCCATCTCTCAACGCCTTCAATTTTGCCTGGGCGTCCATTGCCTCAATTTCAGTTTGCCGCGATCCCCGACTGCATTCATTGCCCAGTTCCTCCCAAACTCACGAGTTGCGGGCTTCCGGGAACGCTATCGGCAATCTTGAGCGTCGCGCTTCGAGCGCCCGCAGCTTTTGGAGTGAAAGTCACGACGACCGAGCAACTCAATCCCGGAGCCAGCGTAGCGGGTGATAACGGACAGGTTGTGGTCTGAGCGAAGTCCGCGGCGTCCGCTCCGCTGAGAGTAGGTTTCTTGACGGTGATGGGCGTGCCNNCCGCTCGGGTTGCCGATGGTGATGGTCTGCGGATTGCTCTTGACGCTAACTTTCTCCGCGCCAAAGTTCAACGCATTAGGAAAGATCCCGATGACGGGAAGATTGAGAAGGAGCGAGACCGTTCCGGATTCGCTGTTCGCTACCGCCAAGTCGGCTCCGCCATCGCCATTGAGGTCTGCTTCGGCAAGGCCGACCGGAGACAGGCCGACCGGATAGTCGACGTGCGGCTGGAACGTGCCATCTCCATTGCCGAACAAAAGAGAAAGCGTGCCTGGACACTCCGAGCCGGAAACAAAACAATTAGCGTTCGTCGCGGGCAGGTCGGTCACCGCCAGATCCAGCGCCCCGTCGCCATTGAAGTCGCCAACCACGATGCCGAACGGGAAAGAGGTGGTAGGATATTCCACGTGGGGCTGGAAAGTGCCATCGCCATTGCCCATCAGAATCGAAATCGTGTTGGTATTGAAGTCGGCGACGGCCAGATCGGGCTTGCCATCGTGGTTAAAGTCTCCCACCGCGACCTGATAGGGGTTGGCACCTCCCGTCAAGACATAGTTCGTGGCAGACTGGAACGTGCCATCACCCTTGCCTAACAAGACGCTGATGTTATCGTCGCCGGCGTTGGCAGTTACCAAGTCGAGTTTGCCGTCAAGGTTGAGGTCCGCGGTAAGCATCCACGCCGGGTCTGCTCCCACCGGATAGTCGACATGGGGAGCGAAGGANNAGGCGGTGGCTACATCCAGGTTGCCGTCACCGTTAAAGTCGCCGACCGCGACTCCCACCGGGTAATTGCCTGTAGGCATGTTGACTGCCGTTGCAAAGGTTCCGTCACCCTTGCCCAGTAAGAGGGAAATCGCATTCGATCCCGCAGCCGGTAATACCAGATCCGGAACTCCGTCTCCGTTGAAGTCGCCTGCCTTGACATCCACGGCTCCGAACCCGGAGGGATATGCCACTGGCTTCGCAAATTTTCCCGCACCGATTCCGTTAAGAACTGAGACGGCATTCGTGCCAAAATCAGCCACGGCTAAATCGGAGAAGTGGTTACCATTGAGGTCCGCCGCGGTAAGGGTGTAAGGAACGGTCCCCGATCCAAGGGCGATGGCTTTTTGAGTTTGAAAGGCTCCTCCTTTTTCAGCGGCCAGGACGGTCACGTTATTGGAACCGGAATTGGCGACCAGTAAGTCAACCTTTCCGTCCCCGTTCAAGTCGGAAGCGAGCACCGCCCACGGGTACAATCCCACGCCATAAATCTTTCGAGGCTCGAACGTCCCATTCCCCTTGCCGAACAAAACGGAGACGGCATTGTCGTTGAAGGCCGAGACCGCCAAGTCCTGCTTGCCGTCGCCATTAATGTCGGCTACCGCCAGCCCAT
>PMMJ01000440.1:4587-28150 GCA_003162255.1 Acidobacteriaceae bacterium | reverse complement strand
GAGGACGCCCGTCGCTCCACCGGCAACCGCCCTACAGGATTGGCAAATGCAAACAGGGCTGCACCAGGAAATCGAGCGAGTTGATTTGCTGTAATGCCTGGTCCACCAGCGACGCCTTGCATTCCTCCAGCGTAATCAGAAAGGGCAGATGCGGTTTTGGGCAGCCCGGCTTCTGCAACACGGAGTCGATGTTGATGCCGCAATGGGAGAGAATTGTGGCGAGGCTGGCGATGATGCCGGGCCGGTCCTTCACCAGAAAGCGCAGGTAGTGCTTGGTGGTGAAATCGGCGGTGACGGCGGGCGTTTTCTCGACGGGCTGCGCGGCGTAACTCGTTCCGCATTGCCGGGCGCGAGCGACGGCCAGAATGTCGGAGACGACGGCGACTGCGGTTGGATGTCCGCCTGCGCCGTGGCCTCCAAACACGGTCTCGCCACCATACGTTCCAGTCGCCACGACCAGGTTCTTGCTGCCTTCGACGCGCGCCAGGGGCGATGAGAGTTCGACCAGCGCCGGCTGGACCGCGGCAAACAAAATGTCACCTTTCGACTTTGTGTTGGACTCGGGTCTCAACTCTGCCCAGGAAATCTGGCGAATGGTGCAACCAAGCTGGTTCGCGTATTGAAAGTCGACCGCGTCGATGGCTGAAATCGAGCGCGCCACGATGCTCGTTGCTTTGACATCGCAGTGCAGACCGACGCGCGCGAGGATCGCGAGTTTCGCTCGCGCGTCGAGGCCGTCGATGTCTTCCGTCGGATCGGCCTCGGCGAAGCCCAGTTTCTGCGCCTCTCGCAGCGCGGTGGCGAAGGGAACGCCGTTGGTCTCGATCTGGCTGAGAATGTAGTTGCAGGTGCCGTTGAGAATGCCGCAGATCTTGAACAGTTCATCGCCGGCCAATCCCTCATGCAATCCGGAAATCACCGGCACGCCGCCCGCAACCGAAGCGCCAAATTGGATCTGCTGTTTCATCTGGCGAGCCAGAGCGATCAACTCAGGGCCGCAGTGCGCGATCAACTGCTTGTTCGCGGTGACCACGGATTTGCCCGAGGCCAGCACGCGCCTGATCCAGTCTTCGGTGGGCTGAAGGCCGCCCATTACCTCGACCACGACATCCACGCCGGAGGATAGGACGTCGTCGATGTTCTCCGTCCACTGCACCGAAGAGGGAAGCCAGTCCACTTTTTTGCGCGCTACGTTGCGATTGAGGACGTGCGTCAGACGCAGGTGGGTGTTCGAGCGCTCGCAAAGAATTCGCGCCACCGAACTCCCGACCGTACCGAAGCCCACCAGAGCCACGTTGCAGTTCTGTGCGCAATCGTCTTGTCTGCCACCGTCTTGTGCGCCAGCGGCGGAACTCCTGCCGGTGGAATCGAGATTAGAGGTCATTCCATCTCCCGTGATTTGGACTATGGCTGGGCGGGCTGCGTTCGAGCCTTGGGCGGCAAGCCGGTTTTTCCCGCCTCGCTCTATTATCACCGAAGGCTCGACCTGGCGCAGTTCTTCGAAAGGCAGAAGATTCGTCGCTGGCTTCGTCGGAGTTTCACGACAGTCTGCCGAGTTTCACGCAGAACGTCAAAGTGATTCGTGCGGCGTTGCGGCTCTGGTTTCGGATTGCAAGGGAGAAAAGCCGCCGAACCTTAGCATGACCGCGACGCGGCAGTCCTGCACGCGGAGGACGTTCCCCACACCCCAATACGGGAGTGGCTTGTCGGCTTCGTGTTCGACCCTGAATTCGCAGGTCACCTGATCGCCCACCTCAAGTTGCACCGGTTCTTCGAAGTGCAGCAGCACCCCGCCCGCACTCATATTCACGGTAGTTGCATGGATGGTCTGGCCGTTCTTGCCCACCTCGACGGTTGCTCCGGCTTCGATCAAGAAACGCAATTCTCTTTGTTTTGGCCTCTGCTCCAGATGATCGGGTTCCATGGCTCATTGCCCCTATCCGAGGACGCCCACCTCCGGCCTGGGGTCCTGGTTGCGGCGTTCTAAGTGCGCGCAGCGCGGCAGCGGAATATCCGCGGTTCACTGTGTATTATCGGCGGCGCGCGGAATATCCTTTACCCTGGCCGCCCGCTTGACAGGGCCGTGCGTGGCGCGGCGTCGGCGCTCTGGCCTTCGCTGGAACTCTCGTTTACAATTTATTCGCTGATGGTTTCATCCGACTTCGGCAGTCCTGCCGATCTCAATTCGATGATTCGTTCGAAGGAGGATCCAATGTTCCTCTCCCGTAAACTTTTCTACTTTAGTTGCATTGCCGTGCTCCTGGCGCCTTTTCTCAGTTGTGGTTCCGCGCATGACTCCGACGAGTATTACGTTTTTGTAGCGGCCAATTTGCAGGTTCCTTATTGGCAGGCGGCCGGCTCCGGCTTTTCCAAGGCGGCGGAGGCGTCGAAGATTCGCGTTGATTTTGTGGGTCCCCAGACCTATGACCCCAAGGCGGAGCGCGATGCCCTGGATCAGGCGGTACAAAAGAAAGCGGTGGGCATTCTATTGGCGGTTACCGANNTCTCCTCAAAGACAGCATTGACAAGGCGGTGGCCGCGGGTGTTCCCGTGGTCACAATGGACTCGGATGCACCGGCCAGCAAGCGGCTCTTTTTCATCGGTACCAACAACTACGAGGCCGGTCTTATTGGGGGGCAGCGCCTGGCGCAGGAACTCAAGGGCAAGGGCAATGTTGTCATTTTCACCATGCCCGCTCAGCCCAACCTGCAGGATCGTCAACGCGGCTACAAAGACGCGCTCGACCACTTCCCCAACATCAAGGTCGCCCGCGTGGTCGATATCCAGGGCGATCCTCGCATCACGTTCGATACCACCACCGAGATCGTTGGCAAGGAAAAAGACAAAGTTGACGCCTTTGTCTGTCTCGAAGCGCAATCGGGCAAAGAGGTTGCCGGATTGCTCGACCGTTACCACGTGACTGGCAAGGTGGTCATGGCGATGGATACCGATCCGGAGACGCTGGACTGGATTCAGAAGGGCGTAATCGCCGCCACGATCGCGCAGAAGCCATATACCATGGCCTACGTCGGCATGCAGATGCTCGACACGCTTCATCATCACAAGCCGCCTGCGCTGGACAGCGACTGGGCAAAAGACATTTATGCGCCCGTCCCCAGCTTTGTGGATACCGGTTCCGGCTTGATCGACAAGACGAATTTGGATTCCTTTCTACAAGCCGGCAAAAGCCTGACGTCCGCGCCCCGGTAAAGCCGTATCTGGGCCACGCCAGGTTGACCGCCGAAGAACCGCGCCCCAGCGGCAGCTTGGACCGAGCCTCCTGAAGGGTGGGGCGGTACATCGCTCACCGACGCAGACGATCAGACGATTGTTTTCTCCTGGTCCTTGGCGGCGGTGGTTTTCTCGGACGAGTCCTCCCGATCTTTCATAGCGGATTTGAAGCCGCGGATGCCGTCCCCGATTCCTTTGCCGAGTTCCGGAAGTTTCTTAGGTCCGAACACGAGCAGAGCAATCCCAAAAACCACCAGCAGATGCATCGGTTGAAAAAGTCCTTCGAACATAAGCGCTCCTTAGAGAATAGGCGTGAAGATCTTGCGATGTGAGAACTAGAAAATGGGCGCCGTGACTTATTACGACCTGTACAGCGCCCGGGAGAAAACAAGCAAGCGGCTGGTGGCAGCGGATCAAAATCCTCGCTTCACCGCGTCTGCGTGTTTTGCCAGCGTGGTCAGCGCCTTGAAGAATGCTGGGGATTGGCCGGCAAAAAGTCCTGTCCCAGTCAGGAAATTAACCACACCCATGGCGATGCCCTTTGGATTGGTCGGGCGAATCACGGCGCAACGGGGCAGATTCGAGCTGATGAATTCGCAGGGAACGGGGAAAATCAGGTTCGTTTGCAGCTCTGGGTTTCCGGTGGCGTTGAAGTCCGGGAAGGTAAGCCCGTTCGTTGGATCGGTGAATGGCGCGATTGGCCCTTGCACGCCATTGCCTGCGAAATCCACCCACTCCAGGAAGTGGGCTACTTCGTCTCCCCCAATGCTGACCACGATTCGCAGGACTTCCACATTGCTCGCCTTCTGGGCCATGGCTGAGTAGAGGGTGCTGCCGCCTTGCTCAATCATTGCGAAGTGGAAGGCCGCCGTGTTGGCGATCGCCTGGATGTGGTCGGCCGGCCCAAAGTCATCATTGGTTCGGGGAATCGCCGGCACATTCACCAGGTCGATGGCTTGCGGGAAAGTGCCACCTAGGTCCGGATTGTCGGTGCTTCGATAGCGGGTGTACCAGCTTGTGTCCACAGTGAGGTTCATCAGGCTGGTGAGCCGGCCAATGTTCTGGGCACCGGCTGCCTGACTGCTCGGCAAAGTCCGGAAGGCATCCAGATCGACGGGCTCCGCCCCTTTCGACAGCAGATACGCATTCAGAAATTCCGCATGGCTCAGTTCATCGAGAGTGTTGCTGGTGATGTACTGAGAACCGTCACCATCGAGCTTTTGGAGAGCCTTCTGGTAAGGATTTTGCTTCCCCGATATGACTCCTCCAAGCTCCGCGTATTGCTGCCAGAGGTCGGTTTCAAGGAGCTCAGCCGCAGCCAGGAACCGCAGGATGGCCACGTCACTCGAGGTAATCTCGCCACTTGTCTGGGCGGTTTCGGAAGCAGCGGCCAGCAAGGAACCGCCAGTCAGAGCTGCTCCGGCTATGCCGATGCCTTTGAGAAAAGAGCGGCGCCTGACGCCGTTCGTATTTCGAGACTCGGACGGAGACTCAGTTGTTTCGGACGATGCAGTGGGGACGAGGTTTTCTGTTGTCATGGTCTTAGACTCCAGTCTTTTCAGAAATGATTGTCGGTGATCCCGCAACCTGGATATGTATTCACCGCAAGATGAAGGTAGGCTGTTTTGAGTTGGGGGGTGTCACGCGTGCGTCAAGAGTGCGTCAAATTATTGTTGTGCGCAGGCATCGAAGAGTTTTCCGAGTTTCGGGTACTGGCTCAGTTTGCGAAAGCGTTAACCACAAAGGCCACGAAGGTACACGAAGGAATATCTGAGACCGAAGGCCTTAGTGATACTTCGTGTCCTTGGTGGTTCTGCGTCTTGTCGCCTGCATCGCGAAACTGAGCCACTACCGAGTTTCGACGATCAGAGCGTCCGCTCCTTGCCGGCCTGTATAATGAGGGGTTTTCACTTCCGCAAGACTTCCGGGCGACGGGGTTTGCCTGGTCAATAGTTCGTACGAGTAGACAAGGAAGGCACAGGGATGGCCACTACGGATATCGTGTCCCAGGAATCGTCCGGTCAATTGGGACAAAAACGTGACGTCGTTATTAATGACATGAGCATTCAGGTTGCGACCGTGAATGGCTCGGGGTCGCAGAGTTCGAACACAGTCTTGTTGCGCAGTATTTTCCAGATGGGCGTGCCGATTTCGGGGAAGAACCTGTTTCCTTCGAACATTGCGGGGCTGCCGACCTGGTTCACGATCCGCGCCAGCAAAGATGGATACATCGCGCGCAAGAAAGAAATCGATCTTCTCATCGCGATGAATGCGGAGACGGCGCAGGACGATGTGAAAACGCTGGCGGCGGGCGCGGCCGTGCTCTACGACGAGCCGCTGGCGCTCGACAAGGTGCGCGACGATCTGATTTATTACGCGGTGCCTTACGACAAGCTGGCGGCGTCGGTGGGCGCGGAAGCCAAGCTGCGCAAGCTGATCAAGAACATGATCTACGTCGGGGTTGCGGCGCAATTGCTGGAAATCGATTTTGCCGAGGTCGAGAAGGCGATCCGCAAGCAGTTCTCGACCAAAGTAAAAGCGGCGACTTTGAATCTGGCGGCTGCCAAGGCGGGTTTCGATTATGCCGTTGCTAATTTGAAGAAGCGCGATCCGTTCTACATCCGGCGCATGGACAAGACGAAAGGCAAGATCATCGTCGACGGTAATTCCGCGGCGGCGATGGGATGCATGTTTGCCGGTTGTACCGTGGTTACCTGGTACCCGATCACGCCGTCGTCATCGCTGGTTGAGACCATGATTGACTACATGAAGGAGTACCGCGTCGGGCCCGATGGCAAGGCGACTTTTGCCATTGTGCAAGCCGAAGACGAACTGGCGGCGATTGGCATGGTGATTGGGGCGGCGTGGGCGGGTGCGCGCTCGATGACGGCGACGGCTGGGCCGGGCATCTCGCTGATGGCGGAGTTTGCCGGGCTGGGATATTACGTGGAAATTCCGGCGGTGATCTGGGATATTCAGCGCGTCGGGCCGTCGACCGGCCTGCCCACCCGTACTGCGCAAGGCGACGTGCTTTCGACGGCGTTCCTCAGCCACGGCGACACCAAGCACATCATGCTGTTTCCGGATTCTGTCAGCGAGTGTTTCACGATGGCGCAGGATGCTTTTGATCTGGCGGAGCGATTTCAGACTCCGGTATTCGTCATGTCGGACCTGGACCTGGGGATGAACAACTGGATGTCGGATCCGTTCCCTTATCCCGACAAGCCGATTGATCGCGGAAAAGTTTTGAGTAAGGCGGACCTGGAGAAAGCTGGCGGTTTTGCCCGCTACAAGGATGTGGATGGCGATGGTGTCGGCTATCGCACTCTGCCGGGCACGCAGCATCCGGCGGCGGCTTATTTTGCGCGCGGCAGCGGACATAATGAAAAAGCGCAGTACAGCGAGCGTCCCGACGATTTCGAACGCAACATGGAGCGGATCAATAAGAAGTTTGAGACCGCTCGGGCGTTTGTGCCGCGGCCGGAGCTGATGGGCGGCGGCAAGGCGAAGATCGGCATTATCGCTTATGGCACTTCGCACTGGGCGATTATCGAGGCGCGCGATCAGTTATCGAAAGACCACAAACTGGAGACGGACTATCTTCGAGTGCTGTCGTATCCGTTCACGCGCGAGGTGCACGACTTTATCGAGCGTCACGAACGGGTGTATGTCGTGGAGCAGAACCGCGACGGGCAGATGGCCACGCTGCTCAAGCTCGACCTTAAGCCCGAATTGACGCCGCGTTTGCGGTCGATCTGCCATATCCATGGATTGCCAATCGACGCGCGGTCGGTAACTGACGAGCTCATCATGATGGAGGGCAAGTAACATGGGGAACACGCCAACTAATACGCCAGCACCTGCTTTGACTCCAGTTGTTGCTCCTAAGACTAACCGTATTGGACTGCAAGTTATCGACTATAGGGGCGGGAAGACTACGCTCTGCGCCGGTTGCGGGCATAACGCGATTTCCGAACGCATCATTGATGCGATGTATGAAATGGGAGTGCAGCCCGAGCGCGTCGCGAAGTTCAGCGGGATCGGATGCTCGTCGAAGAGCCCGGCTTACTTCATGAACCGGTCGCACAGCTTTAACTCCGTGCATGGACGCATGCCTTCGGTAGCAACCGGAGCGATGCTGGCGAACAAGAACCTGATCGCGCTGGGTGTGACCGGCGACGGCGATACGGTTTCGATCGGCGCGGGGCAGTTTGTTCATCTGATGCGTCGCAATCTGCCGATCATCTACATCATCGAAGACAACGGTTGTTACGGGCTGACGAAAGGCCAGTTCTCCGCGACCGCCGATTTGGGATCGACGCTGAAGAGTGGTGTGGTGAACGACTTGCCTCCGGTCGATACTTGCGCCATGGCGATTCAACTGGGAGCTACATTCGTGGGGCGGTCGTTCTCCGGCGACAAGCGGCAGCTTCACACCATGCTCAAGGCTGCCATCGCTCACAATGGGACGGTGATGCTGGATGTGGTTTCACCTTGCGTTACTTTCAATGATCATGAGGGCTCGACTAAGTCCTATAAGTACATGCAGGCGCATGACGAGCCGCTGCATGAAGTCAGCTTCGTGCCGGCATTTGAGGAGATCAACGTTGACTACGATCCGGGCACGACGTTTGAAGTTACGATGCACGACGGATCGAGCCTGCGGTTGCGGAAGCTGGAGCAAGTGTACGATCCGACGGATAAGATTCAGGCCGTGAAGCGATTGATGGAATCGCATGAGAAAGGCGAAGTGCTGACCGGCGTGTTCTACATCAACGCCAAGGCGCCTAGCTTTATCGACATGCTGAACGTTACCGATCAGCCGCTGGCGACTTTACCGGAGTCGGTGACGCGGCCGAGCCGGGAAGCGCTGGCGAAGTGCATGGAAGAGCTGCAGTAGGGCTTCCGCTAAAGATAGCGACGTTTGAGCCGGCCCCGCATGGGACCGGCTCAAGTGTTTATAGCGAGTCCGAAGTTGTTGTGACCACCGGCAATCTGCCGACCTTTGCTCGGCTTGGACGGGCGAGTCGCCCGTCCCCACAGTTACTACATGGTTAGCACCACGCGAAATCTGGCGCGGCCGCTGATCATCTGGTCGTAGGCTTCGGCGGCTTTTTCCAGCGGATACCGTTCAATCATCGGACGGACTCCGGAGAGCGCGCTGAACTGCATGGTGTCTTCGGAATCCGTGGCGATTCCGGAGGCCCATCCCTGGAGCGCCTTGCTGCCCATGATCAACTGAATGGGCGTGACCGAGAGGGCGTCAGAGCCAGCGCCTACAACGATGAGCTTACCACTGCTGGACAGTCCGTTAAACAGCGCGGACATGGATTTGGAATCGGGTGCTGTCGCGAGAATGACGCGGGCGCCGCCGAACTTCTTCAACTCTGCTACGGGATCGCCGGCGGCAGTGTCGACATAGTGAGCGGCGCCGAGTTTTCGCGCCAGGGCTTCTTTGTCTTTGCCTCGTCCGATGGCGAAGGTGCGGAAGCCCATTTGCCGCGCGTATTGGATTCCGAGATGGCCCAGTCCGCCGATGCCTTGCACGGCGACCAGATCGCCAGCGCGTGCGCCGGAGTTGCGCAATGCGTTGAAAACCGTGATGCCGGCGCACAGGAGCGGTGCGGCTTCAGCGGCGAGGAGATCGTCTGGGATCGCGGCAACCGCCTCGGCGGGAGTGACCATGTATTCCGCGTAACCGCCGTCATGGCTGATGGCGGTGATTTTTTCGACCTTGCAGTTAATGAAATCGCCGCGGCGGCAGGGGTTGCAAGTGAGACAATGGCCGCCGTGCCATCCGACTCCGACACGCTGGCCTGATTTCCAGTTGACGACGTCGGCGCCGACGGCGTCAATGCGGCCGGCGATTTCGTGTCCGGGAATGCGTGGATACTGGAGGCCGGGCCAATAGCCTTCCTTGACCAGCGCGTCACTGTGGCAGATGCCGCAGGCTTCGACTTTAATCCTGACCTGGTTGCGCCCGGGATCGGGAATGTTTTTTTCGACGAGTTCGAGATTACCGCCGGCTTTGCTGACCTGGACAGCCTTCATTTTTGACATAGCTTGTTCCTCATGAGTTTAGGTTGATGGAAGTGGGATGGTAATAGGAGTGCAAATCAATCAGATGTGCGAGGCGACGGTAAAGACTCAAGCTTCACGGGAAGAACGGGCACCGCGCCCGTCTGGAAGTTCGGCGGCCGGGCGGGGACGCCCGGCCCTCCACTAACTGGTTTTCTTCAACTCCCCCTCAAAGGAGTGTTCGGGGCTGTGGCCGGGCTCGGGGAAATCGCTATCGGCGCCGTCTTGCATGGGGTCGGGGTTGCGGTGCCCGAGTTGGTCCCGCATCGAGTTGTTGCCGGTCTGGTTGCGTTCGTCGGGTTCGAGAGAACCCTTGCCGCGGTCGGCATCGTTGTGAAGATGGTCGCTGACACTTTTCGGCATGTGGTCGGCCTTTCTGAATGCGTGCGCAATAAGAATGATTACAGGGGCTAGGTTACGCCGAAAGCTCACGGCGAGCAACGTCGAGCTTTACTTGTGCTGCTTGTCGGCTCTGTACGGACACGTCCGTCTGAACGAGCAAATTGTTGTAATCGTCACAATATGTAAATTTAATAGTCGATTAACCTGATCTTGAATCTACAATAGAACATGGCCGTTAAACATAGGAAGCAGTATCTGTTTGCCAGCGATTTCGATCAGACGTTGACCTTCAACGATACGGGTTACGTTCTGAGCGAGTTGCTGGGCATTTCTGTTGAGGAATTCGAGCGCAAAGCCAAGGGCATGGCGAAGCTGAACCTGGTTCAGCAGGGCGCCGAACTCTCCTATCTGCTTTTGCACGATCCCGAGTTCCGCACACGCGTCCGGCGCGACGATCTGATCGAGGCGGGCAAGCGCATTCGCCTCAAGGAAAACATCAAGCAGATTTACGAGATTCTCGACCGGCGGATCGAGGGATTCCACTTTGATTTTTACGTGGTCTCGGCGTCGCCGGTGGAGGTGATCCAGTCGGCGCTGGAGGGAATCGTGCCGGAGGATCATATCTTCGGCACCGAGTTCAAGTACAAAGCCTCGGGCGAGATTGAAAGCCTGGTGCGCGCCACGGCCGGTTATGGAAAAGTCACGCGCCTGGAGCAGCTCGAAGCGGAGCTCGGGATTCCGGCCGACCATATCGTCTATGTTGGCGATGGCAGTTCCGATATTCACGTCATGCTGCATGTGAACCGCCGCGACGGCTTCACCATTGCCGTGTCGGAATCGAAGCTGGTGGCGCAGATCGCAAAGCGGACGGTGCTCGGCGACAACGCCCTGGCGACGCTGGTGCCGATCCTGGAAGATATTGCCGGTTGGCAACGGCCGCAGATTCGCCAACTGTTCGAATCGTACGGCTTCCTGATTCAGGGATGGGATCGGGTGCAGACCGATTGGGTTACGCTGCGGCCCAGCATGTCGGCAGAGAAGGCGACGGTGGCGGAAGTAAAGTAAACCTCAGACCAAATCACCGCAGAGACGCCGAGGGCGAGGAGGTGATCTGCGGTCAGCTTTTTGCGGAGATCCCACTCATCGCAAAAAACGCGATGAGTGGGGAACCCAGCACACCGGATCATACAACTAATTTTCAGGGGCCGGGTTCTTATTTGCCTGAGGGGTTCCCGCTCACGGGTTGGGCAGGAACTCGTCTAACCATTGCTTCCAAATATTGAGGCGCTCTTTATGAGGATGAGGTTGTCGCGCATTATTGTTGTAGTCTCGACCGTCATTTCCGCCGCCACATTCACCGTGGCGCAGGCGCAGCACGAGTCGATTCCGCAGGGTATCGAAGCCCTGCGGAAGAGTGCATCCTCGAAAACCGAGTTCACTCTGGATCACTCCATGCTGGTATTTGCGTCGAAGATGGATCCGGACAACGCCGATCTTCAGCGCGTGATCGCGGGGGTGAATGGGATCTCGGTCCACAGCTACCGCTTTCCGCGAACCTGGACATATGACCCGGAGGCTCTCAATTCGGTGAAAGATGAATACCAGGCGGCGGGCTGGAAACAACTGATGAACAAACAAGACAAGGATGGGGGCCCGGGTGTGACCAATCTCTGGATACGATTGGAGAATAATGCGATCAGCAACGTCGCGATTCTTCAGGCCAGACCGAATGAGGTCGACTTTATCGTGGTTTCGGGGTCCATCAGTCCGCTCGACCTCGCGCATCTCGGCGGGCACTTTGGCATTCCGAAAATTGAAGGCGGAGTGGTCGTGCCCAATACTGCGCACCGGCCGTGACGAGTGTCCACTGCACATGTCACGGCTAGTTCTTCTTCGGGGCCGCTCCCGCCTTGCGCAATCGCTCACGGGCTTGCGTAGCTTCGTTGGTGCGCGGATAGCGCTGGATCACGTGCTTCAATTCCTGCGTGCCCTCGTCTTCCTTTCCGAGTTCGAGGAGCGCGAATCCCTTCTTGAGCTGCGCGGCGGCAGCTTTGTTTCCGCTGGGGAAATTCTGCAGGACTAAATCATAGTTCGCGACGGCCTTCGGATAATCGGCGGCCTTGAACTCGATTTCGGCCAGATAGAAATACGCGTTCCCGGCCAGGTCGGTGTTGGGATAGAACTTGATATAGTCGCTGAACTCCTGCGTCGCCAGGTCGTTCTTGGCGCCGTTGTAGTCGCGCAGGGCGTTGTTGTAGAGCACGTCGGGCGGCGGTGCTTGCGCCATCGCCTGCGCCTGCTGCTGCGCTTGCGCCTGCTGCGCGGCGAGGGACTGCTGCGCCGATTGCATGTCCTCGAATTGCTTGCTCAGCTTGGCGAGGCGGACCTTGAGCTCGTCCATGGTGTCGTTCAGCGCCTGAATCTGGCCGGAAATCTGATCGACCTGAGCGGAGCGGTCCTGCTGCTGTTTGTTGATGGAAGTCTGCAGGTCGTTGATCGCGGCGGTCACTTTGTTGGCCGCATCGGTGTTTTGCTCGAGCAAGTTCTTCATGACTCCCATGCGCTCGTCAAACGATTGCTTCATCTGGGTTATCTGCTGCTGCACCTGGGCGACCTGGGTTTGCAGTTCGACGAGGTCTTTGTTGGCGCCGTAGGCGGAAGCGATGGAGATAACGACGAACAGCGCGAGAACGAATGGAACACGATTGGATTTCATAGTTACCCTATTTGGATGTCACTGTTTTGGATGTCAATGTTTCGCTGAGCGGTGGAGAGCCGGGCGTTTCCGCCCGGCTGGACGGGCAAGACGCCCGTCTCTCCATCCCCTCTACTTATTTCTCGTATACGAAGTGGCCGCGGCGGTTTTGCTGCCAACAGCTTTCGTTGGACTCGGTGCAGAACGGTTTCTCTTTGCCGTAGCTGATGGTCTTGACGCGATCGCCACCGACTCCAGCTTGAATGAGCGCATTCTTCACCGCGTCGGCGCGATTGGTGCCGAGGGCGAGGTTATATTCGGTCGAGCCGCGCTCGTCGGCGTGTCCCTCGATCGTGATGTGGATGTTGGGATGCTGCTGCAGGAACTGCGCATCGCCCTGCAAGGAGCCTTGGTCGGCCGCGCGCACATCGTATTTGTCGTAATCGAAGTAAATGTCCTTCACGTTTTGGGCAAAGAGTTCCTCTTCCGTGATCGAAGGTGGTGGCGGTGGTGGCGGCGGTGGCGGCACGTTGACGGTCACGCGCGCGGTGGCATCCTGAGTTCCGCCGGCGCCTTTGGCGATGAGATGGTAGGTGGTGGAGTCGGTCGGAGTTACCTGACGCGAGCCGCTCGAATCCACCGGGCCGATGCCGTCGATGCTGATGTCGGTGGCGTTCGTGGTCTGCCAGGTCAGGGTTGTCGATTGGCCCTGGTTAACGGTGTTCGGGTTCGCGGACAGCGAGGCCGTGGGAGCGGCTGCTGGCGGCGGCGGGGGCGGCGGCGGGGGAGCGACTTTCTTGTGGCATGCGCCCAAGAACATAACCAGGCCGAGTGCGAATACCAGGGTCGACCATTTCCTCATCGTAATTGTCATTTTCATTGCTTGCTTCACTGATTCCTCCAGTTTTCCGTGCGCCCGCGTTGTGGCGTGCAATGTGCAGATTCACGGCAGGGCGCACTCTGGGCCAGCCGCAAAACCGTGCTTTTTTTCATTTTCTTAACAGCCCGTGGCGAAACTCCAATCTGCGGCCTCAGCGCCTGAAGGCGCTTTCATGATGTAGCTCCTACGGCACGCCTGTAGGCGTGCCCTGATACGAAACTCGCTTGCGCCACACGCTGCGACCAATCTACTTCCAACTCCAATTGGGTTGCGTGTTGTTGCCCTTCAAAGTCAACTGCTTCACATTGGTGCCGTCCGCCAGCATGGTCCATATCTGGTCGCTGCCCGAGCGGTGCGATTGAAACACGATGTGGCGCCCGTCCGGCGACCAGCAGGGAAAATCGTTGCGCCCGGCATCGTGTGTGAGTTGCACCCACTGTTTGCTGGCGATATCCATCAGATATAAATCGTTGGAACCCGGCTCTCCCGGGCCGTACTTGCGCATCCAGGAAAAAGTCAGAAATTGTCCGTTCGGCGACCAGTTGGGCGAAACCGCATAGCCCTGATCGGTGACCCGCTGCACGTTCGTGCCGTCCGCTTCCATGGTATAGATCTGCGGCAGACCAGTGCGTCCGCTGACGAAAGCGATCTGCGAGCCGGTCTTGCGATTCCATGTCGGCGAAACGTCCGGCCCCTGATCGTTGGTCAGGCGGAGCGATTTTCCTCCGGATGCGTCCACGACGAAAATGTTGGGGTAGCCGTTGCGCGAAGACGAGAAAGCAATCTTGCCATCGGGCGACCAGGAAGGCGAGAGATTCATGCCGCCAAAACGCGGGAAGCTGACCACGCGGTTGAGGTCGAATGAGTACATCATGATCTCCCACCCGCCCTTGGAGATCGAACTGAAAGCCAGGCGCGAGCCATCGGGCGAAACGCGTGGCGACAGGGAAATGCTGCCCTGGTGTGTGATCTGCTGCTGGTTGGCGCCGTCGTAGTCCATCATCCAGATTTCTTTGTGGCCGGTGCGCTCGCTGACGAAGTAGATCTTGCTTTCGGCGATGCCGGCGATGCCTCCGCCCAGGCGGAAGATGATTTCGTCGGCGAATTTGTGCGCGATCACACGGGCCGCGTCGGGCGTTGCATTGTCGACATACTGCTTGCCGAGGACTTGCGGCGATTTCTCATTCTTGACGTCGTAAAGCCAGCCCTGCACCGTGACCTTGCCGGCGGCTGCGCCCAGGTTGCCGAAGGCGAGCATGGAGGTGTTGGGCGGCGGGGAACTCCACGCCGTGAAGTTGACCTCGGACGGCTGGCCTGGTTCCTGCAGCGGATAAAAACTCTTGGAGACGAGATCGAAGATTCCGGCGTTGTCGAGATCGTTCCAAAGCGTGTCGTTGAAGGCTTTTAGCAGGTCGGCGTTCGTGGGGTCAGTGGTCGAGGGCTTGAAGTCGGACGCGGCCAGGCGCACGCGCTCGACGCCGAGCCCGGTGCCGGTGCGAATCCAGTCCTGCGCAAAGCTGGTGGTCGCCAACAGAAGAAGCAAGGCAACGGCGATCACAGCACGATGACGGATGGGGCGAACCGAGTTACACAATGTATGCTCCCTGTCTGGTCGCTAGTCGATGGTCGTCAGTCGTTGGCAAAACCCGGCGAGCGACTGACCTCGCGAACGACCAATGACCAGCGACCAACGATTGCCTTTCTACCGCTTGTAATCGAACCAAAACTCCACCGACACTCTGCTTCCCGGATAATCCGGCGGCAGCGGGCCGAAAGTATCAATGCGCTCGAGCGCCNNGCGACGGATGTCCGTCGCGCGCAATATCGAACGTCAGATAAACCCGCCTCGCCTCGGAGATGCGCGGGTCCACTTCATACTTTAACCAGTTCTCCGTCACTTTCCGCTGCACCGCTTGGACGTACCACGAAAAACGGCTGCCAAAATCGCCGCCGCTTCCGGTAAATCCAAATCCGCCCTTGGCGCCGCCCGCGCTCATGGTGTATGGCCCGCCGACCGGACCACCCTCGCCATACGGAATCTGATTCGACTCGGGTGGTTCTGGTTCGGCCTTGCGCTGCGTCGCGCTCGGCGGCGTGGGTTTCATTTTTGTCTTCGCGTTCTTGTCGGGAATCGGAATCGCTTCCGGTTCCTTCTCCTGAACCATGGGTTGCGATTTTGCCAACCCCTTGGATTCCGTTGCCACCACATTCGTTGTCTCGGCGGGATTAGCGGGCAACGGAACCGCGCTCACCAGCGTCGCTCCCATGGCATCTCCGCCGCCGCCGCTGCCCCAGCCTTCGCCGCGGAAGCTGTGAATGAACGTGGCATAGAGCAGGACGAACGCCGCAAATGTCACGTGCAGTCCGAGCGACCAGGCCAGAGGCCGGCGCAACTGCGCGGGTTCGGAATAGATATCGCTATCGTACATATCGATATCAGTGTCAGCGATGGCCGCCACGGCTATCCATCGGCTGCGTAACGATACTTACGTTGCTGATGCCTGCCTGCTTGATGGCGTCCATCACGGTGGCGAAGGCGCCAAACGGAACATCTTCATCGGAGCGCAAGAAAATCGACTGGTGTTGGGGATCGCGAATTCTCCGCTTCAGGGTCGCTCCGATCTGGTTGATGTTGATGGGATCGTTGCCGAGATAAACTTTCTGCGATTTGTCGATGCTGATCACCAGGCGCTCTTCGGTGATCTCTTTGACGGTCCGGGTATGGGGCACGTTGACTTCGATTCCGGACTGCAGGATGGGCGCGGTCACCATGAAAATGATGAGCAGCACGAGCACGACATCCACCAGCGGCGTGATGTTGATGTCGGAGAGCGCGGTCTGGGTGCGTCCATTTGCGGAAGTGAAGGCCATCAGCGGCGCGCCTCCGGGAGCGATGGCGCTTGCTGGTGCTCCACCAGATTGAGCATTTCCAGGATGAAGTCGTCATTGCGCGTCGCCATCTCACGAATTGAGCCAATGATGAGGTTGTAGGCGATCACCGCCGGGATGGCCGCGGCCAAGCCGGCAGCGGTCGTAATCAGAGCTTCGGAAATTCCGGGGGCGACGGCGCGCAAAGTTGCGGCGCCAGCCGTGCCCAGTCCGTGGAAGGCGTCGATAATTCCCCAGACGGTTCCGAACAATCCAATGAACGGCGTAACCGCGCCCGTAATCGCCAGCCACGGGACATTGCGTTCGAGGCGTGTGATCTCCTCGGACGACGCGACCTGCATGGCGCGCTGAATGGCGCCGAGATTGTGGATGCCGCCCGTCGTTCCCATCTGGCGTTTGAACTCTTCGAGTGCGCCTTCAAAGACTCCGATCAGCGGGCTGGGACGGAACTGTTCGGCGGACGAGGCGATGTCCTGCAGGCGCTGCGCCTTGCGGAAGCCACGGATGAAGCGTCCACTCTGCTCGCGGGCGCGGCGAATCAGCCGCCACTTGGAAAGAATCACCGCCCAGGAAAGCACGCTGAAGGCGAGGAGGAGGAGAAGCACTGACTTGGCGACCGGACCGGTCTGCAGGACGAGATCAACGATTTCGCCGCCGACAAAAAACAGGAGGACGGAAGAAACTTGCATTTGTTTAGGGAAAACCCCTGGCTAAGATTATAGACCAGGGAAGCGGCATACTCCGCCAAGGTGCCGCATCGGTCAATGCGGTCGTTTGCTAACCGTGCATTTGCGCCGGGCCTCGACAGCTACGAATTCGGAATCGCGGCCTCGACTTCGTTGGAATAGGAGCTTTCCTGACCTTGGGCATTGACCTCAGTGGTGACGTAGTAGTAGGTCGCCCCGCTGACCACCGTAGAGTCGGTGTAGTTGGTCGAAGCATCGAGTGTGGAGTTAATTTTCTGAAAAGGGCCTGTCTGGACGGTGCCGCGGTACACGTTATACCCCACGGCGTTCCCGCTTCCAGAATCCCAGGAGAGATTCACGCTATAGGCAGTCTGGGCCACGCCCGTACCCGTCACCGCTTCGACGGTTGGCGAGTTCGCTGCATTGCTGATGAATCCCACTTTGGAAGAAGCTGTTCCGGAGGCGTTCGGAGTGAATTGAATGGTGACGGCGAGGCTCTTTCCCGCTGGAATCGTCACTGGCAGTTTCAACCCGACGATGGCAAACTCCGAACTGGCCGACCGGTCCGACGAGATCGTGACGGCGGCGTTCGCGGCCGTGAGCGTAGCCTGCAAGCTGGCGGTCGATGCGACCGTGACATTCCCGAAATTCAGCGTTGCCGGCGTTACTCCCAGTTCCGGGCTGTTGGGGATGAAACCGAACCCACGGACACTGAGGTTAAGAGGGGACTTTGGGTCGTTACTAACGAGCGTGATGATGCCGTGGCTGTAGCCTTTGGCAGTCGGCTTGAAAGTAAAGGGCAACTCGACGCTTTCACCGGGCTTGAGCTTCACCGGCACAGGAAAGCTGCCGAGCGAGAATTCGCCTCCCTGTTCCGACCTGGAAGTGATCTTCAGCGTTCTCGTGCCGGTGTTCGAGAGTTGGATCGAGGCAGCAACGGACTGGCCGACCTGGACCTCGCCGAAGCCATGAGCGCAAGGTTTACATTCAAGTTTCTGCGCCCAGGAGGAGACAGGCGCCAGCCAACAGAGCAGCAGTGCGACTGCGAATAGGGGGAAGGCTCGCATGACTCAATCTTCCCGAATCGGCAACCATCGAGGCAAAATCGGAAGTGCATTTTTCACAACTTTAGTTCCGCTTTGGGACGGCCCGCTGGTTTCGCGCAGTCCGGCTGGCTGGTCTGTGCTATGCTGCGCGTAAATTGGCGAGCGTCGTTCAATTGAAGACAGTCGCCATTTGAAGATCGCAGGACCCTTGTGCTGGCTGAACTTCGACTCGAAAATTACGCAGTGATCGACAATGTCGCGATCGAATTCGCGCCTGGTCTGAATCTCCTGACCGGCGAAACCGGGGCGGGGAAGTCGATCCTTATTGACGCGCTGGGATTGTTGCTGGGGGAAAAGGCTTCGTCGGACGTGATCCGCACCGGCGCAGAGCGGGCCGTGGTCGCAGCGGTGTTTGAGAGCGACGGAGCCGCGGCACGTGCCATCGAAGGCATCCTCGAAACCAACGGACTGGACGCGGAGAATGGCTCGCTGATTTTGCGGCGCGAGATCGCTCCCGGCGGCAAGGGACGGGTCTTCATTAATAATCAGCCGGCGATCGTGGCTGTGCTCAAGCAGATTGCGCCGCACTTGGCGGTGATCCACGCGCAGAATGAATCGATCGTGAACTTCGATGCCGCGGCGCGGCAGGACCTGCTCGACGCTTACGCGGGAGTCGAATTGAAGGACGTTTCCGCCGCTTACGATCGCTGGAAGCAGATTCGCGGACGCATTGCTGAACTCGAACAGGACGAGCAGGATCGCATGCGGCTTCTCGACCTGTGGAACTTCCAGTCACGTGAAATCGAAGAGGCGCGGCTGCGGGCGGGCGAAGACGAGCAACTGGAATCGGAGAAGCGCGTCTTGGCCAATGCCGAGAAGATTTACGGCGCGGCCATCAATGCCTTCGACCTGCTGTACGAAGGGAATGCTTCAACGTCGTCGAGCTTGCGAGCCGCGCAGAAGCACCTGGAGGAACTGGCTCGTTATGAGCCGAAGTTTCAGGAAGCGCATTCTGCGCTCGATTCGGCGCGCATCAGCGTCGAAGATGTGGGCGCGACGCTGCGCGATTACGCCGGAGGAATCCAGGCTTCGCCGGAGCGCTTAGCGGAAATTGAAGAGCGGCTGGCGCTGCTCGATCGTCTGAAGCGCAAGTACGGTCCTACGCTCGATCAGGCCATCGCTTTCGGTGAGGATACACGCCGCAAATTGTCGGAGATGGAGAATAAAGATCAAGTGTTACTTGAGCTCCGGGCGATGCTGGCCGTGGCTGGCGGAGAATATCGCAAAGCTGCCCGCGCCGTCTCGCGCAAACGATCCGAGGCGGGACGGAAACTGGAGAAGCTGGTCGAGGCCGAGATCAACGATCTGGCGATGCGCGCCAGTTTCCGCATTGCGGTTGAAGAAAACGACGACGAAGCGCATTGGACTTCTTCGGGCATCAACCAGGTCGTCTATCTCATCTCGACGAATACGGGAGAGGCGATGCGTCCGCTGGAGCAGATCGCCTCGGGCGGCGAACTTTCGCGCGTCATGCTGGCGTTGAAGGCGAGCGTCGAAGCGGGAAAGGGAAGTGTGGCGCGGGCGGCCTCGCCCGCGTCGAAAGCAGCTCAGCGGACATTAGTTTTCGACGAGATCGATACCGGCATCGGGGGCCGCGCCGCCGAGGCTGTGGGGAAGAAATTGAAGGCGCTCGCCAAAGGCAATCAGGTGCTCTGCGTCACTCATCTGCCGCAGATCGCAACCTTCGCCGATCACCACTACCTGATCGAGAAGCGCGAATCCGGCGGCCGCGCCAAGACCTCCGTCCGCCAGATCACCGGCGAAGAACGCACCGAGGAAGTGGCGCGGATGCTGTCGGGAGCCAAGCTGACTGAGACCTCTCGGAAGCATGCGGAGCAGATGATCAAGGCGAATGGGTGAGTCCCAATTTGGAACGGGCGGGCTATCGCGCGGAGGAGAACATCGGGGCGCTCCGACCAAGAGCCTTGACCACGGGGGGCACAGGGTGGCACGGGGGAAGAGCGATTCCGAAATTGCCGCAGACCCGTGATTTTTGCCGATCATCACCACTTGATCGAGAGGCGCGAAGCCGGAGCGCGCGCCAAGACCATTGTCCTGTCAACGTTACCGGGAAAGAACGCACTGAAGAAGTGGTGCGCGTGCTGTCCGGAGCGAAACTGACGGAGACTTCGCTGAAACATACGGAGCAGATGATTCGGGCGAATGGGTGACGTGAACTGGATTCCGTTTCATGCATGGGATTAGGCCACCTCTGCCATCGCTCGAAGAATACCTCCCCTTGACTTAGCTAAGCAGAGTTAGCTAACATAAATTCATGGAAACCATTACCATCCACAAGGCCAAAACCGAGCTTTCGCGGCTGATTGAGAGGGCTTGCCGGGGCGAGGAGATCGTGATCGCTCGGGGGAAGAAGCCGGTAGTGCGGCTGGTCGCGATCGGGGACAAGTCAGGCCAGCGGAAACCCGGCGCGTGGAAGGGGAAGATCGAAATCGGTCCTGAATTCTTCGAGCCGCTACCTAAGGAAGAGCTTGACGCATGGGGGCAATAACGTGCGCCTTTTGCTGGATACGCACGCTCTGATCTGGTGGATGAGTAACAGTCCTTCGCTTCCGGGTACTATCAGCCGCCTTATATCCGACGAGGGAAACACGATCTTTGTAAGCGCGGCGTCGGCGTGGGAAATGGCGACTAAGGTTCGACTGGGAAGGCTGCCCGCTGCTTCCGACATTACCCGAAACTTCCAGGAATATCTATTGCAGTCTGGATTCGAGAGTCTTCCAGTTAGCGCGGAGCATGGCATTCGAGCGGGTCTGCTTCCGGGACCGCACCAGGATCCGTTTGATCGGATGCTGATCGCGCAGGCTGAGATCGAGAAGCTGTCCCTTGTCAGCAACGAAAAAATCTTCGACCAGTATGGCGTGCGTCGGGTCTGGTGAAGTCACACACGGTGGCCGCTCTCCCGTTCACCCATCCGTTTTCCCCGCCCGGTGCTAATCCTCACATCCTCAAAGGCTTACATTGACCTGGGGGTGCATCTTTCGGTACTCTTACAGCATCTGCCACAACGAAGACGTGTACCCTAAGTGGGTAGGGGAGCGAACTTGTCTGACAATGGGCGTTTGCATGCGAAGACCTTATTGCTATTGAAGCCGCGGGGGTTCTGCGCTGGTGTGGTGCGCGCGATAGATATCGTCCGGATTGCGCTGGAGGCCTTTGGGCGGCCGATTTATGTGCGCAAGGAAATTGTCCACAACCGCTTCGTGGTCGAGGAGCTCCAGCAGAAGGGCGCAATTTTTGTCGACAGCGTGGATGAAGTGCCTGAGGGCGAGCGCGTCATCTACAGCGCCCACGGCGTTTCTCCGGAAGTGCGCGAGCACAGCAAACTGCGGAAGCTGCGGGTGATCGATGCGACGTGTCCGCTGGTCACCAAGGTGCATGTGGAGGCGGTGAAGTTCGCCAAGGAAGGCTATTCGCTGATTCTGATTGGCCATCGCGATCATGACGAAGTGATTGGCACGCTGGGCGAGGCACCTACGGTGACGCAGGTAGTCGGGTCGCCGGCGGAAGTGGCGTCGGTGACGTTGCCCGACCCTAACCGGGTCGCATACCTGACGCAGACCACGCTCAGCTTGGATGAGACGCGCGACATTATCGCCGCGCTGCGCAAGCGGTTCCCGAACATTAAGGGTCCGGCAGCGCAGGATATATGCTATGCCACTGAAAACAGGCAAGTTGCGGTGAAGCATGTGGCTTCCGATGCCGATTTGCTGCTGGTGGTTGGCTCCGATAATAGTTCAAATTCCAAGCGCCTGGTGGAAGTCGCTCGCAGTTTGGGTACCCCGGCGCATCTAATTGATGACTGCCGCAACATACGGCCGCAGTGGCTGAATGACGTGCAGACGGTGGCCTTGACCGCGGGAGCGTCGGCTCCCGAGCATCTGGTGCAGGAAGTGGTGGCGTACCTGGCAGGCAAGGGCTTTGGCGACGTGCAGGAATTGGAGATCATGCCGGAAAATGTTCGTTTTGGATTGCCGCCGGAAATCGTCGAAACCATCGCCGCGGCGCCGGCCGTCGCCGTGTCATAGTTCGGAGCGCCGGTTTCGGAGCAACGGTTTGGACCGCAGTTCGGAGTTATAGATGGAAGAATCCTCCCCTTTTAATTCGGCCTCAGTGCCGCAGATGCGATTTGGAAAGATCGACGACCTGGAGAGCCGGGTCGCGGTCGCCGTCGATGCGGCTCGCAACTATCTTTTCTCTCAGCAATACGAAGAGGGTTACTGGTGCGGAGAACTCGAAGCCGATACCACCCTCGAATCCGATTACATTTTGCTCCACACGCTGCTCGGCACGGGCAGCCAGGAGCGTTTTGACAAGGCCGCTCGCTACATTCTCAATCACCAGAATGAGGACGGTGGCTGGAGCATCTATGCCGCCGGCCCTTCCAACATCAGCGCTTCGGTTAAGGCTTATTTCGGGCTGAAGCTGGCGGGATTCACGGCGGATCATCCCGCGCTGGCGCGCGCCCGCAAAAAAATTCTCGAAATGGGCGGCGTCACCGAGGTCAATACATTTACCAAGATCTATCTCTGTTTCTTTGGGCAATACGATTACGATGCGGTGCCGGCGGTGCCACCGGAGATCGTGCTCTTTCCCAACTGGTTCTGGTTCAACATCTACGAAATTTCTTCGTGGTCGCGCGCGATTCTCGTGCCGCTTGCGATCTGCTATGCCAAGAAACCATTCAAGAAGATTCCCGACGAAATGGGAGTGGAAGAGCTCTTTGTTGGCGGGCGCGACAAGTCGCGCATGCATCTGCGCTGGGCGAAGAAGCGGATCTCGTGGCGAAATTTCTTTATGGTGGCGGATCGGATTGCCCACTGGGCGGAGCGTGTGCACATACGCCCGCTGCGTTCGATTGCGCTGAAGCAGGCTGAGAAGTGGATACTGGAGCGCTTCGAAATGAGCGACGGCCTGGGCGCGATTTATCCCTCGATGATGAACGCCATTATCGCGCTGCGTTGCCTGGGGTATTCGGTGGACGACCCGCAGTTTATACGCGCGATGGACGAGTTCGAGAAGCTGGGGATTGAGGAGGGCGATACCTTCCGCATGCAGCCTTGCATGTCTCCGGTGTGGGATACGGCGTACGCGCTGTTTGCTTTGGGCGAGGCAGGAGTTCCGGCGAGCGATCCGCGCCTCGTGAAGTGCGCCGACTGGATATTGCAGAAGCAGGTGCGCAAACCCGGCGACTGGAAGATCAAGAATCCGAAAGGCGAGCCGGGTGGCTGGTACTTCGAGTTCAACAACGAGTTCTATCCCGANNTTTGCCGATCACAACGCCATGCTTGATCCGGCAACTGTCGACATCACGGGGCGCATTCTGGAGTGTCTTGCGACCTTTGGATACGACTCGAACCATTCGGCGGTGAAGCGGGCGATCAAGTTTATTCGTAAAGAGCAGGAGCCGGATGGAAGCTGGNNAGAATGCCGATGGCGGATGGGGCGAGACGGTGGGGTCGTACGACGATCCCAATCTTCGCGGGCAGGGCGACAGCACAGCTTCGCAGACCGCGTGGGCCATCATGGGGTTGCTGGCCGTCGGCGACACACGCAGCGAATGCGTGGCGCGGGGTATGGCGTATCTTCTGCGTACGCAAAAGAAAGACGGTTCATGGGACGAGCCTTTCTTCACCGG
>PMMJ01000440.1:0-4482 GCA_003162255.1 Acidobacteriaceae bacterium | reverse complement strand
CAACTTGGACGGCTTGAACGCGGATCGAGCGGTCGGCGATCTGCGCGACGCGGCTTCGATCGAGAAGGCGCTTGCTGGCTGCGATGTGGTGTTTCACGTGGCGGCGGACTACCGTTTGTGGGTGCGTGATCCTGACGAGATGTATCGCTCGAATGTCGAGGGCACGCGCTCGTTGCTTGAAGCGGCGCGGAAACAAGGTGTGCGGCGGGTGGTGTACACGTCGAGCGTGGNNATGATCGGGCACTACAAGCGTTCGAAGTTCATGGCGGAGCAAGTGGCAGTCGATGCGGCTAGATCGGGAGTCGATGTCGTGATTGTGAATCCTACGACTCCAATTGGCGAGCGCGATATCAAACCGACTCCGACTGGGCGAATCGTCGTTGATTTCCTGAAGCGGAAATTTCCGGCGTACGTGGAAACGGGCTTGAACCTGGTGGATGCGACCGAGTGCGCTCGCGGCCATGTCCAGGCGCTGGAGAAGGGAAGATCGGGCGAGCGCTACATTTTGGGCGGAGAGAATCTGACGCTGAAGCAGATTCTGGANNCGATCACGGGCTTGCCTTCGCCGACGGTGAAGGTGCCATACATTGTTGCGCTGGCCGGTGGAGTCTTCTATGAGATGACGGGCCGGCTTCTGGGGCGGGAGCCGCGGACTACGATTGACGCCGTGCGCTTGTCGCGCAAGATGATGTTTGTGAGTTCGGCGAAAGCGGAACGGGATCTGGGTTGGCGCAAGGTTCCAGTGGATGGAGCGCTGCGGCGTTCGGTGGAGTGGTTTCGCGCGAACGGCTATGTATAGCAGACAGACGGAAATTTCGTACGACGATTCGGTTGAGGATTCGGGCTTTATATCAGGGCATTGCTTTAGTGATGCTTCGAAATACTCCGGTGGAGCGACGGGCGTCCTCNNCCCGTCGCTCCACAGACAGCCCGTTTAGAGGCTGGGGTGGCTGCGGATGTCTAGGATCGCCATCATAGCCGCTATGGAGCGTGAGGTGCGGCCGCTGATCCGAAGCTGGAAGGTCAGGATGATCGAACACAGCGGGCGGCGACATCGTCTTTTTGAAAAGGGAGACGCGGCGCTGATATGCGGTGGAATTGGAGCCGAAGCGGCGCGCCGGGCTACCGAGGCGGTGATTCGTGAAGTTAACCCTGCGCGGGTGATCTCGGTCGGTTTTGCCGGGGCGCTGGATGGTTCGCTGCAGGTCGGGCAAGTGCTTGAGCCTCGCACGGTGATCAATGCCGCCGACGGCGTTCGAACCGAAGTTGGCTCGGGTGCGGGAATTCTGGTGAGTTCCGCGACCGTGGCCGGCAAGGAGCAGAAAGTTCGACTACACGAAGCTTACGGCGCGAGTGCAGTGGACATGGAGGCCGCAGCCGTGGCCCAGGGAGCCGAGGCGCGTGGAGTCGAGTGCGGCGCTTTGAAAGCCATCTCCGACGACGCGGATTTCGACCTGCCTGCGCTGGATCGCTTTGTGGCGCACGATGGCAGTTTTCGCTTCGTTAGTTTTGCCTGCCATGTGGCGCTGCGGCCGTGGCTGTGGAAGAGTACGATGGCGCTGGCGCGAAACGGTTCCAAGGCCAGCCATGCTCTTTGCGGCGCGCTGGTGAGTTACCTCGACCGTGAGAAACCCGGTGGAGCGAACGGCGTCTTTCCCGTCCAGCCGGGCGGGGACGCCCGGCTCTCCACCAGCAAGCTCGGATGATCGACGGCTGTAGCATTCACCGGTCGCGGCACTGGATTGAGGGGAAGCAATAGAACCCGATATGGCAATTGCCCAGACATTCACCATTGAACGCGAGCGGTACGAGATTCCTTCCACGATGAAGGCGGTCGTCTATCGCGGCGTCAACGATTTGCGCCTGGAAGAAGTGCCGGTGCCTGAAATTGGAGCCGGCGAGATTCTGGTTCGCGTCCACACCTGCGGAATTTGCGGGACCGATCTTAAGAAGATTTCGACCGGATCGCACTCCGCGCCGCGTATTTTCGGTCACGAAACCGCGGGTGTCGTCGCAAAAATCGGGGAAGGTGTTCGCAAGTTCAGTGTCGGTGAGCGCGTGGTGGTGTTTCACCACATCCCGCGCCGAGAGTGTTATTACTGCCGCCACAAAACCTTCGCCCAGTGCGCCACCTACAAAAAAGTTGGCTGCACGGCCGGCTTCGAGCCTTCGGGCGGAGGATTTGCGGAATACGTCCGGGTAATGGACTGGATTGTCGAGAAGGGAACGGTGCGGATTCCGGACGGCGTCAGTTTCGAGCAGGCCTGTTTCGCCGAACCGGTGAATACTTGCATCAAAGGTATTGAGACGCTTCATCTGCAGGCGGAAGAGACCGTGCTGGTGATTGGACAGGGCCCAATAGGTCTGATACTGGCGAATCTGGCGAAGCGGGCGGGGACTCGCGTGATTACTTCCGATTTATATCCGGCGAGGCTTACAATAGCTCATGGCTTCGGCCTGAACCTGACAATTGATGCGTCTAAGGTGGATGCAGGGGAAGCCGTGTGCGGAATGACGGAAGGCCGCGGGGCTGACGCCGTGATTCTGGCAGTCGGCGGGAGCGGCCTGATTCGGCCGGCCATGGATGCGACTCGTCCGGGAGGCCGCGTATTGCTTTTTGCGCAAACGGCGCGAGGCGAGGTCACGATTGACCCGGCGGCAGTGTGCGTGGACGAAAAGGCTTTGCTGGGATCTTACAGTGCGTCAGTTGAATTGCAGGAGGAGTCAGTGCAGTTTGTCATGAACCGTGAGATGGATCTGGAGCGGCTCATCAGCCACCGTTTCCCGCTGCAGAGCGGCGTGGAAGCGCTGAATCTGGCGGCTCATCCTCGACCGGACTCGATGAAGATCGTCGTCCAGCCGGGCAGCACTTGGGAAGGACATCAACTGTGAATGGCAAGATGACGGCGGCCGTCCTGTACGGCAAAGAAGATATCAAGATTGAAAGGGTGCCGATCCCGCGCGTGGGTGAGGGCGAAGTTCTGGTCAAGGTTAATGTGGCGCTCACCTGCGGCACCGATTTGAAGGTGTATCAGCGCGGCTATCACGCCCGCATGATTGTGCCGCCGGCGTTGTTCGGACACGAACTGGCCGGCACCGTCGAGGAAGTCGGGGAAGGCGTGCGCGGCTTCCGGAAGGGCATGCGCGTGGTCGCGCTCAACTCGGCTCCCTGCGGCATGTGCTTCTATTGCTCCAAGCACCAGTTAAACCTCTGCGAAGATCTCCTGTTCAACAATGGCGCGTACGCGGAGTACATACGGATTCCGCGGCGGATTGTGGAGACCAATATGCTCGTCGTGCCCTCGAATGTGAGTTTCGAGGATGCCGCGATGACCGAGCCGCTGGCCTGTGTTCTCCGCGGGCTGCATGAAACTGGAGTCGAGATTGGCGACACGGTCGCGGTCATTGGCGGCGGACCGATCGGCCTGATGTTTGTGCAGGTGGCCAAGGCCATCGGTTGCAATGTAATCGCGGTGGTCAAGCGCGATTCACAGGTCGCACTGGCGCGCAAGAAGGGTGCGTACGAAGTTGTACAGATTACAAAAGTCAAAGATCCGGTGGAGGCAGTGCGCGAGTTAAGCCCGGAGGGGCGCGGCGCCGATGTGGCCATCGAGGCGGTGGGCCGTCCGGAAGCCTGGGAGTGGGCCGTGCAGATGGTTCGCAAAGGCGGCACGGTGAACTTCTTCGGCGGGTGCGCGTCGGGAACCAAGGTGCAGCTCGACACCAACCGCCTGCATTATTCGGAAATCACTTTGAAGGCAACGTTCCATCACACTCCTGAGACGGTGCGCCGGGCCTTCGGTTTGATTGCCGAGAAAAAAGTTTGCGGCAACGACTACATTACCGGCGAAGCGCCGCTTTCGCGTTTGCAAGATGTGCTGCGCCACATGCTGAACCGCAACGGAGATATCAAGACCGCGATCATCCCAGGTCACTAGCGTCGTGTCCCGCAGATTCGGGACATAGCTTTGGGTTGTCATCCTGAGCGAAGCGAAGGACCTATGCATTGGGGCGGCTTTCAAATACATAGGTCCTTCGCTTCGCTCNNCGCTTCGCTCAGGATGACAGTGTAGATTTATCGATCATTTGAATGGTAACTGCGACCGGCCATCCCCCGACTGCGCCGCCCGCCTCCGGATGGAGAGCGTTGCCGCCGGAGTACGCCATCCCCGAACACGCGCCCTCGGAAGCCGAAGCGCGCGAATACTGCCGCCGTCTGGCGCGCTCGCATTACGAAAATTTTTCGGTGGCGTCCTGGTTTCTTCCGGAGCGGCTGCGCCAGCATTTCTTCAACGTCTACGCATATTGCCGCATCTCGGACGATCTGGGGGACGAGATAGGCGACACGGCCGCATCTCTGCAGTTACTCGATGAGTGGGAGACGGAGCTGAATGCCTGCTACGACGGCGATCCTAGTCGAGGCCCCCGGCATCCCGTGTTCGTCGCGCTCGCCGAGACGGTGCGCAAGTTTGAAATTCCGAA
>PMMJ01000431.1 GCA_003162255.1 Acidobacteriaceae bacterium | reverse complement strand
CTTGCACAAAGGAGCCAGGACGAAATGGATATTCACCAACAGGCAGGAAGCAAGTGCAGACGCTGCACGGCACACCTCGATGTGTCCCCCAGCGGTGGTCATCTCTTGTGTCGAGGCTGCGGACACATAACGATTATTGAAAGATTGCGATCAGCTCGGGGACGACACGTCCCTATCCGTGTCGAACGAAACGCCACCAATGCTCCAAAATCCCGGCAAGCCCCAGTGTAACCCAGCCCCAGCGCAAGGACGACGTTAGTACGCACCGGGGCACTCGGCAGGGCTAACCGTAGATTGGAAACCCCAGACTCCCCGAAGTCCGCACACCACAAGCGATCTTCAGGTGGTCGATACCACCACCGGCTGTTTCCGGCACTGACTCGGTTGTCATTTACGTTGGATTGANNCTTGATCGTTGCTTCACACTGCACCTCATTGTTACGACCAGGACGTTGGGACAAACATCTGCTGTTCGGGTCCGCATCATAACATTTTTCCACCGTGGTGGGCGCCGACGAAAGGGAAAGAGATTATTTCAGAATCGCCGTCCTTCCGTTGGCGAAGACCAGCGTCAGCTCGTTGGTGAAGTATTCTTTCTCTCGTTGGATGATTGTGCCATTGTCTTCCTCCTCGGTGGAGCAAGATACGGCCTTCACCGATTGCCACGTAGCCAGGTGTCGCTCTTCTCCGGCTCCGAAGATCCCGTTCAACATTCCACTTACCGCTAGCAAGCCAATGTGACCAGAATGCAAAGGAGTCAATGGGCGTCCGGAGATGCGTGCTGGCTCCGCAAACAAGATTCGACCCGCTTGCCGATATGCTGCCGACCGCGGAAGTAGATCCTCGATTTCATCAAGTGGTAGGCCGCGATGACTAAGCTGTACAGGACCGCTTTCGGGCACGCTATACCGAGTGTCTGAATCGGAAGGCAGGACGAGAAGAGTTTCAGGATGCCGCGCGAAGCTGGCGTACTGAAGCCGTGCGCGCGTGATGTCGCTATCTTGCAACCGCTGTCTCTCGCGGCGATTCCGACGCACAGCCAGCACGACCACCTGCTGGTAGCGGACGCATGCCGGATCCCCAAGACGGTACACGCGGACGTCACGGAACTGCGCCGCCAGTATCTGGCTGCAGTCGGCAATGTGTTCTCCAGGGATGACCAACACCAGAATGCCACCCGCTTTCAACCAGCGCCAGGTGTGGCTGAGAAAGACTTCCTCCATGCGGCGGTTCTTGCCACAGCTAAGTTCCCAGTCATAGGGCGGGTTCAAGTACAACAGCGAGAAACTCTCGATCGAACCGTGAGTTTCGAGCGCATTTCCCTGGATTACCACGGCCACTCGTTCTCGGGCCTGTTCTGCCCGATAAGCGTCGATCTCGATCCCATACCGCAGCACGTCAGGATCGGCAGTGATGGCGGTGAACGCTACGCCATCGCCGATGCACGGATCGAGCGCTGCCCAAGACACCTTGGGAAACTGCAAAAAACCTCGGATACGACTCGCCTCAGCCGCTGGGAGTGGGTAGAAGCCAAGGCGCGCCCTGCCGGCAAGTCGCATGAGAATGCTCCTTTCTCGAAAGTACGGTGGTGGTATGAAGTGCTGGGGACGGAGGAGTGGGAACTACGTAAGGAAAGTGACCGATTATGGAGTGGGTTCGGGCAGACTCACATTCTGCTGATGCAACCCTTGAACATCATGGGATTGTGCATCCATGCCTGCAGGCTTTAGCTGGTCCGTACCGGGTTACATTTTTCCTTTTCCGTCGGAAAGTTGCCCATCTTCGGGCGTTCGTAAAGATACTCAGGGTTGTCGTTCACGCGAACGCTTTTCAGCAGCCCGCGCTTCCGCCGCTCCTGCACCGTTTTTGCCGACACCCCAAGCAGTTGTGCAGTTTCTTCAACCGTTAAATAGCCAGCCTCCCGAAGTCGATCATAGNNTCATACCGGCTCTTCAAATGGTACCGTTCCTGGATTCTCTGGATTCGGACCGGCCGGTACGAATTGCCAACCCGAGTCAACAATCCCCGTCCGTTGAAGATCTGTGCTATCTCCTCGTAGGTATGGTTGTCTAATAAACGGTCAATCTCTTCCAGAATCTCAGGACTGGTCTTTCGCATTTGCCAGGCAGAAAGCGGGACCGGCACGGCGAGCGACTCGGACGCTCCTCCCTTAAATCGAACCTGGATTGCAATTTCGGCGCTTTTGACCAGAACCACATCTTCGATCATGAGGCGGATCATGCGCTTGCGTTCCCGGTGCGATGTAGTTGGGCTTTCCCAAAGCTCTCGAAAGTCGGAAGCCAAAGCATAGATTTTCCTTTCCTGTTCCGAATCCAGCAGGCGACGATCTGACTGGCGCTGCTTCTCGTAGGTTTTCTGCGCTTCTTCCAAAGCGCGGAGCTTGTTGTTCCACTCCGCCTCCAGCGAATCGGCCACTAGCCGGTGGGCAGGGTCCACGTGCATATAGCGACGCTGCGCCTGCTCCGCCTCGAAGCGAGCCCGCACGACATGCGCCTGCCGGAGACGGTCAGCCTCTTGCAGACGAGATTGGAGTTCTTTCTGCACGGACAAGGCGACTTCCAGAGCCAGTGGATTCACGGACTCAACGATCAGCCGGCTGATAACCTGATTCACCGAGTCTCCCGGAATGGCCTGGCA
This sequence comes from Acidobacteriaceae bacterium, assembly GCA_003162255.1. Classification (GTDB taxonomy): domain Bacteria; phylum Acidobacteriota; class Terriglobia; order Terriglobales; family Acidobacteriaceae; genus Acidiflorens. The sequence goes on along the minus strand of PMMJ01000431.1, from coordinate 2,403 downwards.
AAGGGGCAGGCCTTTTTCTGTGCTTTGGCGCTGGCAGACGTATAGGCTCTCCAAGCGCTTGCCTCGATCTCGATAGCGCACGGTCATTCGCGCTCCGCAGATCCCACAAATCGCCAAGCCCTGCAACAATGCTGGCCCTTCCCGCGGCGGACTTTTGCGCCGCTCACCACCGTGCGCCTGGGCATTCTCGCGGAGACGCTGAAGGTTCTCTTCGTAATCTTCCCAGGTGATATAGCCAGGATGCGCGTCGTGAACCACNNGCCAGCCACTCATTGCGCGGTACCGGGCGCGAGTAGCGCCCGGCAGCGTTCGGTCGTTGGCGACTCCGGAATCGGCCATAGACGAACGTTCCCGTATAACGCGGATTGCGGAGAGCATGAACAACCCGGCTGCGATTGAGATCGCTCCAAACCAGCTGATCGTGGCGATGCCCCCCAGACGGCTGGTGTGGATACAGTAGGCCCTGCTGACGAAATGACTTCACGGTTGCCATAGCTGACCCAGTGCGGCGAAACGTGGTAAACATGAGACGAACACTTTCCTGAACCTGTTGGTCGGGATCGAGAACGACGTGACCCTCAGCGTCATACGCGAAGCCGACCGGAAGCGGAATGATCAGCTCGCCCCGACGGGCCTTGTTCAGAAGGCCGCCTCGCATGCGCGCTTGTAAGATATGAAGCTCCGCTTCGCTCATCGTTCCCTTCAGGCCCAGCAGCAGCCGGTCGTTGAACTGGGCGGGATCATACACTCCATCTTCATCAAGGATGAGGGTGTCAGTGAGCGCACAGATCTCGAGCAACCGGTGCCAGTCGGTTGAATTCCGGGCCAGACGGGATACCTCCAGTCCCAGAACAATGCCAGCCCTCCCCATGCCCACCTCGGTCACCAAACATTGGAAGCCCTCGCGATCAGTTGCCGGCGCCGCAGAGTGCCCCTGATCAGTGTCGATGACGTGAATACGCTCCAGCGGCCAACCCAAAGCCACGGCGCGCTGGCGCAGTGCGTACTGACGCTTCGTGCTTTCACTGTTCTCTAGCACTTGGCGGGGCGTGGATTGCCGGATGTACAGATAGGCATCTCGACTCAACTGACTCGCATTGACCTTCTGGGGGGAACTCGTATTCACGTGTTTGCCTCCCTCGACCGATAGCTCAAGGCCATTCCGGCAAGAATGTCGGTAATTTCTCCGCGCAATTCCACTGGCGCTGAATGGACCAATGCCGCCGTCGAATCGTTCCGCGCCGGGCGCGTGGGCAGTGCGCACTTGGACCAGGATTCGATCCAACTTCGCATTCCTTGCCGTCGCAAGAGAGCCAGTCCTAGACCTCGACTCTGTCCGCCGCGCTCCAACGCTTGCAGCCGCAGGTCCTCGTAATGACTTATCAAGATTTCCCGGGCAACGTCGGTCAAACCAGGGGTTCCTCGCTCATCACACGTTTTTTTTTCGTCGTGATAGCGCGCGTTGAATACTTCGCGGGTGCACAGGGAACCCAAATCGTTCCTCAATCATCTGCGCCAACTCGCCGAATCCCGGCACGGGTTGAACGGCTTGCGCCTGAACGACAAAGTCCAGCACTTCCGTGTTCAGTTTGTGGGCCTGTTTGGGGCCCCTCTTCTGCGCGATCAGTCCTACCAAGCCCTCTTCTTCGAAGGCCATCTGGGCTTGATAGTACGAAGGCCTTGAAAAGCCAAACGCCGCTGCGCTCTGACTTACGGGAACCCTTTCCACCCGCACTCGGCGCAGCATCTCGTACTTCACTTGCACCAGGTCCCTGGCATCGAAGAACTCGTTCTCCTGAAAGAGCCGATCGGTCACATGCTGGGGGTGCGGATTTAATGCTCCGTTCTGTCGCAGGGCGGCTTGCTTGCCGTCTTGCTTAATCCCGCTGGGCATCGGCGAATCTCCTTTGGGTCGATGTGTTAATATAATTACGTACATCATCACCCCATGCCGTGTCAAGCCGTAAAGTTATTTTGGGCCTGCGATGCCCAATTATTGCATTATAATTGGGCTTTCTCCTGTTGCTTTCCCGACTGCTCACTAGGAATACGGCTAAATTCCCTTTACAGTATCGTACTTATTTTCATTTACACTCCTCCCCTTTCTTTCCGTTCAAGATTTCAACTAGTTTGGTGAGTTCGATCAGATCTTCGAATCGGAAGCGACAACGGCCGGCAGCCATCACCACAAAGGGATCAGGTGCCCTTAAATCGGTAAAGCTGACAGGAATGGAGGCTTCCGAACCCAATCCGGTGCGGTAACTGACGCGATCATCACCCCAGTCTCGCCGAAAGGACAGGAGGTCAAACTCCTGTCCAAACAGGGGATGAAAAGGATGGGTGACACGGAAGCGCTGGGCTTCGCCTGTCACATCGGGTGTAATTGATGACTTCCTCTTTAAC
>PMMJ01000501.1 GCA_003162255.1 Acidobacteriaceae bacterium | reverse complement strand
TGGTCGAAGGTCTGCATGCCGTACTGCGACGTGCCCGCGGAAATCGCTTCGCGGATCGCGCGAGTCTTTTCCGGCACCAGAATGCATTCCCGTATGTAGGCCGTCGTCACCATCACTTCCACCGCCGGCACTCGGCCCTCGGTATCCGACCGCCGCACCAGGCGCTGGCTGACGATGGCGCGCAACACGGCCGCCAACTGTAGCCGTATTTGTTTCTGTTCCGGCGGCGGAAAGATCGCGATGATCCGGTTGACGCTTTCCACCGCATCCAGCGTGTGCAGCGTGGAGAAAACCATGTGGCCGGTTTCAGCCGCGTGCAGTGCTGTTCCGATCGTTTCCAGATCGCGCATTTCGCCCACCAGAATCACGTCCGGATCCTGGCGCAGAGAAGCGCGCAGTGCCGCCGAGAACGATGGCGTATCGACCTCCACCTCGCGCTGGTTCACGTATCCCTTTTTGTCGCGATGCAGAAATTCGATGGGGTCTTCGATGGTGATAATGTGCTCGGCGCGAGTCGAGTTGATGCGGTCCACCATGGCCGCCAGCGTCGTCGATTTGCCCGAGCCCGTCACTCCCGTCACCAGCACCAGACCGCGCGGCATGTCGCAGATCTGCTCCACCACTTTTGGCAGAAACAGCTCGTCCAGCGCCCGGATCTTCGTCGGAATGACGCGCAGCACCAGCCCCACATTGCCGCGTTGCTGAAACACGTTCACACGGAAGCGTCCCAGGCCGGCGACGCCATAGGCCATGTCGATTTCCGTGGTCTCTTTGAATTTTTGCTTTTGCCGGGCCGACATCATGCTGAAAGCCATGTTCAGCATGTCTTCGGCAGACACACGCGCCTGGTCGGTCAAGGGCACCAGATCGCCATCAATGCGGAGGTGAGGATAGTTCCCCACCTTCAGATGCAAGTCGGAAGCGCGGCGCTCCATAGCGATACGGAGCAGGTCGTCGATATTCATGCAGGCAGGACTCCAGCTACAGTCCCTATCATGACCCGAACCGGCAAAGCCGACGAGATGACGGAAGTAACGAGACGATTGGCCGTGAACCGCGGGCCATTGGCTGCAGGTCCTGGAGATGGGCCGCGACCCTCCGACCCACTTCCAGATTTGTCGCCATAAATGGAGCAGCCCGCCTCGCTCGCGAGGTGGGCTGCGAAGCCGAAGGGCTCCTACACGTTAACAGCTCTGTCCGCCTCCGCAAGGCATTCTCGAAGCTATCCCGTTCGCGAAGGCCAGCTTCCCTTTACGCCGCCGCCTCAAACGGCTCGTCGTAACTTCCTCCATAAATCGAAGGCACCTTCGACCCCATCGGACGCAGATACGTCGCCAACTCGCCCCGATGATGAATACTGTGATTGTTCAGAAACGCCAGATAGAACGCCGCCGGTAAATCGAAGGCGCCCATAAAGTTAACCGATGTCGCCAACTGTTCCGCCGACAGAGCGCGAACCCCATCCGCCCCGCGCCTCATATTCCTGTCGTACCAATCCACCAACTCGGCCACCGTCTTGGGCTTGTCTGCCTCCGCCGGATTGGCCATGGTGAACTTCAGGTCCGCGATCCCGTCCATAAACTGGACGTCGGTGTTGGCGATGTGCCAGGCCAGTTCCCAGGCCGTGCGCGCGTGCGGATCCGGCCGGTAGTCTCTCTTTTCCTCCGGGACAGCCGCTAGAACTTTCTTGGTAATTTCAACTTCACGGGCCAGGCCATCAAGCATCATGGCGCGGTAGCCCAGGACAAAATCGGGCGTGGGTGCAGACATAACATTTCTCCTTCAGGGAGTTAACGAAACAAGGTCTCTTGAGATCAGGCGCGCTTAAATATAGTTCAAGGCAGCAAGAAGCGCAAACGCCGGATTTGTCATAGTGACCAAGGCAAGGCATTCTCTCGATCAGCGCCGAAACTTCCCTTTGAGATAAGGGTTTCATTGCCGTGTATGCAGCGCCATACTGTAGTGGTGAATCGTCTTTCGCTAACCCTGGCCCTTCTCCTCGCGAGCTCAGCTGCGTCCGCCTCGTCCGCTGGCCCCTTGGTTGTGGACAGCAGCAGCCGCATCGTCGTCATGGAGTACGAGGCCTGGTGGGGTCCCCATGCTGTAACCTTCCAAGGCTTGTCGGCCATGCCGCTGCTGCAGTCGGCGGACATGCAAGCGGTGGGAGGAGGCTATGACAGCGCCGATCCGGCCGTCATCCAACAGCACGTTGCCTGGCTGGAATACATGGGAGTTGACGCGGCCATCAGCGAAATAACCAATAACGTGAGCTGTATCTTCAATAGCGAGTGGTTCGTCAAGAAGTATGTCCGCAACTGCTCTCCATCCTTCCGTTCTTACAACCAGACCATCCGCAACAACACAGGCAATCTATATCCCGCATGGACGGCGCTCGGAATCCGGCTCAAGCTGATTCCCCTGCTTGGCGGCATCGACAACAATGTTTTGTTCAAGGATCAAGACGGGAAAACGGCGTTCGAAAAAGAAGTGGAATACTTTGGCGCTCGTTTGCAGCGCTATCCCGATCTGAACGTGATTTACGAAGGCAAGCCCCTCATGCTGATTTTTGTGGGCGCGGCGCAGGATCCAAACCCAGCCGATCATCCTCTCTGGTTCAAGATCGAGCAGTTTTTGCAACGCCATCCTGAGATTGGAGAGAAATATACTTTCGCGCTGATGGCCGGATACCTCGACAGCCAGCCCGATCTGTGGGCAACGCAGGGCACGCCCGACGGGCCCGTGGAGATCAGTCCTGCCTATGGATTCTGGAGTTGGGTCGACCGGCTCAATGCTTCCTGCACCGAACCGTTATGCCCTTACTACCCTTCCTACAACCAGGCCGGTTCCCGAGTCGAGAACTTTACCGCGTCCATCTCGACCGCCGGGCAGGATGGATGGGGTTGCCCCAACCCAAACACGCTGCCCTACTGTCCCGACGACGCACTCCGTTTCGGAAGCGACGGAACCTACGCTACTTTCGCTGCCTTCATGACCTATGCGAAACAGCTTGATCCCATCTTCTTGATCGTTCACCAGTTCAATGAATTCGGCCCGCCCGACGAGGGATTCGACGCTAATACCCATGACGACATCGAGCCCGCAAATCTGTGGGGCAAAGGCGATCTGAAGGTGGTCAAGGAAGAGATCGAGTCCTACCGGCAAACGCGCCGTTAAATCGGCACCGGCTTCGGGCTTCCTCCGTGCTCTTCAAACCCCGACCGGCTGCTTCGCCCCCACCGGAACTGCAGTCAGCCATTCATACCGGTCCGCCTTCTCGCCGCGAACAATGGCGTAGAACTCCGCTTGCAGAGATTTGGTCATGGGGCCGATTTTGCCCTTGCCCACGGCGATTTTGTCGACCGAGCGAATGGGCGTGATCTCGGCGGCGGTGCCGGTAAAGAAAACTTCATCCGCAATGTACAAGGACTCGCGCGGAATCTGCTGCTCCACGATCTTGATGCCGAGGTCGCGTGCGATCTGCAGCACCGAATCGCGGGTGATTCCAGGAAGCACGGAGTTCCCCAACGGCGCCGTGTGCAACACGCCGTTGCGGACGACAAATAGATTCTCGCCCGAGCCTTCGCTGACGTAGCCGTTTACATCCAGCGCGATGCCTTCGGAGTAGCCGTTGACGATGGCTTCCATCTTGATGAGCTGCGAGTTCATGTAGTTCGCTCCCGCTTTGGCCATAGCGGGCAGAGTGTTGGGCGCGATTCGCGTCCACGAAGAAATGCAAACGTCCACTCCCTCATTCGCGTCCGCCCCCAAATATTTCCCCCACGCATAATTTGCTATATAGACTTCGGTGGGGCAGTTGAACGGATTGACCCCCGCCTCGCCGTATCCGCGGAGAACGATGGGGCGTATGTAGCACGGCCACACGCCGTTCTGTGTCACCAGTTCGACCATGGCGCGCACGATCTCGTCGCGGGTGAAGGGGACGTCGATGCGATAAATGCGGGCGGAGTCGATGAGGCGCTGCATGTGTTCGGCCGCGCGGAAAATCGCCGGGCCGCTGGGCAGCGCGTAGCAACGAATGCCTTCAAACACCGAAGAACCGTAGTGCACAACGTGAGACATCACGTGCAGCGTAGCGTCGTCCCAGTCGATGAACTTGCCGTTGTGCCAGATTTTGTCCGTCTTCTGAATAGCCATGCAGACTCCTTCGCTACAAAGATTCGCGGAAGCGGCCGCGGATTCTAAGGTAGCTTCCAGAATGGAATTATAACGTGGCCGAGAGTTCGCCCACGAAATCAGGAATTCACAACCCGGACCGGGTGTCCGGGGGCGCGATGCTCCTTGCTCTTTTTCTTAGCGAATATTCCTAGTGAATCGCAATGATGTTGTTGGCGACGATCCCAGCTTCTCCGGCAACGAACATCCTCATCGTGATGCGTTCCGCTTTGTAGTGGTGGGTCCGATGCAGCAAGTACACGACTCCAACTCCCGCGCCAAAGCCGAAAGCCGAGCCAGCAGCTTCTCCGGCCGCGCCCCGCGTCACGAAGGGGCGCATGATGGGATTGACTTCGCGGAGACCCTGGTTCAGACCCCTTTGAGTAGTAATGGCATCGGCGGCGACTAGTCCGGCCAGGATGCTGAAGTTCATCTTGTTCTCGACCGTCCAGAAAGGACGTTGGCTGGGCGCATCGGGGAGCGACGAACTGCTGCCCGCCGTGAAACTCTGTGCCTGCATGGCAACGCTCAGTAAAAGAATCGAGAGGAGGAATCTCATCTGGTCTCCGCTACTTAGTTGATTCGGTAAGATGAGACTAATTCAGAGACACACGAGAGTACATGGCCCATTTCGTGGGGGGGCAAGTGGCCTGTTGGTAAGAGTAACTGTTTGGCCATGGAAAGTTACTTGCTATCGGCTATCAGCCCAGAATAGGCTGGCAGAAGGCGGTTTGGGGCATCGCCAGAGACCGAAGCTGTCTCGCTGTTACCGATAGATTCCGCGACACTTACTGATCAAATAATAGTCGAGTTTTTGTTTTTGATGACTGTTTGTACCTGGGTTGTTAGTAACTATTACCTTGGTTCTCCACGGCGGACGTCTTCCTGGAGTCGATCGAGGCGGACTCGGCGGCTTCAGAATTCGCGACCAAAGGCCTGTTTATGGATGGGTGGCACTCACCGGCGATAGGCGATACAGGACGCTCCCATGGGGCGGCAGCGTCACTGACAGGGAAGAGGCGGAATCCAGATCCTGGCGCGACCAAAGATCGCGCACTTTATATATCTTTCCCGCCAGCCCCAGATCCTTCCATTCGTATCGCAGGGCCGCGCCGGATTCACTGATATTGAACACAGCCAGGTAGCGATCATCGTTCTGATCATCGCGCTGACCATCCCCCGATCCAGGCTGCGCCAGCCAGACCACCGCCTTGCCGGTATTGATCACCGGATGGTTCCCGGTCGAGTGCTGGTCCACGGCGATGACCTCGGGATTCGTGAGCAAAGATAACGTCCACGCTTCCGCCGAGGGCAGTTCGCCGCCAACCATTAAGAGGGGAGGGAAAGATCACCCAGAGCGTCATCAACATTCGCTGTTCATCGCGAGTAAGTCTGGTATTGCGCGGCTCACCCCAGCCGGCAGCAGGCCCCAGACGCCCCAGCGGAAGCATGTCCGCGTCGGGCCAATGTCCCGGTTGGGCTCTGCCCGCCCACTTGGCAGCGTTGTCAAACTGATCGCCGAGCCCCTTGGGATAAGGGCCATCGTTGTGCCAGATATCCCAAATGTCATCGGAAATCCTCCACATTTGCGCATACTTCCGCATCTCGTCCAGCTTTTCCAACGGCGCTGGCCCAGGGGAAAGGCTAAGCACGACGGGCCTTCCGGCTTTATCGAGAGCTTGTCTGATCATGCGAATGTCATCGCTTTTGTAAGGATGGCTGCTGATGCAATCCACTTTGATCAGGTCGATTCCCCACGCCGCATACATCCGGGCAATGGAGTCGTAATAGGCTTGCGCAGCCGGTTGGGCCGGGTTCGTGCCAAAATTATCGAAGTTCCAGGGACAGGTGTCGGAGGAATCCGCGCCGTCCGCGGCTGTGAAGGACGAATCGGCAATCGGAATTTGGTTGACTACCGCTTGTTTGGGAATGCCGCGCAGAATGTGAATTCCAAATCGAAGGCCGAGCGAATGAACATAGTCCGCTAGAGGTTTGAAACCGGCATCATTGGCGGCAGACGGAAACCTGTTCACCGCTGGCACGTAACGGCCATACTTGTCGAGGCTGTACTCGAAGGTTCTCGAGTTGCCCTCCGCCGTGGGGTTCGCTACAAACCACTCCATGTCGACGACCACGTACTGCCAGCCGAAAGCTTTCAGATGCTCGGCCATCCACTGTGCATTTGCTCTTACCTGGGCCTCGTTAATCGTCGTTCCGTAACCATCCCAGCTATTCCACCCCATCGGCGGAGTCACGGCCAATGACGTTGCGTCGACTGGCGATATGGGGACGGGCGCGTGCGTCTTTTCCTGACAGAGCAGGCCGCGTGAACAGAGCAAGACGAGGCAGACGAACAGTAGAATCGGCCTTTGCATACGACCTCCGCTTTCATGAATCTGAATCAACCACGCGGTGCGTCCTCGAGCCGGAAGCTCTGTCTGGATGCCAAAGTCACGGCGATTGTATACCCTGGGGCCTTGGATTTTAATTTACCATTGCGGGTATTTGTAAGAGTCTTGCTTGTGCGCTGACGAGAGAGGAAGCGAACGATGGCAAGCTACATTGGCGCTATTGACCAGGGAACGACAAGCTCGCGCTTCATCGTGTTCGATCGTTCCGGACGCATCGTGAGCAGCGCTCAAAGAGAGCACGAGCAGATCTATCCCAAACCGGGATGGGTCGAGCACGATCCCGAAGAAATTTGGCGGCGCACGGATGGCGTCATCCAGGAAGCCATGGACGCTCGCGGGCTGCGCCCGGAAGATTTGGCCGCAATCGGGATCACCAACCAGCGCGAGACCACTGTGGTCTGGCACAAGAAAAGTGGAAAGCCCGTTTACAACGCGATCGTCTGGCAGGACACGCGCGTGGCTCCCGCGGTCGCCGAGTTCGCTGCGCGTGGCGGACAGGATCGCTACCGCGCCAGAACCGGCCTTCCCCTCGCTACTTATTTCAGTGGCCTCAAGGTTCGCTGGATTCTCGAAAATGTTGCGGGCGCGCGCGCACAAGCCGAAGCCGGCGATCTGCTGTTTGGCAATATCGATACTTTTCTGATCTGGCACCTCACCGGTGGACCGCATGGCGGCGTCCACCTGACCGATGTGACCAATGCCAGCCGCACGCAACTGATGAATCTCAACACGCTGCAGTGGGATCGCGAGATATTAAAAGACTTCGGCATCCCGATTGAGATGCTGCCGAAGATTGCTTCGAGCAGCGAAGTGTACGGCGCCGCGCAACTGCCGGCCGTTGCGGGAGTCGCAATTGCCGGCGATCTCGGCGATCAGCAAGCCGCTCTGGTCGGCCAGGCCTGCTTCAAGCCTGGCGAAGCGAAGAACACCTACGGCACCGGCTGCTTCATGCTGATGAACACTGGGGAAAAGGCGGTCCTCTCGAACTTCGGCCTGCTGACCACGCTGGCCTATAAGTTCGGCGCGAAGCCGGCATGTTATGCGCTGGAAGGGAGCATCGCGATTACCGGCGCCCTGGTGCAGTGGCTCCGCGATAATCTCGGGCTCATTGAAAAGAGTTCAGACATTGAGGCGCTCGCCCGTAGCGTAAATGACAACGGCGGCGTCTACTTCGTTCCCGCTTTCTCCGGCTTGTATGCGCCGTATTGGAAAGACGACGCCCGCGGCGTGATTGCCGGCCTGACCCGCTTCGTGAACAAAGGCCACATCGCCCGCGCCGTGCTGGAAGCGACCGCGTTCCAGGTCCGCGAGGTGGTCGATGCCATGGCCAAGGACTCGGGCATTACGCTCGATGTCCTGCGCACCGACGGCGGCATGGTGATGAACGATCTGCTGATGCAATTCCAGTCCGACATTCTGGCGAAGCCGGTGGTTCGTCCGATGGTGAAGGAGACGACCGCGCTGGGCGCTGCCTACGCTGCCGGACTGGCAGTCGGTTTCTTTAAGGATACCGACGATCTGGTTGCCAACTGGTCGGTCGATCGAAAGTGGGAACCGGAGATGGATAACGAATCTCGCGATCAGCTTTATCACTTCTGGAAGAAGGCGGTGACGCGCTCGTTCGACTGGGTGGAATCACCGTAGAGACGCGGCTCGCCGCTTCTCCCGCCGATCAGTTTCGTATCAGGGTATCGCTTTAGCGATACCGTAAGTTGCAAAATCAGACGCCCCTTCAGGGGCTGGGCGTCGTAAACGCACTGGCATATTCTTGCAGTCGGCATTTGATAAAGAAGAAACAGGGAGGTCCGCACACGATGCATGGACCGTTCTTAGGCGAATTCATGGGTACGCTCGTTTTGATCCTGCTCGGCGATGGCGTCGTCGCCAATGTTCTGCTGAAGAAATCGAAAGGCGAAAACTCCGGCTGGATCGTCATCGCAACGGCATGGGGTCTGGCCGTCGTTGCGGGCATCTTTACGGCCATCGCTTTCGGGAGCCCGGGCGCCCACATTAATCCGGCGATCACATTGGCGGTGGCCCTGCTATCGAGAAACTGGTCGAACGTCGGCCTTTTCTGGAGCGCGCAAATCCTGGGAGCTTTCGCCGGCGCTACTCTGGTCTGGATGACTTACCTGCCCCACTGGAAAATAACGCCCGACACGGAAGCAAAGTTATCGATTTTTTGTACCACACCGGCCATCCGCAACCTTCCGGCAAATCTTTTGACCGAGATTATTGCCACCACGTGTTTGATCGTGGTCGGCTTCAGTTTCGGGAGCAAGGCGGTCTCAACCACCGGACTTCCGGCTGGATTCGGACCGTGGTTGTGGGGAGTCTTGGTGTGGGCGCTCGGCCTGAGTCTCGGCGGACCGACGGGATACGCGATGAACCCCGCCCGCGACCTTGGTCCGCGCGTGGCTCACGCTATCCTGCCCATCAGCGCCAAGGGGAATTCCGATTGGGGATACGCGCTCGTGCCGATCATTGGCCCGTTGATGGCTGGCGGCATCGGCGCTGCAATCATCAAACTGGTGGGTGTGCAATGATGCGCGCCACACTTCCAGAGGCATCGCTGCAAGCGGCATCGCTGCAAAGAGCACAACTATGAATCGAACCGACATGTGGCGCCGTATCGAAGCGCATCCCACAGCATGGGACATGATTGTCGTGGGCGGTGGCGCCACCGGCGTTGGCGTTGCCATCGATGCCGCGGCGCGCGGCTACGACGTGTTGCTGCTTGAGCAGAGCGACTTCGGCAAAGGCACCTCCAGTCGCAGCACCAAGCTGGCGCACGGCGGCGTGCGCTACCTAGAGCAGGGCAATATTGGGCTCGTCATGGAAGCGCTCAAGGAGCGCGGACTGCTTCTGCAAAACGCACCTCACCTGGTGCACGATCTTGCTTTCGTCGTGCCCAACTACGACTGGTGGGAAGCTCCTTTCTACGGTCTCGGCCTGAAGCTGTATCAACTGCTGGCCGGCAAGTACGGGTTTGGCGCCTCGGGCATTCTTTCCAGAGAAGAGACGCTCGAACATCTGCCCACATTGAAGACCGAAGGCCTGCGCGGCGGCGCAGTTTATTACGATGGACAATTCGACGACGCCCGGCTGCTCATTCACATGGTGGCCACCGCTTTCGAGCAGGGCGCCACGTTGCTGAACTATGTGGAAGTCACGGGACTGACCAAGGACGCTCAGGGATTTGTGGACGGAGTCAGCGCCCGCGATGTCGAAACCGGCAACGAATTTCGCGCCTCCGCGAAGGTTGTAGTCAACGCCACCGGCGCTTTCAGCGATCTGCTTCGGCTCCAGGCGGACCCTTCCGCCGCGCCGATGATCGTTCCCAGCCAGGGCATTCATCTCGTCTTCGATGCGAGTTTCCTACAGGGCGAAAGCGCGATCATGGTTCCGCACACGAGCGATGGCCGCGTGTTGTTCGCGATTCCCTGGCACGGTCACACCCTGGTCGGAACCACCGACACGCCCATTGCCGCCGCGACGCTCGAGCCCGTCGCCATGGAGCAGGAAATCGAATTCATCCTCGCGACCGCCGGGCAATACCTGACGAAAGCGCCCACGCGCGACGACGTGTTGAGCGTGTTCGCCGGCATCCGGCCGCTAGTGCGCGCCAGCGGCGTAGCTAGCACCGCGGCATTGTCACGCGATCACGTCATCCACATCGATCGCTCCGCTCTGGTCACTATCTGCGGTGGAAAGTGGACTACGTATCGCCACATGGCCGAGGATTGCGTCGATCAGGCGGCAACGCTGGCGCAATTGCCGGAAAAACCATGCGTGACGCAACACCTGAACATCCACGGCTTCCACGGCGCAGCCGAACAGTTTGGCTCGCTGGCGGTCTATGGTTCGGATGCGTACGAGATTCGCAAGCTCATCGAGACGGACGCCGGGCTCGCCGCACCGCTGCATGAGGCACTACCCTACGTGAAAGCGGAGGTAATCTGGGCGGCACGACACGAAATGGCCCGGACCGTGGAAGACGCGCTCGCCCGGCGCACCCGCGCGCTGTTCTTGAATGCGCGCGCAGCCCTCGCAATGGCGCCCACCGTCGCCGACTTGATGGCCTCAGAACTGGGCTGGGACGAGGATGCCCGGGCGAAACAGCTGTCCGCGTTTCGCGAGGTTGCTTCGAACTACAGGCTTCATCCCTGAGTTTCTGGTCCGGCACGCATTCTGTACGGCTTGGAGTTTAGGCAATAGCTTCTAGACAGTCTCCCCACCGCTGGCGACAACCGCGATTTCCGCCAGCTGTTTTCCCAACCGCGGGTGGATGGCCGTAATACGAACTTTTCCCGTTTTTTCCTGAGCGCGAATCCAAACCGCTCCGGTGCCTCCGATCAGCGCAAACGGATTGTCGCCAATGATCGAGGCTGGGCCTTCCAGCTCAAACTTGACGGCGTCGTTCGCAAATGGCTGAACCGCGCCGAACTCGTCGGTAACACGCAGCACCAGGCGAGTGGTATCGGCACCATCCGCAATCAGCTCGGTGTCGTCGGGCAGGAGCATGAACTTCGCGTCGATACCCTTCCCCGAAAACTTCTTGGTGATCGCCAGTTTCCCCTGGATATACCCCTCGATACGCAGGTCGCCCCAGTGGTGGAACCGCTCTGTCACCTGAATGACGAACGGAGCATAACGAAGATTGGGGAATTGCTTCCGGTCTGGATCGGCTTCGACCACCTCGTCATTGATGTACATCTTGATGTGGTCGCAATTCGAACAGATCACCGCCTTCGAAAATCCTACGGATTCGTCGCCGCGTGCCCAATGAAACGCGGGCTCCAACACAACCTCCTCCGCCGGATCGCATTGCGATTTGTAGAACCCAGCTGCCGGTTTCGGCTCGCGGAACATGTCCGTGACCCCGTGATAACAAATTCGATCGCCCGAGCCGAAATCGCCATGCGTGTTGTAATCGAAGGCACACCAGCCAATTCCGCCGGCATACTGCGGATCGGATGCGAGCTGGTCGTGGATGCGGGCATGGCGCAGCGTGTGCTCAGTGAGGCGCTCGACGTTGTCGATGGTTTTCGTTGGATAGGTATGGCCGACGAATTCCGTATTCAGATAGCGCGGGTGGTTCGGTGGCTTCAGCGGAAAACCGAAATCGTTCATGGTGAACACGTCTTCCAGGAATTCAGATTCCTGGAAGTAGCGGATGCCTCCCGTCTGGCGGGTAGGGTCGAGTTGATGCGCCGTGGCGTTGGTGCGCGTATAGAAATCGTGGTCGTCGAGGGATTCGTTGATGCGCACGCCCCAGAGAATGATCGATGGATGGTTCCAATCGCGGCGGATCATGCGGCGAACATTATCGATGGAGATCAGCTTCCAAGGTTCGTCGCCAATGTGTTGCCAGCCGGGAATTTCTTCCAGAACCAAAAGGCCGACTTCGTCGCAGGCATCAAGAAAATGACGCGACTGCGGATAATGAGACGTGCGGACGATGTTGCACTTGAGCTGGCCACGCAGAATCTGCGCGTCGCGGCGTTGAACGCGGCCGGGCATCGCCTGTCCGGCGAAGGGAAAAGTTTGATGACGATCGAGACCTCGCAACTTGATGACCTTGCCGTTGAGCTCGAAGCCGTGGTCGGTGAATTGGGCCTCGCGGAAACCGAAACGGCGTGAGTCTTCATCCAGGACTTGGTTCCCGCGGTGCAAGCGCACGCGGGCGGAGTAAAGGTTCCGTTTTTCCAGATCCCACAATCGGATGCCGCTCAGGCCCGCAAGATGCACGGTGCGCGCGCCTGGCTCATTGGTGGACCCAGGGGAAGGCAATGGTTGCGAAGCTTTTGCGATAACGCGCTCGCCGTCGAGCAATTCGACCTCGACGGTAAGAGCATCATGCGCCGTCTCCAGATACTGAATGAAGCAATCGACATCGAGGCTTGGACTCGCCGTGAGGACATCCTTCGGTCGCACGAAAATGTTCTCGATAAAGGTAGACGGCACGATCCGCAGAGAAACTTCACGATAGATGCCGCCGAAGGTGAGATAGTCGATCTCGTAACCAAACGGAGGGATGTCGGGGCGTTCCGTGGAATCCAAATCCACCGCGAGCACGTTCTCTCCCTCAAAATCGAGGTGCGGCGTCAATTCAAACGAGAATGGAGTGTATCCGCCCTTGTATTCCCCGAGGCGCACGCCGTTGATCCAGACCGTGGACGCGGTCATCGCTCCTTCAAAGTCAACGAAGACATGCTTTCCTCGAGCTGACAGCGGAAGCTTGAACCGGCGCCGGTAAAGAGAGATAAATTCGTAGGTCTTTTCATCGAAACTATGCCATGGAAGGCTGACATTCGTATGGGGAATCACGACGCGCTCGAATCCCGAGTCGTCGAAATCTTTCGCGTGTCCGCCTTCAACGAACTTTGGGCTGTAGCGCCAGCTTCGATTCATTGGGAGGACGAGCCGTCCGGCAGCGGTAGAGGTTCCAAGCGGCGTGCGATCGTCCGAGAACGCATAGGGTGCGAGTGTGACTCCAGCGATCAGCGTACTTGTGTTTTGCAGAAACCTGCGTCGGTCCATTTTTATCCATCCTCTCCGGTAATTGTCGATTGCACGCAACTCGCGGCCCGCGGCTTGCGAATCGAAAAGCGCCACGCGCCGTTCCCATCGTCCAGAAAAGGCTCCCGCGCGATCCAGACTCGTGGACAACCTACGATCAAGGCTTCGCCGGCGTTCCGCCCATTTCCGAGTACACAAACTGCCGAATCTCCGCTTTCTGTTTGTCGACCTCCGCCAGGTGCTGTGCGCGGACTTGCTGATAAACCTCGAACTGCTGCTGCGCCCGATCCTTTTCACCGGTGTGAACGTAGGCTTGGCCAAGCCGGTAGTGCGCGTCCGCGAGGCCGGGGTTCTGCTCGAGAGCCTGCGTATACTCGGGAACGGACTCGGCATACTTACCCTGGTCCGAGTAAAGATTCCCCAACTGCAAATGCGCCTCGGCGAGCGTCGGATCGAGGGTGAGCGCCTTCCTGAGCAAGGACTCGATCTGATGAACATCGAGGCTCGCATCCTGCCGCTTTCCTTTCCACAAACTCATCGCGTAATAGTAGAGGGCGCGAGAGTTTTGAGGCTGCAGTTCCGTAAAATGGCGGAATCGTTCGATGACCTCGTCGGTATGGACTGGCGAACTGTCAAACGCCCTCGAAAGAAAGAGATAACAACGAGAGTCCGACGGATTTAGATCTGCCGCCTTTAAGAGCGACTGGATCGCTTCGTCGTACTTGCCGCGAGAATAAAGAGCCATGCCGAGTCCGATCGCGACCCGCGGCGAGTTCGGATAGCGCTCGGCAGCTTGCCGGAAGACTTCAATCGCCGGTTCGAGCGTACGATGAATCAGAAGTTCGCTGCCCCAATCGAACAGGTTGGTTTCGCTCGCGTCCATGTGCGCTGCCTTTTCGAATTCGTTGGCCGCAGCCACAGGTTTCCCGTCCTTCTCTTCGATTTGTGCCAATAGATTGTGCAACTCCGCCGTATCTTTCCGCTGCAAAAGATCGTGGACCGATTGCCTGGCGTTGGCGAGCTCTCCGAGTTCGAGGTCGGCGAGAGCCAAATCGTAGCCGTTATCGTAAGAGGCCGGTTTGATCTTCTGCGCGCGCGCCAGTAAGGGCGCAGCCTCGGTCAGATTGCCTGATTGAACATAGAACTCGCCGAGGTTGTGATTCGCGTCGAAACTGCGCGGCTCAAGCTTGAGCGCCCGCTTAAATTCTCCTTCCGCTCGTTCCGGATTTCCCAGGCGCACAAGATTGGCGGCCAAATTCGTTCGCGCCGCTGCCGAATCCGGTTTCAGGCGCACCGCCTTCTCCAGGTGCTCGTTGGCTTTTCCGTCCTGCGATTCCGCGGAATAGGTCAACCCCAGAAGCTCGTGGACCTCAAAGCTCTCCGGAACCTCACGCAGAAGTTTCTCCAGTTGGGCGGCGGCATCGGCGAAGTGTCCCGCGTCGTACGCGGCGGAGGCGGCTCGGA
Source organism: Acidobacteriaceae bacterium (assembly GCA_003162255.1). GTDB lineage: Bacteria > Acidobacteriota > Terriglobia > Terriglobales > Acidobacteriaceae > Acidiflorens. The sequence continues at coordinate 21,986 of PMMJ01000501.1, read as the reverse complement.
ATTGCCGGTCAAGCTGTGGACGATCCACACCGCCAGGCTGGTCCTGCCCAGCGCCGGCCGCAAGATTCGGCAAGCACGCGAGGAGGGCGGCGAAAACAACACCCATGAGCCGGCGTAGGAGGATCACAGCGTTCGTATGCTAGCACCGCGGTATGCGGGTTGGAGCACTTGCCAGAGAAAAACAACGAGGGAAGGCGTTCTGCTCGAACGCCTTTCCCGTGGAAGACAGCTCAGAACAACAGCTTTAAAGCGAACTGAATCTGCCGCGGATCGTAAGGTGCATCGCGCGTGGACCCGATCTCGCCAAAGCTCTTCTGGGTAAAGTCGCCCGAGCCCGAGACCGCCACCACTCCGTTCCCTCCGAAATTCGGGTTATTAAAGTTCGGGTGGTTGAGGATGTTGAAGAACTCGGACCGGAATTGCAACTGGGCGCATTCGCAAATCCTGAAATTCTTGTCGGCTGAAAAGTCCCACTGATCGAAATTCGGCGCGCGGAACGAATTCCGGCCGACNNGGGGACCGCCTAAGGCGGCCACACTGCACGGGAAAGCCGAGCAAGGTGACGGCTGTGAGAACGCCGCGGGGTTGCCGAAGAAACTCAGCTTCCCGTTCGAGTCGATGTGGTTGCCTCTGTCGAAGTTCCTAGAGACGACAAGATCATAGCAACCAGACGTGGATGTGCCCGAAGGACAAGACAGCGTAATCGGTTGGCCGCCCTCGAGCACCACAATCGTATTGACGCTCCAACCGCCGAACACCTTACTGCCGATTCCATTCTCGTCGGACAAGTATCGCTTGCCTTTACCGAAGGGCAGGTCATAGCCCGCGCTCAGGTGGAAGACGTTGCGAATATCAAAACTGGCCAATCCGTAGTCATACCTGATCCCGACTCCTGGAACGCTCGCGGCGCGGAAACCGGCCGTGCTCCCACCGTTCAGCAGGTCTCCGGCGTCGGTTGTCGCGTGCGACCACGTATACGTACCCAGGAAGTTCAGGCCGTGCCCAAACCGCTTTTCCACTTTGGTCTGAAGCGAATGGTAGATACTGTTGCCAATGGTTTCTGCTTGGCTGCCGCCTTGCCCGAAGTCCGGAAATTGGAGGCCACCTTGGGCCAGGGGGAGGCCACCCGACCCGGGAGTGCCACCGGCTCCGGCAGTATTAGTCAATTGCGTGCCAGAAGGATCAATCCCGGTGGGATTGTTATTGCTGGGGAACGACTCCAAGTGGCGCGACAGCGACGTCACATAGCCCGCTTGGATGCTTAACGTGGGAGTGAGCTGATACTGTAGCGTGAGGTTGCCACTCATCGAGTAGGGAGTCTGGTAATCAAACTGAATCCCGCGCAACTGCAATCCGTTGGCTTGAACCAGGGCCGGAGCGAGCGGAGTGCAGGAGAACCCTGTTTCAAAGGTTGGAGTGTAATTTGTGACTGCCGCGCCGCTGCAAGCCGCAAACGTGTGCGGGGTGCCGTCATTCGGAGGACTGTAGGCGAAATCGAACTCATAGGGATAGTTTTCACCTATGTTCGGAGAATAACCGCGGTTCTCAAAGCCGTTGTAGAACATGCCCATCCCGCCCCGGACCACCAACTTGGAGCTGGCTTGGTAGGCAAAACCAAAACGTGGCGCAAAGTTCGCCTTCTGTGAGTTTCCCAGCCCCTTCCCGTACTCGTTCCCGACGATGAGACCGATGCCGTCGGCAGCGAGCATGCTGGTAAAGCTCGGGGAGACTGTAGGCGGGTTCGGGACCAGGTACTGTGCAGTACCCAAGGGCGGCCCGCTCGGAATGAAGTTGGCTTGGGCGCCGTGGTGCTCATACACGAGGCCGAAGAAATCCCAGCGTATGCCCAGATTGACGGTCAGCTTGGAAGTGACCTTCCAATCGTCGTTGATATACATGCCGTAGTAGTTCTTTCCGTCATCGGTCGTATAACTGTTGGAAGCGTAAATTTGGGTTGTACCCCCCTCCCAACAAGGACCCACTCCTGCCCCGCAAGGTGGCGCCTCTGCTGCATAAGTCGGAGCGATGGGCGTCAGCAAGAACGCAGCCCGCCCCGTGTTGCCTTGGTCGTTTTGGCTTTTGAGCGCGCCATTACTTGGTATTTCCGTGAAGTTTCCGTTGTAATCGAATTCTCCGCGCGACCACGAGGGCTGCAGCGTGGAGAAGTTAACGTGCTGCCACTCCACACCCAGCTTAAAGGTATGCTTCCCGTAAATCTTGGTGAGATCGTCGGTGAGCTGGGTAGTGGAAGTGATTTCATCCGAGGGCAGGAAGTTGTTGCTTCCCAAGGTTGAAAGTCCGTTGATTCCGAATTCGGGAAGTCCGCCGTTCTCCGGCCCCTGGGGAATGTCCTGGATGCCATAGTTGCCAGGAATGTTGGTCAGATTGTTCGCCTCGGGAACAACGCGCGTGGTGTGGAGGTGATTGAGCCCGGCGCGGGCCACGTTCACCGTGTTGGGAGAGAAGACGTGCGTCCAAGCCACGGCAGCCTGGTCGGATTTCGCTGTCTGGGTCCCCTGTTGGAAAGCACCGCCATCGGCTAAGCCTCCGAAAATTGAGGGAATGAACTGCGGGTCGTCTTCGTAGCTGAAACGAATAAACGCCTGGTTCTTTTCGTTGAAGTTGAAGTCCAACTTGGTATCGAACTGATTGCGGTGTTCATCGAGTTTCGGGGAATTGGCGAAATTCGAGAAAAGCGCAGTACTATCTGTGGGGGCCGGATACAGTTTCAGCAGCGCGATGGCGTTGGTGTCTAGCCGCCCGGCGGGTAGGTTGTTCAGTCCGCAGCTAGCGAGGGTAAAGGCGGCGGTGCTGGGGGCGCAAGTGCCGAAGGGGTCGCGGACATAGCCTGTGGTCCCCCCGTTCAGCATTGCGCTCGTCGGCGTGATGCCCGAAGGGACATCTAACACGCCCGCTGTAACTATACGTGTGGTTGCGGGGTCGAGAATAGTCCCATAGGGGAGGGTTCGGCCCAATTGGTCAGTCAACGTCCCCGACTGCAGGTTGATCAGGTCCGAGAAATCGGTATAACCGCTGCTGGTCTCGGCAGCCGTGGGAACCGAGCCCGTCAAGATCGTTCCCTGAATCCGGCGCAGTCCTTCATAGTCGGCGAAGAAGAAGGCCTTGTTCTTGACGATCGGGCCGCCTAGGGATCCGCCAAACTGGTTCATGCGAAGCTCGCCCTTCTTTACGTGACCGGCATCTTCAAAATAGTCGGGCGCGTCAAAGATGTCGTTGCGGAAGAACTCCCAAGCCGTGCCGTGCAAAGCGTTGGTGCCGGACTTAATGGTTGCGTTGAGAACGGCAGCTCCCGAACGCCCGAATTCAGCGCTGAAGTCCGAGGTTTGAACCTTGAACTCCTGAATCGCGTCGACCGGGGGCAGCACAACGTAGTTGGTGCCGTTCAGGAAGTCCACGGTGTCGGAATTGTTATCAACGCCGTCGAGCATGTAATTGTTCTGCGCCGGCCGGTTGCCATTGGCTGTAAAGGCGCCAGAAGCCGCGTTGCCGCGGGTGTCCGCTTCAGGCGTGCTCACCCCGGCGGATAGTTGAGCGAGGAAGGTGAAGTTGCGGCCATTCAACGGAAGATTATTGGTGCTGCGCTCGTCGACCACTTGGCCCACCGACTCNNTGGAGCACAGGAGCGGCGGCGGTGACTTCCACGGTTTCGGTCACGCTTCCGGGTTGGAGCTTGAAATTGACCAGAACTCTCGCGCTCGCGTCCACGGTGATGTGCGATTGGATTTCCGTCTTGAAGCCCTTGGAGGCAACGTCAATCTTGTAACTCCCAATCCTCACCGGGCTGAACTCGTAGTTTCCAGAGCCTCCAGCCGTGGTGGATAGGGTGGCGCCCGTGTCTTCGCTGGTGAGCGTCACTTTCGCTCCGCCGACGACGGCCCCGCTGGTGTCCGTGATAGTCCCGGTGATGGAGCCGGTGTCAACTTGAGCTTGCAGGGGGCTNNCGGGCAGACGTTGAGAATAGCGCAAACTGCCAGCACCAGAAGGCCTCGCAGTATCCAGGAAACGGATTGTCGATTCATGAGCTCTCCTTTGAGCTACTAAGGCTTGCGTCCCGGCAAGCCCCGCACTGCAAAAGACTACGCTTTGACACGGAGCAATACGCAACAGCGACCGCGCGGCACATTGCGCTGGCCACTCTCCGCCAAGGGCGACGACGCTTGCCTTCGGCGAACCGCCCCTGATCAAAAATTAACCGCTTAACATTAACCGCTTAATCCAAATCTACTAGTACAGGGGAGATATCACGGCAAGACGATTGTTGTCAAGTTTTTTTTTGTGATCTATACTCCGACCTGTCCCGGTCGCTCGGGGACGAATGTTCTCGACAATATCGATTTGGGCCGCTTCAGAACGGCCGGGTACTGCGCGCTATGAGTCTAACCATTCGCGATGTTGCGAAAGCGGCCAATGTCTCGACCGCCACCGTTTCTAACGTCTTGAACAAGACGGGCAAAGTTGGTCCTAAGACTCGCCGCCTTGTCCTTTCGGCAGTTCGGCGGCTGGGATACATTCCTGATGTTCATGCGCGCCGCCTGGCTTCGCGCGAGCGCCGCACGCTCGGGATCATCGTCTCCGATATCGAGAACCCCTTCTTCCCGGAAGTGATCAAGAGTTTCGAGATTCGCGCCGCCCAACTTGGCTACGACGCAATCCTCAGCGACACGAATTACGATCCGCGCAAAACGCGCGAGGCCGCCGCGAGAATGATGGAAAACAAAGTCCGCGGCGTCGCCATTATGACGTCGGAAATCAGCCTGCGCCTGCTCCACGAACTTGCCCGAAGAATGATAGCCGTAACCTTCCTCGACCTCGCGCCGGTCCGCGCGTATATGAGCAATCTGGGCGTCGATTATTTCTCTGGCATTGAACAAATCGTGAAGCACCTCCACGCGAATGGACATCGGCGCATTGCCTTCGTTGCCGGAAGGCCACGGCTCAAATCCAATCTCGCGCGCTTGGATGCATACGAAAAAACCATGCGCGTTCTAGGACTGGAACCGGGGCCGGTAGTAGCGGGCGACTTGCGTTTCGAGGGCGGACTCGCGGCCGGAGCGGCCATTGCAAAGCTGTCTCCACGGCCCACCGCGGTCATGGCGGTGAACGATCTCACCGCCGTGGGCGTCATGAAAGGCTTACTGAACGCGGGCTGCCGCGTGCCCCAGGATGTCTCCGTTACAGGGTTCGATGGTATACGCCTCGCCGAATACAGCAACCCCTCGATCACCACCGTGGACATTCATCGCGACACTCTGGGCCGGCTGGCCGCCGACGCGCTCCACGAACTCTCCAGCTCTGCCAACCCCCAGGGCAAGGAGTATAAGATCGCGGTCGAGTTGGTCATTGGAGACTCCTCGGGACCTGCTCCTTATGAAGCGCGACCTCGACCGCTCCGTTGACAGATTCGTCAAAGCTGCTAGCATCCGAGGATTGGGCCATGGTTGAGCCGCCATTTTCGGGATGCCGGGGCAAAAAGACCGAAATTACAGCGCTTCACGCCGCAGGTTCCTCAAGCAGATGCGGTGGGCGCCCGTGCTTTTACTTCCCGCGCCCTTGGATGGTCTATTTCTCAGGCCGGGACCGGGGCGGATCGCCGCCCAGTCTTCACCTTTGTCCTTCGTCGATTTTCGTCTAACGCCGCATTATCCCGCGAAATCTCCCCTGGATGACGTTCTCCGCCGGGTTGCTCCCGGCACGGATGAGTACATCACTGAGAAGTACGCCGATGAAATTGCGCAAATACTGAGTGAGTGGGGACGGGCTCTTAAAGCGGGACTGCCCACGGCAGCCGCTCTGGCGAAATTCATCGATCCTTTCATCGCGGCCACTTCGCTGGTTCCCGCTCACGAGGTCCCAGTGCGCGCAGCCGGGGGGATCGAGGTATTTCGGAGACGCTTTAACTCCAAAACCGAACTCGGCCACGAGCGATTTCTCGACGAAAACAAAACCTATTTCAGTCAGATGCCGCGTCTGGAGACGGCAGAGTTCGAAATCGCTGGAATCGAGGAAATCGCAAGTTTCCCGCTAACCGTAGAGATCGCAGTCCGCTATTGCTTCGTGAGCGAAGGAGCCGGAGCAAGATGCGAACAACGCGTTGGGAATTGGCTGATGCGCTGGTCACGCAACGGCTCAGACCCATGGCGGGCAACCCGGTGGGAGGCGACGGAAGAAACACTCGCCCGCGCGGACGGACCAGTTTTTATCGACGTTACTTCTCAGGCTCTCGGCGATGTTGAATCCTACAGAGATCAGATGCTGCGCAGCGTCGACTACTGGCGAACCATCATGGATGGAGCTTGCGGGGTCGACGTCTACGGAAACAATGGCATCGCGGTGGGCGACTTCGACCAAGATGGTCTCGACGATATTTACGTCTGCCAGCCCGCAGGGCTTCCCAACCGGCTTTATCGTAATCGCGGAAATGGCACCTTCGAAGATGTGACCGAATCGTCCGGAGTAGGCGTGCTCGATGCGACTGCCTGCGCTCTGTTCGCGGATTTTGAAAACAAGGGGTTGCAGGACCTGCTCGTAGTTTGCGCCAGCGGACCGTTGCTTTTCCTGAACCAGGGGAAAGGAAAATTTTCCCTCAAGCCCGATGCCTTCAAGTTCGCGCAACCTCCCCAGGGGACATTCACGCACGCCGCCGTCGCCGACTACGATCGCGATGGAAGGCTCGACATTTATTTCTGTCTGTACACTTACTATCTCGGCTTGGACCAATATCACTATCCCGTTCCCTATTTTGACGCGCGCAATGGACCTCCAAATTTTTTGTTCCACAATGAAGGCAACGGCGTCTTTCAAGACCGGACGGGAGCTGCCGGCTTGAATGTCGACAACGATCGTTACAGCTTCGCCTGTACCTGGGGCGACTTCAACTCGGACGGCTGGCCGGACTTGTACGTGGTAAACGACTTTGGGCGTAACAATCTCTACCGCAGCAATGGCGACGGGACATTCGCTACGGTTTCTGCAGAAGCACAGGTGGATGAGGCCGGAGCCGGCATGAGCGCATGCTGGCTGGACTTCGACAACGACGGAAACCAGGATATCTACGCCGCAGGCATGTGGGTTGCGGCCGGCATGAGAGCGTTTGGACAGCCGCACTTTCACGACAAAGACCCGGAAAAGATTCGCGCGCTTTACCAACGGCACATGCTCGGCAATTCGTTGTATCGGAACCTGGGCACCGGCCGGTTTCAGAATGTGGCCATGTCCGCTGCGGTTGAAAAGGGCGGCTGGTCGTGGTCCACCGATGGGTTTGACTTCGACCATGATGGCTACCCGGACCTGTACGTGGCGAATGGCTATATCACCGGCGTCGGCGGGCCTGATGTCTCGAGCTTCTTCTGGCGCCAGGTCGTCGCGAAATCGCCGCAGAATGCCAGCCCTTCGCCCAATTATGAGGTGGGATGGAACGCCATCAACGAGCTCATTCGTTCCGACTGTACCTGGAACGGTCACGAGAGAAACGTTTTCTTTGCCAATAATCGCGACGGAACTTTTTCCGACATTTCCGGCGTCGTTGGACTTGACTTCATTGAAGACAGCCGCTCATTTGCGCTAGCTGATCTTGATCATGACGGGCGGCTCGAGGTCGTGTTAAAGAATCGTAACGCACCGCAGCTCCGGATTGCGCACAACGTAATGAAAAACCTTGGCAACGCGATTGCCCTCCGCCTGCGTGGAACGAAAAGCAATCGCGACGCGATTGGGACCGCGGTAACGGTTGAGGCCGCCGCGCAACAGCAGACTAAATATCTCCAGGCCGGCTCCGGCTTTCTGTCGCAGCACACAAAAGAACTTTTTTTTGGGTTGGGAAAAGCGGAGGGAACGGTCCGCGCCACGATTCATTGGCCCAGCGGTCTGACCCAGACGTTTGAAGGTTTGCCCGTAAATCACCGAATCGAGATCGAAGAAGGCTCAGAAAAGCTTCTGGCGAAGGCCTTCGTTGCGCCGCCTTCCTCCTACCTGCAGGCGGGTGAGCCCCGGAAAATCGAACCTTTACCCCCATCGGCGGAGACGTGGCTCGTCGAACCCCTAAACGCCCCGGACTTTTCCCTGCCCGACACATCAGGCAAAACGTGGAGTCTGCAGGCGTTTCGCGGCCGCTTCGTACTGCTGAACGTGGGCGCGGCCGCTTCTCCGTCCAGTCGCCAGCAGTTGCTGATTCTTCGTCAAGCACATGCCAAGCTTGCTGCCGGTGGTCTTCACATTGTCGCGCTCAATGTCGATGCACTCACAAGCGAAACATCGACGGATGCGGGAACGTCGCCATCTTTATCTTTATCTTTGGCCCCAGAACAATTTCCTTTCCCCGTTCTGCTGGCTACTTCAGAGGTGGCCGGCATCTACAACATCCTCTATCGATATCTCTTCGATCGTCACCGCGATCTCTCCCTCCCAACATCTTTCCTGATCGACGAATCCGGCAGCATCGTGAAGCTGTACCAGGGAACCGTAAGTCCCGAATCCCTGCTGCACGACCTGGCATCGGCGCCACGCACCGCAGAGCAGCGATTGGTCAAAGCGCTTCCCTTCGCGGGGACTCTCTATCAGACCCTGTTTGAACGCAACGCCTTTACTTACGCCGTGGCTCTGTTTCAGCGCGGTTTTTTCGTTCAGGCCGAGGAGGCATTCAAGCAAGTGATCGCAGCGACGCCCAATGATCCCAAGGCTTATTACGATCTGGGAACGCTCTATCTTCAGCGAAACTCTCTGCCGGAGGCGGAACAGTGTCTCCAGCAAGCGGTGAAGTTGCGCCCGAACTATCCCGAAGCTTGGAATAATCTGGGAATGCTGGCCGCGCAGAAAGGTCAAAGCGATGAAGCCATTCGAAACTTTCAACAATCCCTGCTGCTCCGGCCCGCATACGCCACCGCGCTTCTAAATCTCGGGAATCTTTATCGGCGGCAGGGGAATACTGACGAGGCGGAAAAACTTCTCAACCGCGCATTCGACAACGAACCCCAGAATCCCGAGGTCAATTACAGTCTGGGAATGCTTTATGCCCGCCGGGATCAATCCGATCGCGCCGAGCAATATCTGGAGAACGCCCTCGCCTTGCGCCCGGACTATTCCGAAGCGCTTAACAACCTGGGCGTGCTGCTGGTTCAAGAAAAGCGCTACCCCGAAGCGGAAGAGAAATTCAAGACCTGTATTCAGGCAGCCCCAAATTTTGACCAGGGATATCTCAATCTCGCCCGTTTGTACGTGATTTTGAATGACAAAGAAAAAGCGCGAGCGGTTTTGCAAGCGCTGCTGCGGCAACAGCCGCAACATAAGCTGGCTCAGCAGGCGCTCGAGATGCTATATTGAGCCCTCGAAGAGGCAAGAACGGATGTTGGGTCCCGCCTCACTTCAAATCCGGAACGCCAGCAGCAGTCTGGGATTGCCCGGAATGCTTCTGCTGGTCGTGCTTGCGCTTCCCATCTTTGGATCGGCTCAGCAACCCCCGGCTACCCGCCACAGCACGCCGCCACCGGCCAGGATCGCTTCCCCTCTTCAGGAAGCCGAGACGCTGATCCAGCAAGGCCTTTTCGAGCAAGCCAAGGAAGAGATCCAGGAACAGATCAAGCTGAATCCCGCTAACCTGGATGCTTACAACTTGCTGGGAATTGCCTGCACCTATGAAAAAGACTACGCCGATGCCTCTGACGCGTTCCAGCAGGCTTTGCAACTGGCTCCTGACTCCACTGTTACTCACAACAACCTGGGCAACCTATATGTGGCCCAACAAAAAATCGACCTCGCCGAAAAGGAGTTCACAAAGGTCCTGAGCGTAGCTCCGGCAAATCGCGATGCGAACTACAACTTAGGTCTGCTTCTAATGGCGAAGGGAGAACCCGCCGCAGCCATACGGTACCTCCAGCGGGTGCGCCCCCTGACCGTCGAACCTCAGTTAAACCTGGTGCGCGCGTACCTTCAGGCAGGCAGGACTTCCGACGCATTGAGAACGGCCCGTCAGGTCTCCGCGGAAAACAAAAAGGACGTTCAGTTGCACTTCACGCTCGGTGTGCTGCTGGCCTCCGAGAGGCAGTACAAGGCGGCGCAACTCGAACTGGAGCAGGCGAACGCGCTGCAACCTGAAACCTTCGAAATTCTCTATAACCTGGGGCAGGCATATCTCCGGGGAGGCGAAAACGCGAAGGCCGATCTCGCGCTCAATCGCGCGATTAAGCTGAAGCCCGATTCTGCGGAAGCCCTTAACCTGCTGGCGCAGGTTGACTTCGCACAGGCGAAGCCCGTGGACGCACTCGAACTCCTGACGCGCGCCCATAAGCTGGCGCCGGAGAATGCCGATATTATTTTTTTGATGGCTCGCGTCAGCATGACGCAGCATTACTTTGAAGACGCCATCCCGCTGCTCGAGTCAGGCTTGAAAATTGCGCCGAAGCGAGCCGATCTCCATGCCGCCCTCGGTGAAAGCTATTTCATGTCCGGCAAGGCGGAAAAAGCGGTCGACGAATTCAAGCAGTTGATTGCTCTCGACCCGTCGGCGCGCTCCTATGCTTCCATGGGACTGTCTTACCGGCATCTGGGACGGTTCGATGAGGCCCTGAAGTATTTCCAGGAAGGACTGAAACGGGACCCGCACGATGCCCAGTGCCTGTTCAACATCGGCTATATAGAAGAGCGCCAAGGAAACTATGCCCGCGCCGAAGAGCTATTTAAGCAGGTGCTCGATTCGTATCCAGATACTGCCGATGCGCTGCTGGAGTTAGCGAATCTGCGGACCAACGATAAGAAATTCGCGGAAGCCGCTGAGCTTCTTCGGAGATATGTGAAAGTAAGCCGCGATCCCGCGAACGGTTATTACAAACTTGCCATGGTAGAAAGGAGCCTCCATCAGACTGCGGCCGCGCAGAGAGACTTGAATGTCTTTCAAACACTCTCGAAGAATGCTTCGACCGGGCCTTATCCCTATCAGCACCTTTTCGACTACCTCGACGACCGTTCCCAGCTTTCTCCTCAACAGCGCACTCAGCTCGACGTTACCGAACTGCAGGATCGTATCCAGAAGGACCCGGGCCAGCCGCAAAACTTTTATCTGCTCGCCGAAGCTTACCTGAGGCTCGGGAAACGGGACGAAGCCCGGCAAATGATCGCGCAGCTCGATCAAATCAGCGCCGACGACTATCGCACTCAGACTGGCATTGGCGTATTGCTCGCGCGTTACCGTTTGTACAATGACGCCATCCAGCATTTTCAGAGCGCGCTGCGTGCCAATCCCGAGTCTGACGACGTGAAATTCGATTTGGCCGATGCTTACTTCCGCGCCGGTCTCTACCATCAGGCGCTCGATGCCGCCGAGACGGTTTCCGCCGCCGGCCAGCAGGACGATGCCTTCCTCGCGCTGTTGGGAGACATCCAGGTTCACGTGGGTGACACCGCCAAAGCAGCCGAAATCTTCCGCCGTGCCATCAGCCAGAATCCCGACAACGACCAGTACTATCTCTCGCTCACTTTGGTCCAGCTTCGCGAAAACGATCTCCACGGCGCGGAGCAGACGCTGCAGAGCGGTCTCAAGCGAATTCCCGGCTCGGGGAAAATCCTGTGGGGTTTGGGGCTGGTATCGGTATTGCAAGGAAATGCCCGGCAGGCCGGCGAGCGCTTGGAGCGCGCCGTGGAGTTACTGCCGGAGTGGGCCGGCAGTTATTCCACGCTCGGCGTCTTTTATTACGAGACGGGACAAATTGAGAAAGCGCGCGAAGTGCTCAACCGTTTCAAGGGAAGCAACGCTGGAGGCCTGGATGTGGGCCGGATCGAAGAAACCCTGGCCAAGACTCCAGCCAACCCTTCTCCCGCAGGCCAGTCCATCCCGTTGGCCGCCCGCCAGCAGGTGCTTCAGTTAGCGCTTATGATCGCAGACCGGACGCTGTGAATCGGACAAAGCTCTCCCTGGTTTAGAATGCAGACTCCGGTCAATCCCGAAAACATGCAGCCTGGTTGCACATCTCCGATCGTGTCGAAGTCCGTGTACGGCATGATCCTCACTCTAGGCATTCTCGTTGGCCTCTTCGTACATGCGAAAGTCGCGGCACAGACGCCAACCAAGCAGGATCCCGGAATTCCGGTCCACTACACCGATATGCGTCAGGCCGCCGGAATCACATTCCAGCAAGACTCGACGCAAACCGAAGAAAAGTACTACCTCGAAACCATGGGCACCGGAGTCGCTTGGCTCGACTATGACCAGGACGGTCTCATGGACCTGTTCTTTGTCCAGTCCGCCGCTACCGACATCTACAAACCGCCGCATCCCCTGCGCTGCGCGTTTTACCATAACAACGGCGACGGGACCTTTACCGACGTCACCGAAAAAGCCGGTGTCGGCGGTGAAGGCCACTACGGCCAGGGAGTTGCCGTCGGTGACTATGACAACGACGGGTATCCCGATCTGTTCGTGACCGGATATGGCCGCGCGATTCTCTATCACAACAACGGCGACGGCACTTTCACCGACGTCACTGCCAAAGCCGGCGTTGCCGATGAAGGCCAATGGTCGACCAGCGCCGGCTGGTTCGATTACGACAAAGACGGTTGGCTCGACTTAGTCGTCACCAACTACATCGACTGGACGCCAAAAAATAACATTTGGTGTGGCGAGCGCCGGCCCGGCTACCGCGCCTACTGCCATCCCAACAACTACAGAGGCCAGCACATCAAGCTCTACCACAACAACCACGACGGAACCTTCACCGACGTAAGTGACGCATCCGGAGTAGGAAAGCCCGAAGCCAAGGGCATGGGCGTGGTCCTCGCCGACTTCAACAATGATGGCTGGCCCGATATCGCCGTCGCCAACGACACGTGGCCAAATTTCCTCTTCCTCAACAAGCGCAACGGAACATTTGAAGATGTTTCATTGATCTCCGGCCTGGCCGTGAGTGAGGACGGAGGCTATGAGGCCGGCATGGGCATCGATGCCGCCGACGTGGACGGCGATGGCTGGCAGGATGTGTACGTCACTCATCTGGACTTCGAATTGAATCGTCTCTACCACAACAATCGGGACGGCACCTTCACCGATGTGACCTATCGCTCCGGCATCGGTAACAAAGCGGTCTTGATGAGTGGCGTAGCCATGAAATTTCTGGACTATGACAATGATGGCTGGAACGATATCGTGCAGGCCAACGGCGCCATGGTCGACAATGTTCAGCTCTATCACGGCGAGGTGTCCTACAAAGAGCCGTTGCTGATGTATCACAATCTGGGCAAGGGCCAGTTCGAAAAAGTGTCGGAGTCTTTGGGCTCCGATTTCGTGCGTCCGATCGTTGGGCGCGGCCTCGCCACCGCCGATTACGACAATGATGGCGGCATCGACATCGTCACCAACAATCGCGGCGATTATCCATCGCTCCTGCACAACGACGGTGGCAATGCCAATCACTGGCTGACCGTTTTGTTGATCGGAACAAAATCGAATCGCGACGGCATCGGCGCTTCGCTCAAATTGACTTCGGCAGGTGTTACGCAAGTCGAACAGGCCAAGGGCGGCATGAGCTACATGTCGGCCAGCGATCCTCGAATTCATTTTGGTTTGGGAAAGCGCACCCAGATCGAATCTTTGGAGATCACATGGCCGAGCGGACAGGTGGATCGATTGACCAGCCTGCCAGTCGACCAGATCGTCGCGGTGAAAGAAGGATCCGGAATTGTCCCGCGCCGATTTCCCAAAATAGCGCCTGTGTGGCCGCGGGGCTCTCCCCCGTCCAAGACCGAGGGCGCGAAATGAATTATCCCCGCCGCCATTTCCTAGGCTCTTCTCTAGTAGTGCTGGGCAGTACGCTCGTCGATGCGCTCACCACGCCGCTCTGGAAATGGCAGCACCGTCTTGTGCTTCAGTCCGCCCCTGCCCCCGCTCCCATATCTCCAGTGCAGTACGTGGACGTAGCTCACGAAGCCGGGCTCAACATCCCGAACGTCTGGGGAGCCGTCGATCATAAACGCTACATTATCGAAGCCAAAGGCAGCGGGATCGCTTTTTTTGATTACGACCGTGATGGCTGGCTGGATATTTATTTGACCAACGGAACAAGACTGGGCGAGCACTGGCCTGCCGGACAGGAGCCCACTTCTCATCTCTACAAGAACAACCGCGATGGGACCTTCACTGACGTCACAGAAAGATCCGGGCTCGCCCGCACCGGCTGGCAGACGGGAATCTGCGTCGGCGACTACGACAACGATGGCTGGGACGATCTTTTTTGCTGCTTCTGGGGACACAACATTCTGTTCCACAACAACGGCGACGGCACCTTTACCGACGTCACTCGCAAGTCCGGCCTTTACGATGATCGTGTTCGCTGGGGCTCGGGTTGCACCTTCCTCGATTATGACCGCGACGGACGCCTCGATCTCTTCGTATGCCACTACATCAAGCTTGATCCAGCCAACACGCCGGCGGAAATGGACCCCGAGTCCTGCCAATGGAAAGGGATCCCGGTGATGTGCGGCCCGCGCGGCCTTCCCGGCGACACCAATGTCCTTTATCACAACAATGGCGACGGAACNNTGGCCGGATATTTATGTAGCCGTGGACTCCGAACCCAGTGTGCTATTCCGCAACAATCATGACGGCACTTTTTCCGATGTGGCAGTCATGGCGGGATGCGCGTACAGCGAGAATGGGCACGAGCAGGCAGGCATGGGCGTCGCGGTTGGCGATTACGACTGCGATGGCTGGCTCGATATTTTCAAGACCAATTTTGCCGACGACACCTGNNCACAACAACGGAGACGGCACGTTCAGCGATGTGACCTTTTCCTCTGGACTCGGAATCAACAACCAGTTTGTCGCCTGGGGATGCGGGTTTGTCGACTATGACAATGACGGTTGGGCGGACCTAATGCAGGTCAACGGACACGTCTATCCGGAGATTGCCGGACACGAAATTGGCCAGACCTTCAAGAATCCTCGCCTCGTGTACAAGAACCTGGGCAACGGCCAATTCAAGGATGTTTCGTCCTCCATGGGACCGGGCATCGCTGAACGATTCTCCAGCCGCGGCGCCGCATTTGGCGACTACGACAACGACGGCGGAATCGACGCGTTGGTTTTGAACATGAACGATTTGCCTTCGCTGCTGCACAACGAGGGCGGTAACAAGCAGAATTGGATCAAGATCAAGCTGGTCGGAACCAAGTGCAACCGCACCGCCATCGGCGCTCGCGTGCGCGTAGTTACAGGCAATCACTCTCAGATGGATGAAGTCCACAGTGGAGGTAGCGTCATGTCGCAGAGCGACCTCCGCCTGCATTTCGGATTGGGAAAAGCGCAGACCGTGGACCTGCTTGAAGTGAAATGGCCGACTACACAAAAGATCGAACGCTTCACACAAATGAAGGCGAACCAGATCCTCACGATCCGTGAAGGTGAAGGCATCGTCGAGCCGGCCAAATCGCCAACGAGAACCGCGTGATGGGTGCTGATGGAGAGCCGGGCGTCCCCGCCCGGCACCGTATCAGTCATCCCGCAGTCACCCACTCAACAACTTACTGGTGGATCCTTGCCGCCCAGCCACCTCCACTTGCGAGATGGAGTTTCAGCTTGGTGGTTCTGTCCACCTTGGTAGTTGTTTTCTTGTAGTCGCTAGCGTAGCGTTCGGCATTCGCGCCGTCCTGGTAAGCCTCCATGGTGAAGCTTCCTTCGGGCAAGAACGACAGATCAATGTCGAGGTCGCGCGGCGTCCAATCGGTCATGGCTCCCACATACCAGTCATGGCCGTTTCTTCTGGCCACAACGACGTAGTCGGCGATGCGCGCGTCGAGCACTTTCGTTTCGTCCCATTCGGTTGGCACCGGAGCTAGAAAATCCATAATCTCCGGCTCGCGCAAATAGTTTGACGGGCTGTCGGAGAGCATTTGCAGCGGGCTCTCATACACCACATACATCGCGAGTTGTTGGCAGCGCGTGCCCAGGGCCATGGGCTGGCCGAAGATGGGCGCAAAGGTCAGCTTCGTGGCATTGCGCATCGCGCCCGGAGTGTAGTCCATGGGGCCCAGAAACATTCGCGTGAAGGGAAGGGTCACGTTGTGTTTCGGTTCGGAATCGGCGCTCCACTTACTCCATTCCATCCCGCGGACACCTTCCGTGCTAATCAAATTGGGCCATGTGCGGGTCATACTCGCGGGCTTTTGTGCGCCGTGGAAATCCACCAGCATCTTGCGTTTTGCGGTTTCGCGGCTGACTTTGTAATAGTAATTGACCAGGAGCTGATCGTTGCGCTGCATGAAATCAACCTTGATGCCTTTGATACCCCACTTTTCGTACTGATCGAGAGCGGGGATAAGTTGATCGTCCAGCGTTTTCCAAACCAGCCACAAGATAACTCCAACATTTTTCTGCTTCCCGTAAGCGGTCAGCTCCGGGATGTTCAGATCGGGAACCACTTCCAGTGCATTGCCCAGCTTGTACCAGCCCTCATCGAGAATAATGTAGGGAATCCCGTACTTGGACGCGAAGTCAATGTAATACTTGTAAGTNNTTGCCGGGCTTGATCCAGGAGGTGTCCTGCAGTTGCGACGGCTTCTCCAGCAGATAGACGATTTGGTTGGTGAGCAGGTCGCCATCTTTCTCGGCAACACCGATGACGCGCCATGGAAACGAGCGCGTGCCTGACGTAATCGCGATATAATCCGCGCTCTTCACTACTCGGAAATCGCGATCGCCTTCCAGCTTTTCTTCCAGCGGATATGGGGGGAACGTTGCGGCGATGCCGTTTCCGCCCGTTCCGCGCAAGTACAAGCCGGGGTAATCCTCCAAGTCTGATTCCGCGATGGCGACCTTGGCTCCCTCTAACACATCGACGACTGCCGGCAGCGAAGCGATAAACTGGGGAGCGATTTCACTCAGATGTTGCGGAAGATACTTCCGCTCGTTATGCGAAAAGAAACTGTCTTCCTGGGGATAGTAAACAACCAGGTTGCCGGGAAAGTTGAAGCTGGCTTCTTCGCCATAAACTTTCACCTGCTTCTCCGGCAGAGAGGTTTCCAGTCGGTAGGCCGCGCCTTCGTTGTAGGCGCGGAAGACAACCGCGTAGCCGCCTTCCATGGTGAGACGCAACTCATTGTAGTTATCGCGAATCTTGGCAAATTTCTGGCGCACCGTGGGTTCAACGATTTGATCGTAAGAGCGCTGCTTGGCGTCGATAACCTTTGGATCCTCGCCCAGCTTCTTGTGTTCCACGTCGAGCGAGAGCGCGCAGTTCTCGAGCAGCGCGCGGCCTCTCAACAGCACATCGTAGTGAACCCGGTTAGCAGTGCGAATTCTGATTTCGATTCGACCATCGGGCGAACGCAAGTCGTAGCTGGATTGCGCTGCGGCATTTACGGTCAAAATAATCGCGGACACAAGTAGCGACAGCAAAAGAATGGGCTGTACCCTCATCACGTCACCTTTCCGCCGCAACGCATCACGCGCGGCGACACGCCGAATCTTACTCGCGCGCGCGGTGCAATTCAAATGTCGACACTAGCGTGACGCGGAGAAGGCGACTGAGTTAGACTTGGTCAGCGCGGAGCGTACGCAGCCAATGGAGCCATCACCAGATTTCGTCTCGCGCGTCATCGCCGGGGGTTCAGAAGGGGTCGTAGACAGATCCAGACGGGACTTTTTGCGCGCTGCGGCGGCGTTGCTCGTAGGCCTCAATCTGCCGAAGTCGTCCCTGGCTGGCGGGGGCCAACACGGGGCCGGCGGCTCCGGGCAGCGCGCGGTGATTGTCATTTTTGGCGGTGTACGCCACTCCGAGACCTTTTCGCCGGAGGGACTGGAAAACATTCCGCACTTGTCGCGGGACCTGCTTCCCCAGTCCTTGTTCTATCCCAACGCCCGCAATGAAGGTGTGACCGCCCATTTCAACGCCATCTCCAGCATCCTCACGGGCAACTGGCAACGCGTGGATGACTGGGGGAAAATCGCGCCCACCACGCCAACCCTGTTCGAACATTTTCGGAAGCGGCTGGGCGCGGCGCAGAGTGACACTTGGGTGGTAGCCAGCAACAAAGCGCTTACCAGCCTGATCGGCGCCAGTTCTGCCTCGAACTATGGTCCGGTCTACGGTGCGAACGTGGTGTTCCCGAAGCAACTCATGGTAGCGGCCGTAGCTAATGCCCTGCGCGCTGGGCGCAGCCGCAATATGGCGGATCGCGCAAAAATCGAGTCTGAGCTGGAAAACATGCTGGAAGCGGGCAACTATGAAGGCTTGGGCTGGACCGTCTTCGACGCGGCCGACAGGCTTGATCCGCGCGTGCGCGGCATCATTGAGGAGGCGATCACTACTTTTGTGCGCGATGGCGGCCCGACGTCGGGCGACGAACTTACGTTCCTGGTCAGTCGCGAGGTCATGCGAAAATTTTCACCGCGCTTGTTAGTGGTCATCTTTTCGGATGTGGAGGTGGCGCACTTCGGTTCCTACGCGCTCCACGTCGGGGGCATCCGCACCGGAGACCGGCTTGCCTATCAGTTATGGCAGGAGATAGAAGCGAACGCCGAATACAAGGGCAAGACCACGATGGTCGTTTTGCCCGAGTTTGGGCGCGATCCGGATGGATCGACGACCAACGGCTTTTTCAACCATCGCGGCGACACCGACTCAACCCGGTCCACGTGGATGATGGCGCTGGGCGCGGCGGTCAGCAAGCCTCAGATCGTTGAACGGCCCATCCGCCACGTGGATCTCTGCGCCACGCTCGCGGACCTGCTAGGCTGTCCGCCCATGGAATCGCAAGGATCGCGCCTGACGGAGATACGCGTCTGATGTAACTTGTTTCTATCTGCGCTGCGGATTTATTCGGCGCGGTAACAAGCAATATAAGAAGAGGTTGGCGAGTGTCCACGCAGGTCCAGGAAAAGTTGCCGGAGCCACTTCAGGATGCCTTGAACAAGGGCCTGCTGAAGCGCCTGCCCATCACCTTCCTACCCTTTACCCGCCAGCAACTCCGCGACTGGGGCTACCTGTTTCCCTACGAACGCCGCTCGATTCTGCACTTACTACTGTATCTTGCGAGCTTGAACGATGAGCAGCTTGCGTCGCTTTTCCGCGAGGTCATTCAACTCGAGGAGAAGATGGGGGTGCGCGGCTGGCAGTTCTCTACCGATGAGCAAACCATTCAGAATGCTTCCCTCCTCGCCCGCTCGCCCTACTATCAGGATTGGCGCAAAGCGGTGCAGAAGGTTTTCGACGCGGCCGATCAGCATGCCGAGAAAGAAAAGCCTCGCGGCGCCGAAAGCAATCGACTTATTCTGCTGGCGATGCCCCAGCGTCTCCCACTCGATCGCTCAAAGGTCTGGCAGGGATGGCACGGAGTCGGCCGTCCGCTCCGACTCGATCTCGCATTGCCCACATCGTCCGGCGAGACCCAGAGTCCCGCGGAAGCACTTCTCAGCGGCGGTGACGGCGGACGCCTCCTGGAAGTCATTTCGCGCCGGTCCAACGCTTCCCCAGCGGACGCCTGGATCGTGGACGCTGGAACCGGTCTGGTGGATTGTGCGCTGCAGCAGGAACCCTCCGCCGCGGGCGCTCCAACCGCCACTCTGCTCAGCCATGAGCGGCTCGCCACCTTTCGCCAGAACTTCTCGCGCGAAGTGAATACCATGCGCAAGGATCTGGCCGACGCCGACGCCGTGTTCGATCATCTGCGCAAGGCTGATGTCACACCGTGGTGCCCTGCGGAGGTGGCGTCGGCGCCGGTGATTCGCGAGTTCCTGCGGACGCTCTATCTCAGCGGCAACGGAGCGCTAATCTACGGAAATTCTTTCGTGGAGTGGAGCTCCTCGGAAGCGTTTCGTCGCGCGCGGCCTTCATTCCTGATGGCGCAGTTCGGGGTACGCAGCAAGCCCAAGCCGTTCACCAGCGTGGCCGTGTTCGAGAACCCGGATGAGGTGAACCCGCTTCCTGCCGTCGACGACTTGCCGGGCAGCGCCTTGGACGCGCAGGAACTTGCATTGTATGTATGGCTGGCCGCCAGTCGTTATGACGAGTATCGGCGTAACACGGTCTGCCTCTGTATGGCCGAGAATCTGTCGGAGGCGTATGTCGTCGCTCCGCCGGAATTTGCGCTGTGGCGTGAGACCGAACCCGTCCCCCTGAACCGGCTTCGCGCTGCGCTGATTCACTGGCTGGCGGACGAACATCCTGCCGACTCCTAGCACGCCTCCGTTTTCCAGAACGGCTACTGGTTGACGCCGCTGGACAGAAAGCCTCCGTCCACGACCAGAGTCTGCCCGGTAACGAAGGAGGAGGCATCGGAGGCAAGGTAGACCGCAGCTCCGACGAGCTCGTCGGTCTTGCCGAAGCGGCCCATGGGCGTCCGAATCAGCAGCTCCCGGCCGCGCGGCGTGTTGTCGAGCAGTTCCGTATTCATGGGCGTGCGGAAGACGCCGGGCACAATGGCGTTCACCGTAACGCCCCGCTTCGACCACTCGACGGAAAGCGAGCGCGTCAGGGAGGCAACGCCTGCCTTGCTGGCCGCGTAGGCGGCGACTTCGCTGAAGGCAACAAAACTGTTGAGCGAAGCGATGTTGACAATGCGGCCATAGCCACGATCCAGCATGTGTTTGCCGAAAATCTGGCAAGCGCGCAGCGTCCCGGTGAGGTTCGTGTCCAGGATGTCGGCCCATTCTTCTTCGGGCATGGTGAGCGTGGCCGTCCGCTTGGTCTTCGCGGCACAGTTGATGAGGATGTCGACTTTGCCAAAGCGTTGGAGTGAGGCAGCCAGCAGCTGTTCGAGCGAAGCGCGGCTGCGCAGATCCGACGAGAGGCGCAGTGTCTGGCGTCCGCGCCGTTCGATCTCGGCAGCGGTTTCTTCGACCAGTTCCGGACGGCGCGCCGACGCGATCACATCGGCGCCGGCATCGGCGAGGCCAAGGCTCAGGGCACGCCCGATTCCGGAGGTGCCTCCGATCACAACGGCGGTTTTGCCGGTAAGGCTAAAGATATTGGTCGTCATTCGTTTCTCTGCTCCGCTTGCGATCTCGCGCAGCCGGACAAAAGCAGTGAACTCTACCGCTCGATGCGCGCCGATCCGCCTTTGGCGAGGGCTCGCACCTGATCCACAGTCGCCATGGTTGTGTCGCCGGGAAAGGTGGTCAACAACGCACCGTGCGCCCATCCCAGTTTGAGGGCTTCCCCGGGCGCTTCACCGGTCAGCAGGCCGTAGATGAAGCCGGACGCAAAGCCGTCCCCGCCTCCCACTCGGTCCGCCACCTCCAACTCTGCCGTCGGCGCAGTGAAAGTCTTGCCGTCGATCCAGGCAACCGCGCTCCAGCTATGGCGGCTGCTCGAGTGCACCTCGCGCAGCGTGGTGGCCACCACTTTCACTTGGGGATGCTTCTTCGCCACTTTGCCGATCATACCGAAGAAGACGCTGGGATCGAGTTTCGACTTGGCCGCGATTTCCGGCCCCTGGATGCCCAACCCCTTTTGCAGATCCTCTTCGTTGCCCAGCAGCACATCGACGTTCTCCACAATGCGCCCGATGATTTCCACGGCGCGCTCGTTGCCGCCGGAAATTTTCCACAACTTCTCGCGAAAGTTGAGATCGAACGACGTGATTGCGCCTGCCGCCTTGGCTTCCTTCATCATTTCCGCAGCGAGTTCCGCCGTCGTCGGCGAAAGCGCCGCAAAAATCCCACCGCTATGCACCCAGCGGACGCCTCCATCAAAGATCGCCTTCCAGTCGAAATCCCCCGGCTTCAGTTGCGCCGCGGCCTCATTCGCCCGGTTGTAAAAAACCACCGGAGCGCGCAGACCAAATCCACGGTCGCTATACACCGCGGCCATATTGGGGCCGGTAACACCGTCGTGCTTGAAACGCTTATAGAACGGCCTCACGCCCATCGCGCGGACGCGTTCGGCAATCAGGTCGCCGATCGGATAGTCGGACATGGCCGACGCAATTCCCGTCTTCAGGCCAAAACAATCCGAAAGGTTGGCAGCCACATTGAACTCGCCGCCGCTGAC
>PMMJ01000400.1 GCA_003162255.1 Acidobacteriaceae bacterium | reverse complement strand
CTTGCACCACGGGCTGCTAAGGCAGTCTGCGAAGGAATCGAAGGAGTGGCGTTTGGTGATCTGTTCCTCGAAGATGTACGCGCCTACCGGGAACGGCAAATGAAAGGCACGGGACTTGAGCCGATCTTCCCCTTGTGGGGGCTGCCAACGCGGGATCTGGCCCAGGAGATGATCGCGTCCGGAGTACGAGCGAAGTTGACTTGTATCGACACAAAGAAGCTCGATCAATCCTTCGCCGGCCGCGAGTTCGATCAGACGTTTCTTTCGGCGCTACCCGATGAAGTGGATCCCTGCGGTGAACTCGGGGAGTTCCACTCCTTTGTATACGCAGGGCCCATGCTGAATGCCGCCCTCTCGGTTTCAGTGGGCAAGACTGTGGTTCGCGAGCAGTTTGCCTTTGCCGATCTGATTTCTGACTGAGTGTGTTCTTCTAAAACTTCCTCGCGGCGGCCACTTCTTCTCCTCCATCATCTGCTCTCCCGCCATCCGTTGTTAGGCTGGCAGACTGCAGAAAAGCTCGATTCGAATTACAATCCCTTGCCGAGGGGGGATTCATGGCAAACCTAGCGGGACTCGCATCATTTGTATCGGAGTTAAGGGCAGAGAGAACGAATCTGGTGAATGAGCTTCGTCATGTTGATGCGGCTCTTTCGGTTCTTGGCAAGTTGCACGGCGGGAGATCCTACACAAAACCGAGGCACACTGTGTCGGCATCGGCTCACAGGCGGATGAGCCTCGCGCAAAAAGCGCGATGGGCAAAGAGAATCAACATCCGAGCAGCGACCGCGAGACCCAAGCGCACAATATCAGCAGCAGGCAGGAAGCGAATCGCAGCCGCTCAGCGAGCGAGATGGGCGAAGGTGAAGGCGCAGCAGAAGGAGGGAAAGTAGCAGGTTTAAGAAGCGTGTGGAGGACGTGCACGCACGTCCGCAGACGTCAATCACGATCTTGACGGCTTGTTTCAGGACCTGTGCGGTGCGCGTGATCGGCGGCGCAAGGGCATCGTGCCTTCTGAGAGGACTGTTCTACTCGTGGCGCGCACAGATACCAATCCTATTCACCCCGCTGAACAGAGGGATGTGCATGAGCACGGATTGCAAGCCGATCAACAATTGCTAAGACGCCTGTTTGACGAACTGTTTCCACCCCACTGACCCAAGCGTCGTTCGAAGACCAAGGCGGTGTGTGCGATGCCAGAGGGCCGAACATCGAGAGGGGATGTTGCGCTGTGGTGTTTGGCCGCTGTCACGGCTCTCGTACTCTTTCAATTGGCTCCGCAGTTAAGCGCTGATAACACGGGCAGGGTGGTCACTGTAGTGATATCGGTGGCTATCTTTGCAGGTAGCATCCATCCGACGCTGCATTCACCTTGGCTGCACAGCAATATCAGTCGCAGAGTTGTTCTGTGTTTCGTTGCAGGTGGAATAGCAGCATTCGGGTGGATACTCTGGCCCTATTCGTTGAATGTCAGTCCGACCAACGTCAGATTTGCAGATAGAGGTGCTGCTGGTCAGACTTACAGTTTTCGGCTTACTAATCGATCTGACAAACACCTTTATGCTTCTCAACTGAAGTTACGTATCCATAGTCGGACGCTGTCTGGCAAGGATTTCCTGATATATATCCCGACAGCAAGTCGTAAAGCACACGACGCGGGTGTTGTCGGGGCGCAACGTTTTGCCGACGTTCAGGGTCTTCTTTGCCACGACAGTTATCAGCGTCCCGTGTTTTCGATATTTGTGTTTCACTTGGCTCCTCATGAGTCACGAGAGATCACGATTACTAACGGCAGAGCGGGAAGCGCAAAAGTGGGGGCAACCACAGGCCTTTTTTCGACTACCCCCCAGCCGCTTAGTGTAAATGGAAACGTTGATTCAACTCCGTTTCGCAGCGACGAAGCCCTTAGTGATTGCCAGTCTCTCGGGTTCTTTGGTCTGATTGTTGGGCCACCGCCACTCGCCCACTGACAGTCGGTCAAGGCATCAGGCCCACGGCTCCTGTTGAATCGAAACTTTCTGAAACGGGTCACTCGCCGCGCCCATACTCTGACGCCTGTCGAGATTCTGTACATCGATCCATTCTTCGGACATCTCGCTCGCTCAACGCCATCGCCTTTTCATGAACTTGAGACGGTGCTGCGCTTGCAATCCTTATTCTGCGCTAGAGATGTTTCCCGGCTGGCACCCTCCCCCAGAGTGCCGAGCCGGCCGAAGACGAACCAAAGATTCCACGAAAGTGACCCCAGAATCCAGATCAGAGAGCCAGAGTACTAAAGGAGAAGCATGAAATCTGCAATACGATCCCTGTTCGGCATCGCCGCGGCGCTCGCGCTGATGAGCAGCTTGTTGTGTACCGCACAAACCGTTCCAGCCAACCAGCCTTCGCCACAGAATCCTATTCTCCCCCGTCACGTACAGCCCAGTTATGGAAAGCTTTCTCTAGCCTTCGAGGCAAACCAGGGACAAACCGACCCGCAGGTAAAATTCCTCGCCCACGGCAGCGGGTACACCATCTTCCTAACGGCTGGCCAGATGGTGCTTGATCTCCGGCCTTCAGCAGTGCTGTCCAACGCAGCAAAGAGCTCGGCTGCGCCTGCCGCGAGCCCGAAGACCACCAGCGCTGTCATCCAGATCAATATGGTCGGCGCCAACCCGAATCCCAAAGTGGCCGGAGAAGATCTTCAGGCCGGAAAGGTCAATTACTTCATTGGCAAGGATCCGAAAAAGTGGCAGACCAACGTTGCCATATACAAGCAAGTTCGCTACAAGGATGTCTATCCCGGAATTGATCTTGTCTACTACGGCAACCAGTCGCGCGTGGAGCATGATTTCGTCATCGCCCCCGGCGCCGATCCCGGCCAGGTTCAGCTTGATGTCAAGGGCGTCGATCGTCTCAGCATCGCGGCAAACGGCGACCTCAGCCTGCACAAGGGAACGGACGAAGTCCGCCTGCAGGCCCCCGTCATCTATCAGGAATTTCACGGCCTGCGCGTTCCCGTCACCGGCCAGTACATGGTGAAGAATTCCACCCACGTCTCTTTTGCTCTCGGCCCCTATGATAAGACCATGCCGCTGGTGATCGATCCGGTGCTCGTCTATGGCACCTTCCTCGGCGGTCTCGCGAACGACGAGGCGGTCGGCATCACCGTCGACAGCAATGGCAGCGCCTATGTTACCGGCTGGACCCAGTCCACCAACTTCCCCTTGGCCGGGCAGAATGGTCCGCCTCCGGGTGGTCAAAGCGCTTTCGTCGCCAAACTCGACGTAAGCGGCTCCAGCCTCGTCTACGCCGACTACATCGGTGGTAGTTCCGCGAACTATTCCACCGCCATGGCGATGGACAGCTCCAACCACGTCTTCATCACGGGGTACACCTATGCCAGCGACTTCCCGGTAGTAAATCCTTACCAGGCGAATCCGGCAGGAGGACTCGAAGGTTTTGTCACCGAAGTCGCTGCCGACGGCGCCTCACTCCTCTACTCCACATACCTGGGCGGCAACAGCGACGACTATCCCTACGGTATCGTCCTCGACGGCACCGACAATATCTACATCGCTGGCATGACCTACTCGCAGAACTTTCCGGTTGTGAACGCATACCAGTTAGCCGCTTCGCCCAATCAACAAGGGTATTGGGGCGGGTACGGGTTCCTGACTAAGATCGCCCCCGATGGCTCGGCGCCTGTGTTTTCCACCTACTTCGCAGGCAGTGCGAACGTGGCCGAGAATTGCTACTACGGCCCTTGCTGGCCCTCACCCCAAAGCGCGATCACTGGAGTTGCCGTTGACGGCAGCGGCAATGCCTATGTCGCCGGCAAAACCAACACTTACGATTTCCCAGTAACTCAGGGAGCCTATCAAACCTCGAACGCCACGACCTCCGACGAACAGGTCGGTTTTGTTGGCAAATTCACCTCCTCAGGGAATCTCGCCTACTCCACCTACTTCGCTGCCGTTCAGAACAGTTACGATTTCAACCTGAACGCGGTTGCCGTTGACTCCAACGGCTCCGCATATATCGTGGGATATAGCTATCCGGGGTACAATTCCATCCCGCTCACGACGCCGAATCTCTGCGACCCGACTCAGTCAAGTTGCAGTTGGGGCTTCATCACCAAATTTGATCCCACCGGATCCACTCTGGTCTACTCCACCTATCTTGCCGCTAACGTGGACGTCTGGCCGCAGTCACTCCTGGTGGATGCCGCCGGTGACGCCTACGTGTACGGCTACTCCGGAGGGGGCGATCAGTCTTTCCTGGTCAACCCCATCGAGACCTACACCGGCGAGCAGGATCTCTTCTTGCAGGAGCTCGATCCTACCGGTGCGACGCAGTTGTTCAGCACATTCCTCGGCGGCTATGGAAGCGATTCCCCCGGCGGAATTGCCCTCGACTCCGCCGGCGCCATCTACCTAACCGGAAATACGAACTCTACCGACTATCCCGTAACCGCGGCGGCTCTCCAAAACACGATCGGCGGGAACTATGACGCCTTCGTGACCAAGATCGGTACTGCGGCAGCTCCTGCCGTGGCAATCAGCCCGTCCCTGATTCAATTCTCGATTCGTCCCGTGGGGTCGGTGAGTCAGTCCAACACCTCGCTGCTGCGCAACATGGGCAGCGCGCCGCTCACGGTCTCGAACGTCACCACCACCGGAGACTTCTCCGCCGCCAACACCTGCGGCGCCACCGTGCCAGCCGCCGGCACCTGTACATTTTCGGTGAGCTTCACGCCAACCCTGCCCGGACCCCGCTTCGGCTCCATCATGATCGAGGACGACGGCGCCGGCTCGCCTCACTTCATCAACCTGGTCGGCAGCGGCGCGACCGCGGTTGCGGACCTCACGCCTGCCAGCCTCACTTTCCCAAGTCTCCAGATCAACCAGACCAGCTCCTCACAGAGCGCAACCCTCACCAACAACGGCAATGCGACGTTGGTCATCAACAGCATCCAGGCGACCGGCGACTATGCCCAGACCGACAACTGCCCATCTTCGCTTGGTATCGGCTCAAGCTGCCAATTCCAGGTCACTTTCACTCCAACCGCGGGTGGTGCGCGTAACGGTACGTTGAGCATTGCGGATAACGCACCCGGCAGCCCACACACTGTCTCGCTGTCAGGCAGCGGATACGTGACCACCGCCACCGTGACACCGTCCTCGCTTTCGTTCAGCACCCAGACGGTTGGTGCGACTAGTGCCGCTCAGTCGGTCACCGTTACCAACACCGGCGCCAATCCTATTACCGTTTCGGCCGTAACCCCAACCGGGGATTTCGCCGAGACTGACAATTGCACCGCCGCACCGGTCCCGTTATCGGGGTCATGCACGATTAGCGTTACCTTTTCTCCGATCGCGGGAGGAAGCCGGAGCGGCGCGCTGACCATTAGCGACAATGCTCAGGGCAATCCGCACATTGTCGCTCTCAGCGGCACCGCCCTTGCCGCCACTGCCCAGCTCAGCGTGTCCAGTCTCAACTTCACCGCGCTCACGGTTGGTACGACGAGCAGCGCCCAGACCATCACCGTGACCAATTCGGGCAACGGCGCTCTGACCATGGCCGGTGTCCAGGCGGCCGGTGATTTCGCGCAGACTAACAACTGCACATCGATCGCCGCGAATGGCGGAACCTGTGCCATGCAGGTGACCTTCAAGCCCACGTCATCGGGAACTCGTTCCGGAACCATCACCCTCACCGATTCGGCTGCCAATAGTCCGCAACTGGTCTCGCTGGCCGGCTCGGGCATTGACTTCAGCATGCCATCGTCCGGCGGTTCAGACACTATCAAAGCCGGCGCCACCGCGACCTATCCCATTTCGATCAGTCCGGTCGGCGGAACCTTCTCCAGCCAGGTGACTCTCGTTTGCGCCGGCGTTCCGGCGTTCTCGACCTGCACCATCAACCCAACTTCCGTGACTCCTGGCGCGAACCCGTCCGCTGTCACCGTCACCATCAAGACCACCGGGACCACCGGGACTACCGCGCAACTCTCCGTTCCTCGAGCTGCGCAGCGCCCCGTATTCGCCTTCTGGACGTTTACCACGGGCTTCGGACTATTCGGCATGTTCGTGTTCGGCGTCGGACAAAGACGAAAGCGCGCAACTCTTGTCCTCCTCTTGACCATTCTGCTTGCGGGCATGGTCCTCTGGGTCGGGTGCGGCACCAGCGGTCACACAACCCAGCCGATTCAGCCAGGAAACTCCACTCCTACAGGTACCTACACCGTCCTGGTAATCGGCGCCTCCGGCAGTGTGCAACACTTCACCTCGCTCACGTTGATTGTCCAGTAAGCTGGTGTGTAACACTAACTCGGGGCGCTTCGAAACNNCAAGGGCGTCGCCGCGAGGCGGGTTGCGTCCGGTCAAATCCCCTGAGTTGCAACAAAGCGAACGCCACTACCGAACGGTAGTGGCGTTCATGGTCACTTCTGTTTGTCCTTTTCGTTTGACGGTTGCTTCTTGGGCGGAGGTGGCGGAGTCTTCGGTTTAGCCTCCGGCGCCGGACGGACTGCCTGCCTTTGAGCCTGCGGCGTAGCTGGCCTGGCTTGCGGTTGCTGCGGAGCGGGCCTGGTCNNCTGTTGCTGCGGAGCGGGCTTGGTCTGCGGCTGCTGTGGAACGGGCCTGGCCTGCGGTTGCCGCGGAGCGGGCTTGGCCTGCGGTTGCTGCGGAGCAGGCTTGGCCTGCTGTTGCTGCGGAGCGGGCTTGGCCTGCGGTTGCTGCGGAACGGGCTTGGCCTGCGGTTGCTGCGGAGCAGGCCGCGTTTGAACCTGTGGTTTAGGCTGTGTCACAGGCGTCTGCGGTTGCGAACGATTCGGCTGCGCCGGTCGCGCGACTGGAGCAGGACGTGCAGGAATCACCGGAGCGATCGGTTTGCCCTCGGGGATGGGCTTCGTCTCTGCAAGAACAGCGGGACGCCCTCGATTGACAGAGGCAAACTGCTGACGGTTCTGTGCTGCTGCCTGCCGCTGCTGTAACTGCGTGGTCATCGGAGGAATGCGCTGCTCACGGGTTGCGGCGACTTCCGTCGGCAACGGCCGGCGAGTGATGCCTCCGGGCCCGTTGTAGCTGGAACGGTTATTCGTGATGTTGACGGTGGTGTTGTTGACGATGACCGTATTCGTTACCGTGCGGTTATAGACTTGAACGTTGGTGATGTTCACATTGTTGACGGAACGGTTATAGTCGAAACGATTTCCGTCCCAGTATCCGCCTTGATAGCCGACTCCGACATAGCCGTATCCATAGTTAATGCCGCCGTAGTAGCCGATGTGTCGGCCCCAATAGCCATGGTTATAGCGGTACCTGCCGCCGACAAATCCCCAATATCCCGGGGTCCACAGGAAGCCCACTTGAGGCGGCCGCGCCCAGGCGCCGGGCACCCAGTAGTAACCCTGAGGAGCATAGCTCCAATATCCGGGCGTCCACAGATAGCCATCGCCGGGGCAGTCAGGCTGCGAATATTCCGGCAGCGGTGGCGGGGGTTGTGTGGCCTCCATCACTGGCTGGCCGTAACTCTGATCCTCGTCTTCAGTATCGTAATCGTTATTGGAATAGTTTTGGTCTGGCGAATGCTGATAGTTCCGCTGCGGCGCCTGGTTTGCTGGCTGCTGCTGATCGTTGGTACCGCTCGCCTGCGTCGTGTCGGCAGCAGGTGACAGGTTAGCCGCAGCTGCTGGATCCTGCGACTGATCGGGCTGCGCTGGTTGATTCTGACCGCTCGTGTCCTGCGTGGCGTTTTTCTGGCATCCTACAACTCCAAACATCAGTGCGATGGACACGATTCCCAGAACCACAAAAAAATGTGCTTTGTTGATCTTCCTCATAAAGGTTGTTCTCCGCGAGATTAGGATACAGGATTTTCAGTACGCTTACCTCCCATGAAGAGTGCCGCCGCATCCCGCGAAAAAGTCCAGTCAACCCTTTTGTCTGCACTTGAGATGGCGTCTAGTTCTTCTTCAACTTCCCCCTTGCTTCGTCCTTGTCCGACGCATCGCCTAGGAAGTGCTGTACCTTGGCAACGACCGTGAACTGTTTGCCAGCGCGCTCAATGGTCAGCTTGCGTTCCTGGCCGGGGAAGCCTTCGAGCAGAGACCACACTTGTCCTAGGGTAGAGTCGGGGACGGGGATGTCATCCACGGCAACGAGATCATCGCTGGCTTGAACGCCGGGGACCGATGTTTTTCCGTCGAAATCGGCGACGGCGATAATAGTGAAGCCGGTGTCGAGTCCTGGACGAAGGATGAGGCCGACGACGTCGAAGTCGGGGAACCTGGTGGTTCTACCGATGTCGAAATAGACAGTCGAGTGGGTGTAATCGAGGCCAACGCGGTAGTTCATCAGAGCCTCCGAACTGAGCACGCCCGCGGCGGGGATGCTGGCGCGCTCTTCGACGAGAGTTCTTCGATCCAGGGGAAGGTCAGCCACAGCTACATCGGTCAAGAAGAGAGGTCCGAATTGCACGCGATCTACGCGCATCAGCTTCCATCTGGGTTCATCGCCAAATTCTCCCGTGTTGAACGGGCCGACCGCTCCAGTCATGTGCGGCCAGTTAGGGTGGGTATTGGAGAGCTTCTCGAATAATTCTTGCGAAAGAAAGCTGATGGAAGAGCCAACGTCGAGCCCAACGTCATAGTTCTTGTTGTCAATCTTGCTGGGCATCTGGATGAGGCCGTTGTTTGCATTGACCAGCATCTTGCTCTTCACGCCGTTGAATCTCAGGCTGCCGGGCTGGCCGATGGTGAACTTGCGATCGGGGAAATCGATGAGCACATCATAGTTGCGCAGAGCGGTCGAGGGGATGTTGATCTCAGCGCTCATCCCGGGTGCGATCGCTGGCGCGCTAACGGGAATTTTTATTTGTTTCATTGGCGGCAGAAGGATCTTCATTCCGCCAATCCCAACTTCGAGCGAAACACCCGGCGATTTCGGCGTGCCTGAACAGATTTGACCGTTGCAATTGACACCGAGTCTCATTAAACCAGCAACGCGCCGGTTCATAGCGAGATCGGGATTGCCGTTGTCGACCCAGCCGCGGACGCTCTCGGTCGTGCCGTCGGAAAGCGGGATGGCCACGTCGATCACAACGCGGCCTTGGTCGATCGTGATGGGAACGGTGACGGACTTGGGCTGGGACGAGGGCGCGTTTTGTGACAGGACGGCTGTATTAATGATAAGGACGACAAGAACGACAAGGGCGGCCGTGAATCGCATAAGGAGATTGTAGCGGGTCGATTGCAGCGGGTCGCAGGGGCACCCTTCTCCAGTCACCACGCCATGCGCATCCTGACAGGATTCCGGCCTTCTGACCAGGGCGCCCGATCACGTGCCCTCATACGGAATAGGCTCGTTTACCGCAAATTTTCGGCTGGCTCGCGCAAAAGGCCGCCTGTAGGCGGCCTTCGCGCGAGCTCCCCAATTGTGTTCTCCCGGCGCGCGTCTTCCGACGCATGCCACTACTTCAGACCGATGACACCAAACGTCCCCGCCAGATTGTTGGCCGGACCAGCGGTAAAAAAGAGCTGGTTGGTCCGGCCGTTGCTTGCCGAGCCTCCGCCAAACTCAATCCCCCAGAGTTGGTCGATCGCGATATTCTTGCCGTTCGTGTCCCTGACCGTGCCCACGAACTGGCCGGTTTCGAGATTAAAGCCGTTGATGGTACCGTTGTTTGTGTTGTTCGAGACCAGCAGAGTGTTGCTTAGTGGCCCAAAATTCTTGGGTGCCACGGCGAAGCCCCAAGGCTGGTTCAGGGGAGCGCCCGCCGCGAGCGTTTTTACGAACGTTCCGTCTTCCCGGAAGATGTCGATGTAGCCGCCCGGCGCTTCGTTTGTCTGGGCAAACGCTACGTAGACCAAACCACCGATGTCCTGGATGCCGAACGGCGCGTAACCCGCCGGCAGCGTGCTGTCGGTAAACGAATTGACGAGGTTAAAGCCGCCGTCGTATACCTCGACCACGTTCTTGGCAAGGTTGGCGGCATAAAGAAGATTTCCCGAGGCCCGGTTGGTAACCGCGAGACCGGTGTAGCTCGCGCCAGCCGCCCAGTTATTCACCACGATGATCGCATCGTTGCGGTTGGTCTGCGGAGCCCAGCCGCTGATGGTCCCGTCCAAAGTCGCGAACAGGAAGAACGTGGGCCATCCGCCGATCTGAAAATCTGCCGATCCATTGGCCACAATTCCGGTCGGTTGACCCGGGCCCGCGCCGTCAAACGAGGGAACTGAAACCACCAAGCCCTCTTTGACTCCTGCGCCAGTGTAGATTGTCGACCAGCCGGAGCCTTGATCGCTGACCCAGAAGGGGCTGCCCGCGCTCCGAGCAAGGCCCCAGCCGTTCACTTGCAGCGGGTCTGCGAACTTGGCCGCCTTTATCTGATTCGAAACCAGATTCTTGAGTTGATACTGCGCCAGGGCTGCGTTCGAAACGAACAATACCGCGAGTCCGAGGCAAAGGGTGAGAGCCATCTTGTGTCGCTGCATAACAGAATCCTCCTTGGATTTGTGCGAGCCGGAGTAGAGTCGCGGAGTGGCACTGTGCTCGAGACCGCAATTTCTCCGTCCTGCTGCCCATCGAATGCTAGTTCCGCGGCTCCTGGCAGGTTGTCAACGCAGTGTCATCTGTTTGTACAATTCTTGTCGGCTAAGCGCAGCATTGGCCGCGCTCCGTTGTCGGCGCGAACGATCGTGCTGGCGTAAACAATCCCCATAAGCAGCTTGTTTTCAGTGGGTGCCCTCTCTTAAACGCGAGCAGGAACATGTCCTAAAGTATTGGCCGAGGATGCCGATGAGATAGACAAGCGGGAGTAGCCCATGGTCCCGCGCAGGTAAACCATGACAACCGGTTCGATTTCGGCCGCAGACCTCAGTCAGTACATTCTCGCGTCCAGCGACTCCACTCAACTGCAGCAAGCACTGCAGACGCTGCAGAACAGTCTTGTGTCGGCTGACCTGAATGGCGCCAACTCGGCATTCCAGACCGTGCAGAAAATAAGCGGACTCTCGGCGACAGCCAATGGAACCAGCCTGTCGAGCGACTCTCAACTCTCTGCCGATCTGACAGCGCTCGGCAGCGCGTTGAGTTCGGGCGATCTATCCACCGCCCAGTCTGCCTTTGCTCCGGTTCAGAGGGACCTGAACAGCGCTGCTTCGCCATCGCGGACACTCGAAACCAACGTTGCATCCCAATCCGAGCAGTTGGTCCAGGAACTGCTCAGCACAGTGAATTCGAGCAGTTCTTCTTCCAGCACGTCGGACAGCGCGAATTCCGTCCTGGAGATGGTATACGGAAGCGGGAGCAGCCTGAACGTCTATGGATAGAGCCCAGCACTTCGATCCAGCGCCACTTCCGTGACCTCTGACCAAAAAACCCCAGCGCCAAACATTTTGTGAAACGATTCCCGGCCTTTCTGCACTATCCCAATAAGTGGAAGACATCGCGCAGTGCGGCGGTGAGCCACAGTTTAGGATCCCAATCTGGAAACTCCCGATTGGGATCCAGTAAAGTGCCGGAGCCGACGGGGAAGCGGCTCCGGTGCTTTGTGTACAAGTCTTCTCCAGGGGGAGCAGATCGGCTCCTCTGCCCTAAGAAGTCACAGGAGGTCATTCTTCCCAGTGCGCGCCGCCCGCTTCATCCCGCCGACCGGACGCCATCGCAGCCATCACACGGCTCTGAAGCGCACGTCACCGTCACTGTCCCTCGCATTAGTCCCGGAAAATACTCACGACTCGCCACCCCAAGTGCTACACTGTCTGCCACTTCCGACTCCCCGGGGCAAGCTTTTGCAATTCCACTCCTTTGACGAAGCCTACGTCGAGCGTCTGCGGGCAGGAGACTCCCGCACGCAAGAGCATTTTGGCGCGTATTTTAGCGCGCTGATCCAGGTGAAACTACGCTCCCGATTGCAGTCGCGGGAGGCCATCGAGGATGTGCGTCAGGAAACCTTTGCCCGGTTTTATGCAGCTCTGCGCGACGGGAAAATCCTGCACCCGGAGCGCCTGGGATCGTTTGTGAACTCAGTTTGCAACAACGTGTTGCTGGAGCACTATCGCGCGAACTCGCGCCATAGTTCGCTCGACGATGACGAACAGAGGGACCTACTACCCGCCCATGCGATGGATCTGCTGGGCATCCTTGTCGCCAAAGAGACGGAAAAGAAAGTCCGTGAGATTCTGGAGCAGCTTCCAGAACGCGACCGGCGCTTGCTGCGCGAGGTTTTCCTGGAGGAGCGGGACAAGGACGAAGTATGCCGCGGCTTCGGTGTCGACCGGGAGTATCTGCGGGTGTTGCTGCACCGTGCGAAGCAATCGTTTAAGTCGTTGTATAAGAAAAACACCGGAAATGATTCGCCGGAGTTTACTCCGGCCTGAGACTGTACAACGCCGGGTCGCGCCGGCTGGCTATTGTACGAGATGATACGAGGGGGCAAAAATGGACCACGATATGGTGGTTCGTCAAAAAATGACGGAAAGTTACCTGCTCGGCGAACTCGATCCCGAGACCCGGGACGAATTTGAAGCGCATTTTTTCGAGTGCCCAGAATGCGCGCTCGACGTTCACGCCGGCGCTATGTTCGTAGAGCAAAGCAAGGTTGTGCTGGCGGAAAAATCCGAGCCGATTTCTGCCGCCTTGCCGGCGCCCATCCCGATCCCAACCAAGCCGGGATGGCTCGCATGGCTGCGTCCAGTCCTGCGTCCGATGTACGCCTTGCCCGTGATGGCCTTGTTGCTGGCGGTGATCGGGTATCAGAATCTCGTGACGTATCCGCAAATGCGGCAAGCATTGAACCGCCCGCAAGTGTTGCCGTGGGCGTCGGTGAATGTCGGCACCTGGGGATCGAGCGGCCCGGTGATTACGACGCGTCCGGGGGAAGGTTTTCTGCTCTTTGCGAGGATTCCGCCCGATGGCAGTTACTCGCATTACACGGCAGAGTTATATAATCCAGCCGGAAAGTTGGAATGGTCGCTCACGATTCCAGCGGCATCCGCGCAAGATCAGTGGCCGGTGCAAGTGCCGGGAGCGAGTCGGCAATCGGGCAGTTACACTTTGGCGGTGCGTGGAGTCACTGCTGCGGGCGAGGCTCAGGAANNGTACGGGCGAGGCTCAGGAAGTCGGTCGGGCATCATTTGAATTACAAATTCAGAAGTGAGCTGAACCGGAGGAGCGAACCATATGGCGACAATGCCGAAACCATTCGTCACCCACGAGACATCGCATGAGTACCACGCCGAAGCCAACGTTCTCCATGGGCATTTGAAGCTTCCGTTGAACCAGGAGATTCACCAGCAAGTGCCGGTGCTCTTGAAGGATCGCCGGGGCGGCCATTTTTTTCAGCGCGCCGAACACTATAGCCTGGAGGGACTCATTTCCTTCGAGTCGGGCTACACCCGCGTGTCGGGCAATCGGAGCCTCAAGAATCACGGATGGGTCACGCTGGCAACGTCCGTGCTCGAAGGGCTGAATGTTCTCGACGTGATCACAGCCGATCGCATGGTCGCGCAAGTTTCGACCGAGCATCCGCTGGAGAACGGCCATGTGCCCCATGTGACATTTCTGGGTACGCACTTCGAGAATTTGCGCGTCGGCGGCTATCCGGTCGAGGTGGAGCTTGACCTCGGGATTTGCGGCGAGAAGCCCAAGGGCGACACGCCTTACACGGAAGATCTCGGCTTTCTTGATCGTATTGAACGGCAATGTGCCAGTATTGCCAGTGCCCCGGGCCTTCCCACCGCGCTCCGGGCTGAGTACGATGAGGAACTCAAGCAGATTGCCGAGATCAGAAATGGCAACGGATCCGGGAAAGGGGAAGGCAAGCCGCCCAAGCTGGGATGCACACTGGTCAAGAGCATATCACCGATTCCCATCGCAAAGTCGTACGGCAATGTCCTGGAGATTCCGGGGTTCGGGGCAGTGTTGCTGGCGGCAGTCGAGGTGGGCTCGCTGGCGAAGGCCGGAGCCAGTGCTCAGGCGGGANNGATGCTCCAGATGCGAATGGGCTGCATCGGGGACGGGAAAGTCAGCGCCGGAAACGCCAGCACCAACGGCGGCACCAGGCCATAACCCTGGGCCTTTGCTTTCTAGTCTGCGTCTGCGGGCTCGCTTGTAGTCGTCGCGATAGCCCGCAGGCCGCCTTTGAACGTGCGCAGCACACCTTTGTGCATGGCGATCTTCGAGAAAGCCAGGAAGAATCTGAAAGAGGCTATCAGCGATTTCGAACTTCCGACGTGGAGTCGGCCTGGAAATTCAAGACCCTGGAAGCTGAGACCCTCTTGTGGCGCGGGGACTATCCAGAGGTGTTGAAGCAGTTGGCTGCTCCATTACCTCCCACTGCCCCGCCAGACGCGCTGATCCAAGTGCTGACCCTAAAGGCAATCGCTCATGCTCGCCAGTTCGATGGCGATCAGGCGGAGAAGGAGTTTACCGAGGCTGAGCGGCTTTGCGCCATAACCCCGCACCCAAGTTGCGGAAAACTCTTCCAAGGGCGCGGGCTTGTCGCTTTGGGCCACAACGAATTCCCTCCAGCTCGGCAGTTTCTTCGGCGCAGCTTGTCCTTTGCGCGTGCGAATGGCGACAAATTTCTGGAAGCGACCTCCCTGCTGAATCTGGGCGCCGCGTCGCTAAAGGAGGAGCATTTCGACGAGGCTATCGACTGGTCCCATGATGCCTATGACGTTGCCACCGCGCTGACCGCCAGGGACATTGCCTTGGTCGCGGTGCTTAACATCGGATGGGCTTACTATCGGCTGGGCGATTCCGAAAGAGCCCTGGAAATGTCCCTTGAGGCCGAGAACCGCGCCGACGAACTCGGCGACTCCTTCAATCGAGAAAATGCCATCACCAATGCCGGCTATGTCTTCATGGATAGGCGCGATTTCTCGCGGGCAGAGAAATCATTTCGCCAGGCCCTCGATCTTGCCGAAGCCGAGCACAGTAAGGAGCACAGCTTTAACGCTCTGCGAGTGCTCGCACTGGCATCGGTGCGATCCGGCAATGTGGAGGATGCCCGCAAATATGCCGACCAGGCGATCTCCATCGCACGCTCCGGTGACAACCATCTCGACGAACTCTACCCCCTGCTGGTGAAGGGCCTCGCGGCTGCCCAATCGCGGGATGACGCCGAAGCCGAACGCATCTTCCACGAAGTCGGACAGGATAAGCTTTGTCCTGTTTTTCTCCAGTGGGAGGTTGAGCACTCCCTCGCCCGCCTGTACGAAGACGAAGGCCGCGCAGATGCGGCGGATCGTGAATATCGGGCGGCGCTGGCCACCTTCGAAGCCGCCCGATCCCCCCTGCGGCGTAACGACTCGAAGCTGCCGTTTTCGAACAACGCTTCGCGCATCTACGACGACTACGTTCATTTTCTGGTGGCGCATGGAAAGGCGGACGACGCCCTGCGCTGGGCCGACTACAGCCGCGCTCGCACCCTGTCCGAAGGATTGGGTCTGCTGGCAAAGGGAGCTTCGAGTGGCCCTCCGCCACTCAACCCTCAGCAGGTCGCACGGCGAGCCGATGGCACAGTTCTTTTTTATTGGCTGGGCGAGAAGCAGTCGTACCTGTGGGCGATCTCGCCGAAGAAGACAAACTTGTTCACACTTCCTCCCGGCGCGGAGGTCGATGCGGCGGTGCAGCGGTATCGCAAGGCTCTCGTCGGACCGCAAGACGTTCTCGAATCGGCCGACCAGGATGGCCGCTGGCTCTACCGCACGCTGATCGCGCCCGCGCAGGCGTTGCTGAATAACGACGCGAAGGTTTTCGTCATCCCGGATGGCAGCCTGAACAACCTGAATTTTGAAACTCTACTCGTCTCCGAGCCGAAACCGTCCGAAACCAAGCCGTCCGAAGCCGGGCTGCACTATTGGATTGAAGACGCGACGATCGCGAACGCCAGTTCACTGCGGGTGCTCGGCGCGACGCGCGCGGACAGAGACTTAGACAGAGAGAAACGTAACCGCAGCCTGCTTCTCGTCGGCAACAGCGTTGCGCCGAACGACAAGTACCCCGAGCTGCCGAAAGCCGCAGCGCAGATGGAAAGCGTTGCCCGGCACTTTCCCGCAGCCACGCAGCGGATACTTGCGCGCGAGCAGGCGACGCCGACAGCGTATCTGGCCAGCAGCCCAGAGCAGTTCTCCACCATCCATTTCGTTGCGCACGGAACGGCCAGCCGGTTGAGTCCGCTCGACTCGGCCATTGTGCTGTCGAGGATCGCATTATCGAAGATCGCTTTATCGAAGGCCACTCCATCACCGACTGGGCCCTTCGAAGCCGGAGTCGAAAGCGACTCTTTCAAGCTCTACGCCCGCGACATCATTCGCCATCCCCTGCGGGCCGATCTGGTTACGATTTCAGCATGCTACGGCGCGGGCGAACGCGCGTACTCGGGTGAGGGACTGGTCGGTCTCTCCTGGGCTTTCCTCAGAGCCGGCGCCCACAACGTGGTCGCCGCTTTGTGGGAAGCGACGGACGCCTCCACCGAGCAACTGATGGACAAGTTTTACGACGAGTTAGACAAGGGAGCAGGTCCGGACGCCGCTCTGCGCACCGCCAAACTGTCATTGCTTCGGGGCGGGGCATTCCATAATCCGTTTTACTGGGCGCCCTTTCAGATCTATTCAGGGTCGTGATATCTCGCAAAGTAAACGCTTGTCACTTATTGGCCGGCGCATAGAAATAGTAGTCTGCGGAATACGCGCTCCGCGACTCTTTGCCATTCGCCGACACACTACAGTCACTCGCTTTCGGTGGCAGGCCGCCCTCGGTGTGGATCCTTTGAATGGCCGTAACGCGGGCCAGGATTCCTTCTCCCGTGTGACTCGCTGCCGACAGCAGCAGCCACGGGATCGCGTCCGGCTTCGGCGCATCCTGTTTGGCGACCACCTCGCCTGTTACTTTGCTTCCATCGACGTGCTTCCACGCCGGTCCCGCAGAGTGATGAACGATCTTCTTGCCAGTTTCGTCGGTCAACTCCGCTTCTGGCGCCTTCAGCACCCAAGCCGACTCGTGCCCGCTCTCCGCTTGGCACACATAGATTTGCACGCCCGTAGCGTGCGCCGCCAGAATCACTTCCTCGCCCACCGGCACTTTCAAACTGTCCGGCACTTCCGGTCGCGCTGGTCCCGCGCCTACTAGGACGAACAACGCAGCGATTGCGCCAATTACCTGAATGAGGCTTTTCATTTTTGCACTCTCCCTCGACGACAGGGTCCTATGCTCTGTTAGACATTTAATATAACGACTTCTAGAAGCCCGGCTGCGCGGTGATCCCTTTTCCTTCCACGCACTCATAGGCTCGGCCGGCCGCTAGGTTCTTGTATTCTTCCGTTCTTCCGCTGGGCCATTCGATCACCAGACGATCAACCTTGTCTCGCTTTCCCAGCCCGAAGGTCACGGGCAGTTCCGATTGCGACAGATAACTGGATCCGCCCTTGACCAGCCGTGATTGGCTCGGGGTTCCGTAAGACGCCCAAATTTTCACCACCGCTCCGATGGCGTCGCGATTAGACTTCGTCCCGACCAGTCGAATCCGTATGCTTCGGTGCCCGGCAGTCTGGTCGGTGCGGTAGAGATAGGCAGGGCCGTTGTTGGTGGTCATCAGCAGATCGAGATCGCCATCCCGATCGAAATCGCCGTAGGCAAGCCCTCGTCCGACTCTTGGCTGAACGAAGCCGCCGCCGACTTCAGCGGCCACGTCGAGAAACGTTCCCTTTCCACTGTTCAGGAAAAGCTGCGGCGGCTGCGCGTAACCCACGCCGCTGACATTGCGCACCGTGTCGTCGATGTGTCCGTTCACCACCGCCAGATCGAGTGCGCCATCAAGGTTGACATCGAGAAACACGCAGCCGAATCCCAGTCGATCTTTCGACGCCAGACCCACCCCGCTCTGCATGGCCACGTCAACATAATTCCCGCCATCGGAAAGCCGATAGAGTCCGGTCATCTCGTTATCGAAATTCGTGATGGCGATGCCCGCGTTTCCTGAATTGTCGAAGTCGGCCACGTCCACGCCCATCCCGGCGCGAGCCCTGCCTTCCGCGGAAAAGGCGATGCCCGCATCCACCGCTCCGTCCTTAAACGTGCCGTTGCGCTGATTCCGATAAAGTTTATTGGGCTGCGTGTCATTGGTCACCAGCAGGTCAGGCCAGCCATCGTGATCGTAGTCGAGCATGGCGATACCCAGGGACTTTGAGCTGCTGTCGAAAATTCCACTGCTGGCCGTGACATCCTCAAAAGTTCCATTGCCGCGGTTGTGAAACAGCCAGCAGGTTTCTCCGCGATAGGCTTCGGGCGTGCAATACGACTTGTACCTGCCATCGACGCTGCAAAACACATCGTGCTCGGGAGACCACTTGACGTAGTTGCAGACAAACAGGTCCAGCAGTCCGTCCCGGTCGAAGTCGAACCACAGAGCCGACGCGCTCAGGGCCTGTCGTCCGAACAGGCCGCTCGACTTAGTAACATCGACGAACGTCCCTTTGCCCGTGTTCTTGAACAGCCGGTTCTGTCCGACGCAAGTAATCAGGATGTCGGGATAGCCGTCGTTGTCATAGTCTCCGACGGCAACTCCCATGCCATATATCTCGACGTCGAGTCCGGCGCTGTGGGTCACGTCGGAAAACGTGCCGTTACGGTTGTTGCGATAGAGCTTCAGCGTGCTGGGCTCCGACTTAGGCCCCCGTTTGTGTCCGGGCCAATCCGTGCCGTTCACCAGAAGAATGTCCTGCCATCCGTCGCCGTCATAGTCGAGAAATGCGCAACCGGCGCCGAGCGTTTCCGGCAGCAACTTCCCGCCGTAGGCGCCGTTGCTGTGGCGGAACCGAAGTCCAGACGAGGCAGTCACATCCACCAGGCGGAAACCGGGATCGGGCGAGGGAGAAGCTGCGAAGGCGTCCCATCGCAAGCTTGCTGACGAAGCCAAGCCTGCCATGGCCCAGAGAAACGACCGGCGATTCATGGCAAATCAACCAGCCCGTTGCGAATCGCGTAAACGACCAGCTCGGCGGTCTTGTGGGCTCCCAAAGCGTCCATCATGTTAGCTCGATGGACGGCGATAGTATTCGCGCTGAGGTCGAGTACGGCGGCAATCTCTTTGTTGGACTTGCCATCCACAATCATCTGCAGGACTTCTAGTTCGCGCGGGGTAAGCGCCGCGTGACGCTTACCCCTGAGCGTTTCCGGGCGTTTGAGTTGGGAATCGAGTACGGTTTCGCCTTTCGCGACGCGCCGGATGGCAGCGCCCAACTCCAGGTCCACGGCATTTTTCAGGACGTAGCCGCGCGCGCCAGCCTCCAGCGCCTGCCNNGCTGAGCATGAGCACCAAAGCCTCCGGATGCTTGCCCAGAATCTTCCGCGTGGCTTCCAATCCGTTCATCCCGGGCATGGCGCAATCCATGACAATCACTTTCGGATGAAGTTCACCCGCCAGTTTGATCGCTTCCAGTCCGTCACCCGCCTCGCCCGTGACTTTGATGTCCGGCTCATCCTCCAGAATGCGCCGGAAACCTCGCCGCACCAGGGTATGGTCGTCAACCAGCAAAACCGAAATCTTATCCGGCATGTGAATCAACCTTCTCCCTTGGAACTCTCAATCGAACCACCGTCCCTCTTCCGTCCGCACCTTGCGCGGGCCGCACAAATTCAACGATGCCGCCCAGCAATTCCGCGCGTTCGCGCATCGCCACCAGTCCAATTCCCTGCTTGGCGGCCCGCGCGTCAAAACCCTTGCCGTGATCTTCCACCTCGACTTCCAAGGCGCGCGGAAGAAATCGCAGACGTACCCAGGCTTCTTTTGCTCCCGAATGCCGGGTCAGGTTATTCAGAGCTTCCTGGACCACGCGATACACATGAATGGCGGCGTTTCCATCCACGGGAAAGGAGTCGCCCGATTTCTCATAGAATACGTGAACGCCAGCCTGCCTTTCCACCACCGGCAAATACCAGTCGAGCGTGCTCTCCAGTCCGGTCTCTTCGAGCATCACCGGATGCAATGCCTGCGACAGGCTGCGCACTTTGTCCAGCGTGCTTTGCGTAATCTCACAGACTTCACGCAGTTCGGCGCGCAGCTCCGAGCCCTCGGGAGCCTGATTTCCCGCGCGCGTCAGCATCATCCCGACCGCCGTCAGAATCTGCCCGAACTCATCGTGCAGTTCGCGCGAGAT
>PMMJ01000255.1 GCA_003162255.1 Acidobacteriaceae bacterium | reverse complement strand
ATCGCATCGTCCAGCGCACACGTGACGGGGGCGCCGAGATTGTCAAATATCTCAAGACCGGATCGGCGTACTACGCCCCGTCGGCTGCCGCTACCGAAATGGTCGAGGCCATTCTCAAAGACAAGAAGAAGATTCTTCCGTGCGCCGCCTATCTCAACGGAGAGTATGGCATTCACGGACTCTTTGTCGGCGTCCCGGTGAAACTCGGCGCCAAGGGGATCGAGCAAATCATCGAGATCAAACTCACTGCGGAAGAGAAGACGGCCCTTGATAAGAGCGCCGCCGCTGTGAGAGAACTCATCGCGGTGATCAACGTCTAGGTCGATAGTTTGGGAAGGGCACGACTTCAGTNNATATCGGGCTTAAATTCAATCGGCTTTAGCCGCTGAGGGAACACCTTGCGGCGGACTGCGAATCGTTGCGGCTGTCTGACTTCCAAGATTATGTCCCGGCCGCCACAGTGGTACGATCTTAGGCTATGCGAGCGTTCAAAGTTCCGCTAAACGGCAAGAAGCTCTGTCTTAGATCTTGTCAGCTTCTGCAACTGGGCAGGTCGAAGAAGTGGTTTCTCCTGATTCCCCTTTCGTGATCGCCCCAGGCCCGCTATAGTGTGTGAGGTCAGCACACGATGGACTTCGATCAGCTCGAAATTTTTCTCGAAGTGGCGCGGCTCTCCAGTTTCTCCCGCGCGGCGGAAAAGCGTTTTCGCACCCAGCCGGCCATCTCCTCCCAGATTCGGGCGCTTGAAGAGGAAGTGGGCGCTCGCCTGCTCGACCGCTCGGGAGGGCGTGTCTCGCTCACCGCGTCGGGCAAATTATTTTTCAAGTATGCCGAGGAAACGATCGAACGGCGCAAGACGATTCTCACCGAGATCGCCGAAACCGAACGCGTGCCCCGCGGCGAGATTGTCGTGGGAGCGAACGAAGGCACGTGCCTGCACATATTGCCCGAGGTATTTGCGCAGTTCAAACGCGATTACCCAAACGTCTCCGTGAGCATCAAGCGCTCCGACTATGCCCGGATTCTCGAGTCAATCCTGGAGAACGTGGTGGACTTTGGCGTGGTCTCGCTGCCCGTGACCGACAACCGGCTCGAAGCGCAGATGATTCATCGCGACGAACTTGTCGTGATCACGGCCGCGCATCATCCGCTCGCGTCGAAGAGAAGCGTTACCGTGGCCGAGGTCTCGACTTATCCGCTAGTCGTGCCCAAACTGGGTCACACGCGCGACGCGCTCGATGCGCTGTTCTACGACCATCACTTGAAGCCAAACCTGGCCATGGAACTCGATTCCAGCGAACTGCTCAAGCGTTTTGTGGCCGCCGATGTCGGCGTGGGATTTATCGCGCGCTCGAATATCGAGGAGGATATACGGGCCAATGTCCTGGTAGCGATCACGCTTGCCGACGCGCAAATTCGGCGCGACCTCGCGCTCGTGTTCCGCAAAGATAAATCGCTCAGCCGCGCCGCCAAGGCATTCATGGACATCGCGGTCAAGCAAAAGAACTTTTCCGCGGCCGGGGCTGGGAAGCGATCGAAATGAACCGGGTTATGCGTTTCGCGCTCTGCTTGTCCTTGCTCCTCTCGGCTGCCGCGGCCCAGAAGCAATCCGCCAGCGGTAAAGCTTCCCTGCTGGCCGCCTACAAGCTCATCGCACTGAAGGTCACGGGCACGTCGCGCTACACCGACAAGGAGATCCTTGCCGCGAGCGGCTTGCAAATGGGCCAGAACGCCGCCGACGGAGATTTCAAAGAGGCTGTACAGCGCCTGGGAGATTCCGGCCTGTTCAGCAACGTTGTCTATTCGTATTCCTCTTCAAATGCGGGCACCAGACTCGAGTTCCAACTCGCCGATACCGACAAGAGCAAGCTGGTTCCCGCGCGCTTTGAAAACTTCGTCTGGTTCACCGACGACGAATTGCGCACCGAGCTGCAAAGCCGGGTTCCTCTGTTCAAGGAGGTGCTGCCGATTGCCGGCAATCTCCCCGACCGGGTTTCCGAGGCGCTGCAGGCGATGCTCACCGAGAAACAATTTCCAGGGCGTGTAGATTTCTTGCGCTCGGAAGAAGAGTCAAGCGGCGTTCTCAGCGCGATCGTTTACCGGGTCGAGGAAGTCAGCATACGGATTCGCGGCGTCGAATTTCCCGGAGCATCGCCCGAGCAGACGGCTCTGCTCACAACCGCGGCCCGCCGCTTCACGGGCGCGGAATACGGACGCTCTACTCTTGCCGCAGCCGCTAAGTTTGACTTGCTGCCGGTGTACCTGCAGCGCGGATATTTGAAAGCCGCGTTCGGGCCATCCGACGCGCGGGTAGTACCGCAGCCCGCTCCTGCTGCCGATGCGCAAGGTCCCGCCGAACTTGAGGTGGATGCGATCGTTCCCGTGATGCCGGGCAAGGTTTATTCGACATCCAGCGTCGAATGGAAGGGCAACTCTGCCATCGCCACTGGCGAAGTCGCGCCCCTCATACACATGCCGCCCGGCCAG
Organism: Acidobacteriaceae bacterium; assembly: GCA_003162255.1. Lineage (GTDB taxonomy): Bacteria > Acidobacteriota > Terriglobia > Terriglobales > Acidobacteriaceae > Acidiflorens. The sequence goes on along the minus strand of PMMJ01000255.1, from coordinate 1,665 downwards.
CCCGCCGACGCCGTGCGTCTTCTCCGCGACATCGAAAGCGTGAGCAAGCTTTACCGCAGCCGCGGTTACATGATGGTGCAGATCAAACCTAACGCCCAGTTCGACGAAGAGAAAAGCACCGTGCGCTACGACCTGAACGTCACCGAAGGCGACCTCTATAAGATGGGAGAGTTGGAGATCGCGGGACTCGACACGCAGGCCAAAGCTCGTATGCTGGCGGCGTGGACGCTGCGCGAAGGACAGCCCTACAATGCCGATTATCCCAAGAAATATCTGGACGATACCAGAAATCTCATTCCCCGCGGCGTGCAGTGGGCCATAAGCATTCATGAAACGCCGGACGCGAAGGACAAGACCGTCGACGTGGAGATTCGCTTTAAACAGCAGTGACGCTGAACAACAGCGAGTCGTGACGGCCAAATATTTTGTAACCGGAATGCCACCTGGGAATCTCTAGCTTGACGGCATGGCAGCGGAATCCTGGGCTGTGCGTTTCTGAACCATCACCCCATTTGACAGGAGACGAAATCACAATGAAAGTGAATCGAATTGCGGCTGCGGTTCTTGGGATGCAGATGCTCGCGGGGCTGGCGGCGGTTCCTGCGCTGGCTGCCGGCAAAAGCCAGACCTTGACCGGCGAAGTGAGCGACGCCATGTGCGGAGCGAAACATGAAATGGCCGGAAAGGCCGCGGATTGCACGCGCGCTTGCATCAAGCATGGGTCGAAATACGCGCTCGTGGTCGGCGACAAAGTCTACACACTGGAGACCTCGGACAAGGCCGCGCTCGATACGCTGAACGGTCTGGCGGGAGCGAAGGCAAAAGTGACCGGAGACGTGGATGGCACGACGATCGCGGTAAAGTCGGTGGCCGCGGGATCGTAACGGCAGTCGTCGGTGGCCAGTGGTCAGAACGAACAAATAGAAAACCGGCGGGCTGGCCGCCGGTTTTTTCTGGCCGCAAGTTGGAGTTACTGCTGAGTCTGGTTCGGATTGTCGTCGCGGCGCTTCAGCGTCGGGCGATCGTCGTCGTTCGAGGTGTCCGTGCCGCTGGTCTATNNGACGTGCGGCGCAGGCTGGGCTTGCTGCTATCCTTTTCTTCGATCACCTTGTGCCGGTTCTCGATGGTGGCGAGCCGCGATTTCACGTCGTCAAACTCCGAAGTGGAGACGATGTACTGCGCCTTCGCCGGAAGAATGGTCGCGATCTCCTTCTGCGACGCCTCAATGCGATCGGGGGTCTGCGGGTGCGAAGCGAACGCCTTGGCGATCGTGCCCGGCTTCTTCTTCTCTTTCGCCTGAATCTTTTCAAAGAAACTGATGAAGGCCTGCGGATCGTANNAAATTGCGCTGGAACTTCATGAAGGTGAGCGGCAAGCCCAGGCCGGCGGCTTCGTAGATGCCGTAGCCAATACCGCCTCCAACAAAGATCAGAGGAATCGTAGCGATGTTCGCCAGATTCGCCCGCGTCATCTGACGCATCCCGTGGCGGGCGCAAACGTGCGAAATCTCGTGCGCCATGACGCCGGCCAGNNNNCCGCCGCCAGAATCAGGCCGGAGTTCACATAGAAAAATCCGCCGGGGAGCGCGAACGCGTTCACTTCGTCGGAGTCGATGACCTTAATCGTGAAGGGCACCTGCGCGTCGGAATTGCGCACCAGGTTCTG
>PMMJ01000403.1 GCA_003162255.1 Acidobacteriaceae bacterium | reverse complement strand
CATGTCGGAACTGGCGAGCGTGGTGGAGTCGTGAACGAGACGTTCTCCTGTGGACGCATTTGCGACGACCATGCACGGGAAGCGCAACTCATCCAGTCTTCGCTCCTGCCCCCAGACGAGCTCTGCTATGAGTCCGTCGAGATCGTGTCCCGCTTTATACCTTTCTCCGAGGTCAGCGGCGACTTTGCCGACTTCTTCGTTTTGCCGGACGGTTTCCTCGGCATCTACCTCGGGGATGTGGTCGGGAAGGGATTGCCAGCGGCCATGTATGGCGCTCTGGTGATGGGGACTCTGCGCGGGATTCACAAGTGCGGAACCGACACCGCGAAAGTCCTTGCCCTGTTGAACGCGCGCCTATTGCAGCGACCCATCCGAGGCCGCTTTTGCTCGACTTTGTACGCTCTTCTTAATCCCGCCACGCGCGAACTTATCTTCTCCAATGCCGGAATGCCACTGCCCCTGCTGGTTTCTGGAAGCACTTGCCGGAAGCTCGGCGAAGGTGGATTTCCCTCGGGAATGCTCCCGGACGCCACGTACGGACGGCACGTCGTGCGACTCGGCCCGGGAGACTGCGTTCTGTTTGCCACCGACGGCCTCCATGAATTGCGCAACGACGAGGGAGTCGAATTCTGCTCCGACTTGGAGGAGTTGTGGGCACAATGCGGGCACACCTCGGCAACCGAGACGTTGGACGTCGTGTTCGGCCGCCAACTGGCGTTTTCCGATGGCAGCCCGCCGCATGACGACATCACCGCGGTCGTGATGAAAATGCTGCCCTAGCTGCCTGAGGTGAAACTCAGCGCTTAGAGCCAGGGCGGCGGCACCATCAGATGGTCAGAAGTGGAAGATCAGGTCGCTTGCCACCGTAAGCTGATTGTGGCGACGTCCGTTGTCGTACGCCTTCTGGTCCCAGGCATGCTCGAAACGCAATTCCGGACGCAACTGGACGGTGGTGCCGATCCAATGACACCAGGTGATTGTGTTTTCTGAGTACCTAGTCGCGTAGCCGGTGCGCTGGCCTTTTTTGTCGTCGAGAAAGTCGCTGCGGAACGACAGAAAGTTATGCGCGGAGAGTTCCTTCTGCAGGAAATTGACTATGGCATATTCGGGAGCGGTGCAACGCTGTTCTCCCGTCAGACAGTACGCGGCGTTAGCGCCGGTTTCCGGCTGAATCTTGCCTCCTAGCACGGGCACGTCGCGCTCATACATGTACCAGGATTCGGTTGCCATATGCACCGTCTTCGAGAACCTGTGGTACCAGGTGACGTCATACTGCTGCAGATTGTTGTAGGCGTACTTGGCATTGTTGATTCCGTTGGCGCAGACGTAGAGATTGTCATTCACCGACTTAGTGGTGTAGCTCAGGCAGGCTGTGCCGGTGGGCTTCGCATCGGGCGTCCATAGGGCTACGTCGTGGCCGTCGGTAATACCGAGTTGCACCAGCCACTGGTCGTTCAGTTTGACCGTCGCCATCAGGCCGGTGTCGGTAAACGGGTCGATCGCATAAAGCAGCGAGTGGCTGAAGATGTAGTTGTTGGGCGCCAACTGGGCCTCGATGCCCGGCACGGAGATGAAACGACCCAGCCTCAGATTCATGCCCTGCGCAACTTGCGGAATGTAGACATCGACATATTCCAGCGTCGGATCAAAGCCGTATTGATGATGATCGTTCAGCAACTGTCCGCTCAGGTAGCCCTTCCCGGTCGTGTAGTGATAATCCGTGCCGTAAAGGGCGGTGAGGTGGTAGCCCCAGTCGATATGATCGCGTTGCACGGAATCGGGCAGGCGCTCGGCATAGAGGACGAATTGATTCATCTCAAGACGATTGGAGTAGTCGTCGTTCGCCTCGGGCGCATTGCTGTGCGACGAGTTGCTGAAGTTCAGTGTCGGCTCGACCCATCCATAGAGCTTCGTGCGGCTGCGGGCCCGGTTGATGGCGGTCATCAGAGGATAGCTGTTCGTGTCGGGCTCGCCAATCACCGGCGCTCCGCCGTAGGACCAGTCGGAATTGGGAAATGGCGGCGAATCGAGCGGCGACGGAAGGCCGCGGCGGGCTGTGGCGGGCGCGGAGGCCGAAGCGGGCGGCGGCGACCAGTCCTGGCGGTAGAACTCCGCCCAGCGGGCGAAGAAGCTTTTGGGCTCGGGAGGGCTTGGTTTGGGAGCGTCAGGCGGCGGAGCGGTCTCTTTACCTGGCGGTTGTGCCAGAGAGAGATTGCACGATACGAATATGACGCAGATGAATAAAAGAAAGAACTGGCAGCGGGATTTTCCTGGACGCATAAATGTGGTGACAAATGAGTTTACAAGCTTCGCTGAGGGATGCACCGTCCGACCTGAAAGACATTCTTGAAACACGCTCTAGTGCCCTGAGTCTAATGTCCGTTGAAAAAACACGAGACTCACATGATTCGAAATCATTGTCACCTCAGGGGCTAAAGCCCCGATTCTTAATAGCCCGGAATCGGCGCGGCTGAAGCCGCGCCCTTTCAAAGCCACTGATACTTCATCAACGGACTTCGGACTCAAGATACTAGTTAGTCTCTCAAGCCGCATGCGAACCGGCCAGACATAGTAAAGTAGTAGTAAGCGTCAATTTGTAGTCCTGAGGAGTTTTCGATCTGAATCCAAATATTCGCAACATCGCCATTATTGCCCACGTGGATCACGGCAAGACCACGCTGGTTGACGCCATGCTGCGGCAGAGCGGCACCTTCCGCGAGAACGAGACCGTGGCCGAGCGCGTCATGGATTCGAACGATCTGGAACGCGAGCGCGGTATTACTATCCTTGCCAAGAATACGGCTGTGTTCTATGCGGGCGTGAAAATCAATATCGTCGATACGCCTGGGCACTCTGATTTTGGCGGCGAAGTGGAGCGGGCGCTGAAGATGGTGGACGGCGTCATGCTGCTGGTCGACGCCAGTGAAGGCCCGCTGCCGCAAACTCGTTACGTGCTGAGCAAGGCGCTCGAAGCGAACCTGAAGCCGATTCTCGTCATCAACAAGATCGACCGGCCGGATGCTCGGCCGCAGGAAGTTCTCAACGAGGTTTACGACCTTTTTATCGATCTCGACGCCAAGGAAGAGCAACTGGACTTTCCTGTCCTCTACACCAATGCCAAGGCGGGCACGGCTGCCGTTCATCAGGGGGCGGCGGGCGAGGATCTGCGTCCGCTGTTTGACGCGATCATCGATACCATTCCCGCGCCGCAAGGAGATGCTGACGGGCCGCTTCAGATTCTGGTTGCTAACCTCGATTACAGCGACTACCTTGGCCGCCTGGCCATTGCCCGCGTTTTTTCCGGGACCATGAAGACGGGCGAAGACGTTGCCATCGCCAAGCGCGACGGGACATTTCACAAGACAAAGATCACCAAGCTCTTCAGCTTCTCGGGCCTGAAGCGCACCGACATTACAGAGACATCGCTCGGCGACATTATTGCCGTCGCGGGCGTCGAAGGCATCACGATTGGAGAAACCATTACCAGCGCGGAGAATCCCGCGCCGCTCCCGCCGATCATCATCGACGAGCCTACGATTGCGATGCTGTTTACCATCAACACTTCTCCGTTTTGCGGACGCGAAGGCAACTACGTTACTTCTCGCAACCTGCGCGAGCGACTGGATAAGGAACTGCTCACTAATGTCTCGCTGCGCATGGAAGAGACGGGCAGCACCGACTCGTTCAAGGTTCTCGGCCGCGGCGAGTTGCAGCTTTCGATTTTGATCGAGATGATGCGCCGCGAGGGTTATGAACTGATGGTTGGCAAGCCGGAGATCGTCACCAAGCACATTGACGGCAAGCTGATGGAGCCGGTCGAAAATCTCACCGTCGATATTCCCGAAGGATTCGTGGGCGTGGTTATGGAGCACGTCGGGTCCCGTAAAGGCGAAGTCGCCAACATGCACAATCATGGGTATGGACGCGTGCGCGTCGAATTCCGCGTTCCCAGCCGCGGGTTGATTGGATTGCGGAGCACGCTCCTCACCGACACGCGCGGCACCATCGTCATGAACGCGCTCTTTGCCGGATACATCGAGTGGCAGGGAGAAATCCCACACCGCCTGACTGGAGCGCTGGTCGCCGACCGGCCGGGGATTACGACTTCGTACGCTCTCTACAATCTGCAGGAGCGCGGCGTGCTTTTCGCCGGACCCGGCGTCGAGGTTTATGAGGGCATGATCATCGGCGAAAACGCTAAGGATACGGATCTTGACGTCAACATTGTGCGCGAGAAAAAACTGACCAACATGCGCGCGTCGACTTCCGACGAGGCGATCCGGCTGGTGCCTTACCGCAATCTCAATCTCGAACAGGCAATTGAGTTCATCGCCGACGATGAGTTCGTCGAGGTCACGCCGAAGTCTCTGCGGCTGCGCAAGAAGATTCTGCAATCGAACAAGCGGAAGAGAGGTTCGATGGCGACGGTCGAAGGCTGATGGCTCCAGCGGTCGCTGGTCGTTGGTCGCTGGTCGTTCGTGATGGGGTTTTTGCCAGCGACCGACGACCCAGGACCACCATGAAGCGAAGGGAATCCAAAGACGAAGCGGAAAACAAGAAAAACTTTCGCATGTTTCTCATCCCGTGCAGTTGCGGCGCCAGCTTCGCCGTTACCGAGGATTATGACCGCAAGGGGATGCACATTCGCAGCTTCATACCCTGCCCAAACTGCGGGAAGCGTCACGATCCACGCAATCGGCTGCTGACGCTGGATTATCAGGAGGAACGCTTCTGGAAAGTCGGCGGCTGCTAGAGCATCGCGTGATCTGGCGATCGGGTGATCGGGCGATCGAAATTCAAAGGCAGAGCAGTTTGTAATTGAGATGGCCCGATGGCCCGATCACCCGTTGATCCGATCTGCCGGCGATCCCAATTGAAGGCAATCAGGGAAGGTTGTAAACTCAACGTACCGCAGTGCGCCCGTAGCTCAGCTGGATAGAGCGGCAGCCTCCGGAGCTGTAGGTCGGGAGTTCGAATCTCTCCGGGCGCACCAGTTTTCCTGATTCTCTACGTGCGTATCAGGGTTCCAGCCGGGCGAGGACGCCCGGCTCTCCATCGGGCCATGCAGTCATGCGTTGCGGCAGTCGTCAGCGACTGCCCAGCACGATTACCGTCTCCGTCGCAACGTCGCCGCGCAGAATGCCGATGCGCACTTTCCCAGACTTGTCCGACAGCTCCGCCAGCAGTTCCATCGGCGTCTTTACCGCTCTGCCATCCACTGACCGGATCAGATCGCCCACGTGCAAGGATGCCATTTCGGCGACGCCTCCGGGTACGATCTCCAGAATCTTCGCTCCGTCGAATTCCTGGGGTCCAAGCACGACGCCGAGCGAAGGGATCTGCATTCCGCGAGCCGTAACACTGCCCAATGGTTGAACTGGCTGGGCAGGCTGACGGCTGGCCACAGTAATTGGGGGCTGACTCTCGGCAGGAGCAGGCTTGTTCCTATGCCAGCGCCGGCTCGAAGACTCGCCCTTGGACTTAGGCGAGGGCTCACTCGCAGGGAAACTGCCGCCAAATCGAAAAACGATTCCGCCAGCCGCACTGACGCTGCCTTGAGTGGGAACATTGTCGCTGTTGAGGTGACGGGTGTAGACGTAATCGAACGGCCCCGCCTGGATTCCTACGTGACGAAAGAGCCAATAATCGATGCCGCCGCCCCCAGCGAACGCTATCGACTGATCCGACACGGTACCGAAGACGTCATAAAGGTCCGCCCGATCTCGACCAACCAGGCCGTGTACAAAGTACGTGATCCGGCTGGAGCGATTGCCGATGGTGAAGCGTGGCCCTCCCATGTAGGAGAAATTGCTGCAGTCGAAACCAGTACCGCCGCAGCTGCTAACCTTGTGACCGCTGATGTCCCCCTCGATTGAAAGATGATGGACCAGGCCGACGTTGAGGGATACGTTCCAGCCTTGCAGATTCAGCCGCTGAGAGGACGTTTGCGAGCTCGCTGGCAAGTCAAAGTTGAAGTAGGAGTAACCGCCGAACACATCGACCGCCGGAACGTTCTGAGCGGAAGCGATACCGAGAAGAAAGAGAGCTGCCAGAGCGTAGTGAACGAGTCTTTCCATTTTCCTTACCGCGCCTCCAGGGAATGCAAGAAATCGCACAGCTAACCCCATACAGGATTGGACTGGCCACCAGCGTTCGACCATCGCCATCCTCGTCAGGAAGATGCACTCGCCCGGTCCGGGGTTGTCTTACGTCAAATCTTGGACGGTATTACGGCGAATGGCGATTATAGTGGCGGAGTCGAAAAAAGGAAAATGGGATCGAACGCGGCTGCGGTGCGCGCCCTCCGAACCTGCGCGTGAAGGAACTGCCAATTGCTCTCTACGGCCGCCGAAACTGGCAGACTTGGGGTCTCGAAGAGGTGGAATCGGCTTCCCGTTTTGGAACGATTTCGCCGAAAATCGTCACAGCGGCGTCGCCCAGCCATCACTGCAAACTTTGTAGCTCCGCTGTACGCTGCCTTTCGATCCCGCAGACAGGGCCAGACAGAAGTCTCGCGGAACCAAATTCAAAATTCAAAGAACGAAAGGAGAATCTCCCATGTACGCACGCATTCTTGAGTTCGTTCCCCTCATGGAGAAGAAAGACGAATTCGTTCGCGTCGTAAAAAAAGAAGTCCTTCCCATTCTGAAGAGGCAGGATGGCTTCCTCGAAATCCTTCCGCTTGTGCCCGAGAACAAGACCGACAAAGTGCTGGCGGTCACTCTCTGGACCGACAAGAAGGAACTCGAGCGCAGTGAGCAAGAGTGGGTCCCCAAGGTCGAGCAGATCCTCAGGCCCTATATGACGACGCCCTCGACGCGAAAGCTGTACACGCTGGAAACCGCGCTCTGCGAGTACTTCCAAAAGGCGCTGATCGCCTAAGTCGATCGGACCGTCGAGTGACTCGGGCCGGAGCAACCATCTGCCCCGGCCTTTTCTGCTCTGCAGTTGCAAAGCGCTGAACGTTGGCAACTCTTCCTTTTTTCTAAAGTCATTCTGCGTACAACCGATGAAATCTGTGGGGCGGTAATTAGGCCCAGGTTGCGAGTTCGCGCCATCCGGAGAGAACCTATGTCAACAGCGGCAGTTTCCAGTTCGTCGCTTTTTCAGGAGGTCCAGAGCTTCTACCAGACCCGCCAGGCCGATGTTAAGCACCTCGGCAGCGCTCTTCAAAGTGGGGACTTGAACGGCGCTCAGCAAGCCTACAAGGCCCTGGCTGTGCTCGGCGAGGATGGGCCCTTCGCCAACTCCGAACCTTTTTCCAAGTCCAGCCGCGCGCAAGCCTTCAATGCCATCGGCGAGGCCTTGCAAGCCGGCGACTTGACGCGAGCGCAGGCAGCCTTTGCCCCGCTTACCAGCAAACCCAGCGACTCGGCAACTTCATCGCAGGCCACTGCGGCGGCGGTTGCAAACCTCAGCAGCACGCAACCGAGCAGCGCCTCCACGACCAGCAGCGCAGCCGCCAGCGCGTTTTCGATCTACCAGCAACTGCAAGCCTACCGGCAGCAGCGGCAAGCCGATCTCACCCAACTGGGACAGGATCTGCAAGCGGGCGACCTGAACTCGGCGCAGCAGGATTTCAACACCCTGAGCGCTCTTGGCCAGAGCGGGCCCTATTAAGAGTGGGCAACCATTTGCGAAAGCCGATCGCGACCAGGATTTCCAGGCCATTGGCCAGGCGCTGCAAAAGGGCGATCTTGCTGGAGCCCAGTCGGCGTTCGCCACCCTGGAGAGCACTTTCGCCAAGCAAAGCCAGCAGTCGCAGTCGGCTATCTCAGCCTACAATGCCAACTCCGGCACAGCGGAGATCGTCATCAGCGTGGTGGGCACGCCCAGTAGCAGCGCTTCGAGTGCACCGGCAACGCCGGAACTCGTCATCAACCTCGGGCAGGGAAGCAGTTCTTCGGCCACTTCTCCCGGAGAGATCACGATTAATCTCGGCAGCGGCAGTTCAGGAGGGCAGGTTCTGATTGACGCCGCTCAGGGACAAAATAACAGCTCCTCCGAGCCCGTTACCATCAACCTCAACCCACAGCAGAGTAAATACGAGATCATTTTGAACCTGCTCAATGCCAGCGCGACGAGCAGCAGCAATGCCCTGAGTGTGAGCGCATAGCTCCGCAGGCATGGCTCCGCCGGGGTAGTTCCGCAGAAATTGGTTCGTGGGGATGGTCTATACGTCGCCGCCCGGCACGAAGCCGCAAACTGCGGGAGCGTTTTTGAAGTTTCTCCGCCCGAAACGCCCCGCACTCGGGCTTCCGGCTTGTTGCCGCTCATTGCTTGTCACTTGGCTTATCGCTTGCTCCCACGCGCTTGGTGGTGGTGGCTCGCTTCCGCGCGGCATTTGCTTTCCGTCATAAACGGAGCTCTAAAAACGGCACTCCAAAAATCAGAACTTTAGCTTGACACACTTGGGCCGCTGGGGTAAACTACGCGACACAAATAGCCGTGCCACTTCCCTTGTCGCTTTTCATGTCTGTTGTATTCCATCGGTAAAGGCTGAATCACTTCAGCTTTTGGGGTCCCGGGCCAAAAACCTAATTTGGAAGAAGGTGCCTTATGGCGTCGCCTACTTATCCTGGTGTCTACATCACCGAGCAAATCAGTTCTTCCCATCCCATCACCGGCGTGGCTACATCGATCACGGCATTTGTCGGCTACACGGCAACGGGAATCGACGGTCGCGCCGAACTACTCAATAGTTTCTCCGACTATGAACGTCTTTTCGGCGGACTCGCCGCGGACAGCGAATTGAGTTATGCCGTGCAGCAGTTCTTCCAGAATGGCGGAAGCCAGGCTTATGTGGTGCGAGTGCCGAGGCACGGCGCCTCGAAGGCCCAGGTGGTTTTCGGCGGACTCACCTTCAATGCCCTCAGCAGCGGCGCATGGGCCAATGGCGAGATCATCATCGATATCGACTTTGCCAATGTAGGTCAACAACTGAGTGGCACCTTGACCGTGACCAACGGCTCGCCTAACGTAACCGGCAATTTAGCCGGATTCAAAACCAACCTTGCGCCTAACGACTGGCTGGTGTTCTCGGTAGATTCCACGCAAACGCCGTATCAGATCCTGTCGATTACCGACGACAACGATCTTGTTCTCGGCTCCGGTGGCGTCGCGCAGAACTACACCGGGACTAGTGGTTCGGGCACGGCGATTTACTACGTGGATCCGACCGCCTTCAATTTGACGGTGACGAATCTGGCTGACGGCACGATTGAGCCTTTCCCGCTGCTATCGATGAACTCCAACCGGGCCAACTTCGTCGCCTCGATCGTCAACGATCCCGACAACGGCTCACAACTGGTCAGTGTATCGGTTGGCTCTCCATCGCCTACCGTGCCACCCGTGCAGACGGGCCTGGTGGGCAAGCCGATCACCATCGGGGCGGTCAATGCCGCGCTCGCTTCCAAAGCTCTCGCGGGCACGGTGAATGTTTCCGCCTCCACTACCGTTACCGGTACGGGCACCACTTTTACGACCTCGGTTCAGGCCGGCCAGCAGTTGGTATTCGGGGCCGACAACACGAATACCCAATACACGATTGCATCCGTTCAAAACGACACACAGCTCACGTTGGCTAAGAGTTACGGCGGGACCGGGTCTGCCACCAGCTCCGCTACCGTGATTGGATCGATAGCAACCGCCGCCTTCACGGTGCCATTCAGCGTGATTCAGCCGACTACACCGCCTTCGCCGCTGCCTATTGCCGCGGTGACCGTGTTTGGTCAAGGCGCGCCCATTCCGCAAACGGTTGCCGGTCTGGCATCGCAACTCCAGAAGGCGCTGAATGCGGCGCTGGCGGTGCAGTTGCCGGGCGCCTCGGTGGCATGCTCGGTGGCTGGCACAGGCGCCGGGCAAGCGATTCGGGTCAACGCCACGCTTCCGCAGTATCCAGACGCGATTATTACCTTCGACTCGCCAGCGCCCACGACCGATCCCTTGGGAATTTCCACCACTCCCACCGCCAACATGAACGTCGCTCATTATGCGCTGGGCACCGGCAACGGCGCCGCCGACCACTGGTATTCAGCTGCCACCAGCGCCGATCTCACCAGCGCGAACCAGGGCACGAACGGTTCAGGTTTGCCGTGGACGCAAGACCTGATCGGCGATCCCAGCCTGAACACCGGCATTTACGCGCTCACCAACGTCGACATCTTTAACCTGCTGAGCATTCCCGACGCCACCCGCGCGCTTCCCGGAAACCCGAATGCGCACGACCCCAATGTGGATTCGAACAGTGTCTACAGCGCGGCCATTGCGCTCTGCGACCGCAAGCGGGCGCTCCTGTTGATCGATCCTCCACCGGAAGTGAACAACATTCTGTCGGCAGTGGATTGGAAGACCAGCGGCTTGAACGTGAGCGACGAAAACGGCGCTTGTTTCTTCCCGCGTTTGCGCTTGCTCGATCCACTCAACCCCGGAATGCTGCGAACGTTCGCTCCCTCTGGAGTGGTTGCGGGCGTCTATGCCACCACCGACTCGAAGCGGGGCGTGTGGAAGGCGCCTGCCGGCACGCAGGCCACCCTGAACGGTGTGCAATCGCTCGTTTATAAAATGACCGACGCCGAAAACGGTGAGCTGAACCCCTTGGGCGTGAACTGCTTCCGTACCTTCCCCATCTACGGTTCCATATTATGGGGCGCGCGGACGCTGGTGGGCGCCGATGCCGACGCCAATCAATGGAAATATGTGCCGGTGCGGCGCACGGCCCTGTTCCTGGAGCAAAGTCTGTACCAGGGAACGCAGTGGGTTGTCTTCGAGCCCAACGACGAGCCGCTGTGGGCTTCCATTCGGCTCAACATCGGATCGTTCATGCAGAACCTGTTTTTGCAGGGAGCATTTCAGGGATCGACACCCGCCGCCGCGTATTTCGTAAAGTGCGATAGCGAAACGACGACGCAGACTGACATCGACCTTGGCATCGTCAATATTCTGGTCGGGTTTGCGCCGCTGAAACCGGCCGAGTTTGTCGTGATCCAAATCCAGCAGATGGCTGGCGCTCAACCCTCGTAGGCAAATCGTCCTAGGCAAATCGTACTTCGGCGAATCGAGAAAGGAAGTAACCCATGGCGCAATTCACGGTGAACGCGCAACGCTTCGATCCGTATAAGAATTTCAATTTCCGAGTGAAGTGGGACGGCAAGTACGTGGCGGGCGTCAGCAAAGTCACAGGGCTGAAGCGGACCACGGAAGTCGTGAAGCACCGCGAAGGCGGCGATCCCAGCACCAGCCGGAAATCACCGGGACGCACCGAGTTCGACGCGATCACACTGGAGCGCGGCGTCACCCATGACACCGACTTCGAGCAGTGGGCCGCCAAGGTGTGGCAGCTTGGCGCCGGACTCGGCTCGGAGGTTTCGCTCAAGGATTTCCGCAAGGACGTGATCATCGAGGTCTACAACGAAGCCGGACAGAAGGTGATCGCCTATTTTGTCTACCGCACCTGGGTTTCGGAATTTCAGGCCCTGCCCGATCTCGATGCCAACGCGAACGCGGTGGCGATTCAGCACTTGAAGCTCGAAAACGAGGGTTGGGAACGCGATCTGTCAGTGGTCGAACCCACGGAACCTAGCTTCGTTTCGAACAATGCTTAGGTCCACCTGAGCGAATCCGACTGGCTCAACGCCGTCAACGAATTTGTTCTCGAACTTGTCCTCATGGGGTGGACGTTATGCATGCGCTGGTTGGTGAGCAGTTGCTTGCCGCTTGGGACCGAGGTTCCCGCGAAAGCGACTTAGCTCGCGCGCTGACACTGCTGACCGTCTCGTCTCCAGAGCGAACCCGCGAGAGCGTAGCTGCCCTGAGCCTGGCAGAGCGCGATCTTGAGCTCTGGCGCTTGCGGCAAATGACGTTCGGCGAGTGGCTGCGCGCAACGCTGCCTTGCCGCGAGTGCTCCGCGCAAATGGAATTCACACTTGATCTCTCCAGTGTGATCGAGCCTCTAGAGCGTTTACGGCTCTCCGCACCCGTCGCGCCCTCCGAGAGACAGGTGAACGGGTGGCGGGTCAATGTGGAGCCCGCCACTACGCGCGACCTCGAAGCCGCGCTCAGAATGCCAGATCAATCCTCGTCCAAGCAGACGCTGCTCGAACGTTGTACTTCGCTGGTGGATCCAGTTGGCGCCGCCGCACGCTGGAGTGAAGCGCCAGACGCGGTGCGTGACTGTGCCACGGAAGTATTCGAAGAAATCCATGAGGGCGCCGAGTTTACCTGTGCTGCCGCGTGCCCACAGTGCGGAGCCGTCGAAATGGCCGACCTCGACATTGGACGATTTCTCTGGTTCGAGGTGCGCAACGCAGCCCAGCGCCTACTTCGCGAAGTTCACGAACTGGCGTACGCCTACGGCTGGAGTGAGTCGGCGATCCTCGCCATGAGCTTCCACCGCAGGCAAAACTATCTCGCCATGGTGCGGACATGAGCACACGGTTGGATCGCATGATTGAGCGGGCCCGAGGGCCGCTTTCGGCGTTGCGGCCGGTAGTGCCATCCACTTTTTCGGTGGAGCCGCCGGTTCGAGAGGATGTGCAGGAGAACTGGAGCAGCGGAGCCGAACCGGACCGGCGCTCGCGTGCATCATTTCCGTCGCCCCTGGTCGTGCCGTTTCGAGGGGACGCGCAGGTCGACGGCGAAGTTTCGACTCCGTCGCGTTTAGAACAAAATAACGCAGCCAACTCCACTCAGCGAATCCGAGTCGACGATCAGCGAGCTAACGATCAGCGAGTCGAGTCGTCGCCACTTCCTCCGATGGAACCTCCGCGGGTGAGACCTGCATTGCCCGCCGAGAAAGGAGCGCGATCCTCGCGGGATGAGGCGAAACTCCCCATGGAAAGATCACTTGCGCCTCAGGCGGCGGAACAGACTGGGAGCGTCGCATCGAAAAGATCCACTCTCGACGATCCGCCGGTAGCCGGCGTCGTTTCGCCATCGAACTTACTACCCGCGCCGAAGGATATGTCGAGAGAGAACCGTTCGGCACACCTGTCGAATGAATTTGCGGCGTTTCCGGCGCACGGGAAAAAGGCGGAGGCAACACCGCTGACCGCCTCGTCCCCTGCATCGTCTCCCGAATTCCTGGAATCGCCGATCGAGATAAATGTTTCCATCGGCAGTATTGACTTCCGCTCCGCGCGGCCAGCACCGGCGAGGAAGCGCTTGGAAGCACATCCCCGCGTGACGCTGGAGAACTATCTGCAGCGCGGAAAGCGAAATGGTCGATGAGCGACTACCTGGCGGTTGCGGGGGTAAGTGTCGTGCTCAAGTGGTTTCTGACGAATGCCATGGCAGCCTCCGCAGGAGGGCCGGCTACGATTTACGGCAATACAGCGAGCGTCAGCGTGCTTCCGCCCGATGTTGTGCTGGCAAGTGGAGAGGAACCGGTAC
Organism: Acidobacteriaceae bacterium; assembly: GCA_003162255.1. GTDB lineage: Bacteria > Acidobacteriota > Terriglobia > Terriglobales > Acidobacteriaceae > Acidiflorens. The sequence continues at coordinate 42,081 of PMMJ01000403.1, read as the reverse complement.
GGTTGAACCTCTTTATGTATTACTCGAGCCTCGATCCCGCGTTTCGCAATTCGCGGCTGCCGGCCTACGACAGTCGGGGGAATCGCCTTACAAACCCTCCCTTGGCGCTCGACCTGCACTACTTGATGAGCGCGTACGGGCCGGGTGAATTCGATTCCGAGATCCTGCTGGGCTGGGCGATGCAGCAATTCCATGAGACGCCGATTTTTTCGCAGGCCGCGATTCAAACCTGGCTTTCAGCCGCGGCGAACAGCCCCAGTCCGTCGGTCGAGGTGCAGGCGGTTGCGGGAACCACTTTGCCCTTCCAGTTCGAGTCGATCAGGATCACGCCCGACGCGCTTACGAATGACGAAATTTCGCGCCTGTGGATGGCCTTCTCCACCCACTATCGCGCCACGACTGCGTACCGCGTGTCGGTGGTGCTGATCGAAGAGACGCAGCCCCTGAAGTCCAACCTACCGGTGCAGCAGCGCACGCTTAAAGTCGTTCCCCTGCAGAGTCCCACCATCAGCGCGGTGACGCCGCCGATGGCTGGCGTGAGCCAGGCCATCACCCTTACAGGCACGAACTTTATCGGAGACACGGCGACGGATACTCTCGTTGCCTTCAACGATGGCACGCCATTTCCACCCGATTCGGTGGGATCGCAGAGCATTGCCGTGACGGTTCCCGCTTCGTTGCAGGCGGGAGTAACGACCGTGCGCATCGTAACCCGCGTGAGCTTTGGAGTGCCCAGCGATCCCCACGCTGGCGCCTCTTCCAACGCCATGCCCTTCATGGTTCAGCCATTGATTACGACCGCTGCTCCGATCACAGTCGCTTCGGGTGGCACGCTTACACTTGCACTCAGTCCCAGCGTTGGACAATTTCAGTCGGCCGTCGTTTTTCTGGGCGATTTTGCGATCTCAATTCCGCCGCGGACCAGCGGGCCCGCGGTGTCGCCCACACTCGATTTCCCCATCCCCGATGCCGCCAGTCTGCCCTTTACGCTTCCCGCAACCGTGCCGCTCCGGGTCGAGATTGATCGGGCCCAGAGCGCGTTAACTTTGGATACGAACCCGGCCAGTCCAACATACGGGAAATTCCTTCCCCTGGTGCAGATCACATGAGCACTGTTCTCCATCAGCCGGGTACCGGAATCTCGCGGGCGCTGGCGCCTGTGTATTCGGCGCTCGCACAGTATGCCGGGCTGCCCGCCGAATCACTCGATGCATGCAGTACGGAGACCGGTCATGCGCCTTTGGAGCGGCTCGCGGAGTCCTTTGGCCTCAGCAGTTTTGAGCGTGACTTGCTTTTGCTTTGCGCCGGCGTCGAAATCGATCCGCGCTTTGCCGGGGCTTTAGCCGCGCTGCCACCAAACACGGTGCCACAGTGCCGGCCCACTTTCGGTCTCGCGCTCGCATGTCTGAAAAATCCTCACTGGAGTGCGATCAGTCCTTACAGTCCGCTGCGACGCTGGCTGCTTCTGGAAGTCGAATCCGGGGACTCGCTCGTGACCGGCGCGCTGCGCATCGATCCGCGAATTCTTCTTTACCTGCTGGAAGTGCCGACCGCCGACGAAGCGCTGGCACCGGTGATCCGGCCGGTGGCCCCGAGACGGGGTTCGGCCTCGCCCTTGCAGCGGACCAATGCCATGGAACTGGGTGTTCGCTATTGGCTTGGCGGTGTCCATAACGGCGCCCCGCCCATGCCTCTGTTGCTGGTTGCGAGGACCGAGCAGACGCGCATGGCGATGGCACAGGAGATCGCAGACGCCTGCGGCTTCGGGCTCGCCCAACTGCGCGCATCAGAAATTCCACCCGGTCCGGTCGAACGTGACCGCCTGGCTCGACGCTGGGCGCGGGAGGCGGTCCTCACCGGGTCCGCGCTCTACATAGAGAGTGGTAACGGGGAGCGGGCCGACGAAATTGAAGCCATGACGGCGTTCTGCGCACGCCTTCACGTGCCGATCGCAGTCGGCATGCCGCAGGAGTTGACGCTGGAGCATCTCCCCGGTCTTCGCATTCCTCAGCCCACTTTATCGGTGGAGCAGCGGCGCACGTTGTGGAGCGAAAGCCTGGGCTCGCTGGCGCACCAGATGAACGGGATGTTCGAACGCATCGTCGAGCAATTCGATCTGCCTCCGGCCGAAATTGCGTTTGCTGGAGCACTCGCGAACCTGGCCAGCGGCCCTGGCGACGGGGGCGAGAAGACGTGGCAGATCTGCCGCCAACGTTCGCGCCGCTCACTCGATCAACTGGCGCGCCGCATTGAGACCCGCGCGCAGTGGGACGACCTCATCCTGCCGGAGCCGCAAAAGCAGACCCTGCGGCAGATCGTGACCCACGTTCGCGAGCGCGCGCTGGTCTATCGGCAATGGGGATTTGAAGAACGCTCCGCGCGCGGACTCGCCGTAACCGCGATGTTCAGCGGCACCAGTGGCACAGGTAAAACCATGGCCGCCGAAGTCATTGCCGGCACTCTCGATCTCGACCTGTTTCACGTGGATCTCTCGACCGTGGTCAGCAAGTACATCGGCGAGACGGAAAAGAATCTGCGCCGCATTTTCGACGCCGCGGAAGAGAGTAGCGCCGTTTTGCTTTTCGATGAAGCCGACGCCCTCTTCGGCAAGCGCACCGACGTGCGCGACAGCCGCGATCGCTACGCCAATCTCGAAGTCAGCTACCTGCTGCAGCGGATGGAAGCGTATCAGGGAGTCGCCATCCTTACGACCAACATGAAGCAGGTGATCGATCCCGCCTTCGTGCGCCGCATTCGCTTTATCGTGCAGTTCCAGTATCCGGATGCGGCGCGCCGGGCGGTGATATGGCAGCGTATTTTTCCGGCGCGAACTCCAGTCGAGCGGCTCGACTACGAGCGACTGGCCCAGCTCAATGTCCCCGGCGGAGTGATCCGCAACATTGCGTTGCAAGCCGCCTTCCTGGCGGCCGAAGAGAAACAACCGATTGGGATGAAACACATCCTTGAAGGCGCGCGCTGCGAATACGGCAAGCTCGAGCGTTCGCTTACCCCGGCTGAGACGCGAGGCTGGATATGATTCTGCAGTCTGTAAAAACCGAGCTTGCCGCCGCGCCATCCTCGACGCCGGCCAATGCAGCGCAGAAGTCGTCCGGGCCAGGCGAAGCGAATTCGCGCACGCGCTTGAACCCTCGGCGTTTGAACTTGCACATCAAGCGTCTGAACGTGGAAGGCCTTGCCCCCAGCGAGCAGGGCATATTCATTGCGGCGTTCCAGGCTCGGATCGACACCTTGACGCAAGCGGCAGCGCAAGGCGAGCCCTGGTCCCACTTCGTTTCCGGACCACGGACCTCAACCATTCGCCGCATCGACGGCGGGGTGCTGCCTTCGGGGTTGGACGCGCGAGGGATGGGTGAGCGCGCGGCAAGCGCCATCTTTCGTGAATTGCTCCGAAGAACTCCGCTCCGAAGGCCAACCTTCACAGCCCGGCTCGAAACAGAACCACTCTCCGGATGAATCGTGGAGGAAAGGATAACGACCATGCCTAACGTTTCGCCACGCCTGGTAAAAGGCGCCATCCTCGCCGTCGACCCGAACACGGGCGCATTGCAGAAGACCATTACTCTGCAATATAACCCGGAGTCGATCACCCGCTCCCTGCAGCCGCAGACCGTGAGCGAGGAGCCGGACCGCTCGGAAGTTCTGCGCTTAAAAGCGCCGCCGATCGAGACCATCAGGTGCACGGCGGAGATCGACGCCACCGAGTTGCTCGCCGCCGGAGACTCCAACACGATCGCCTATGGCATTCAGCCGCAGTTGGCGGTGTTGGAGTTGCTTGTCTATCCATCGACCTCGGAGCTGAACACGAATGAAGCTCTCACGAATGCCGGCACGCTGGAGATCCTGCCCATGGAATCGTCGCTCACGCTTTTTGTGTGGAGCAAGAGCCGCGTCACGCCCGTACGCATCACCGACCTCGACATTACCGAAGAGTTCTTCGATCCACAGCTCAACCCCATCCATGCCAAGGTGTCGATTGGCATGCGCGTGCTCAACGTAAACGACGTGGGCTTCGGGAACCCTGCGGGCTCACTCTACATGACCTATCAGGCAACGAAGGAGACGCTCGCGGCGCTTGCACCGCGAATGTGATATGAGCAGCGCGATTCAATCCCTGGTATTGGCCGCTGCCGGCAACGGCGGTCCGACGAATCCCAACAGCCGCTACTACGGAGCGACAGTTGAGAGCCTGGTGCTTCCCAACGGCACCATGGTGCAGTATTTGCAGCGGCGAATCATTCCGTCCGCGAGTATCTACAAGTCGCTGCAGAATTACACGGTGGCGGATGGCGACCGCATCGACAACCTTGCGGCTAAATATCTCGGCGATCCGACGCTCTATTGGCTCATCTGCGACTCGAATACGTCGATGGATCCAGATGCCCTCGCCGCGCAGCCCGGCTCCACGATTCAGATACCTCTAGGCTCAGGCATTCCGGCGGGGGCGCGTAATGGCTAGCCCGCTCTACCTCACCATCCTCATCGGCCCCATGGTTGCCGTGCCGGCGCCGAAGCCGTTGATCGATGCCCTGGTGTCGGCGGAGGTGACGGTATCGGCGGTGGGCAAGAGCGGCTTTTCCTTGGCCTTCACTCTGGCCAATAAGTCTCCGTTGCAGACGCTCTTCATGCTCACCGGCGGAGCGCCCATTCCCCTGTTGCGCGTGATTCTCGTGGTCACGCTCGGCGGGCTTCCACAGGTCATCGCCGACGGCGTGATCAAGCATCACGAGATCACGCCCGACGCGATGGGCGGCTCATCCCAGCTAACCATCATTGGCGAAGATCTTACCGCGGTCATGGACCTGGTGGATTTTTCCGGTCTGCCTTATCCGGCCATGACGCCGGACCTTCGCGTTCTGACCATCCTCGCCAAATATGCCGCTTTTGGCATTATCCCGGTCGTCCTGCCCGTGGTCTCGCCCGATGCGCCCATACCTGTCGAGCGCACTCCCTCGCAGAAGGATACGGATCTCAGTTACATTCAACAGCTCGCGAGCGATGCTGGCTACGTTTTCTACATCGAGCCCGGCCCCGCGCCTGGTACCAGCACCGCGTATTGGGGTCCGCAGGTGCGCATCGGCATTCCGCAGCCGGCGCTCAACGTGAATATGGATACGTGGACCAACGTGGAGAGTCTGAACTTCCGTTACGAGCCGCAGTCGTCGGTGACGCCGCTGGTCTACATCCAGGAACCGAACAGCAAGAGCACCATACCGATAACGATGCCGTCGGTCAATCCGCTCGACCCTCCTCTCGGCGCTCTGATTCCGCTGCCGCAGAAGATCGAGCAGATAAAGGACACGGCAAAGTTGACTGCCGCGGATGCGCTGATGGCCGCGATCAGCCGCAGTTCGCAGACCTCCGACATAGTTTCGGGCGATGGCACGCTCGACGTGCTGCGTTATGGGCAACCGCTGAAAGCGCGCGGACTGGTAGGCGTACGCGGCGCGGGGATGGCATTCGATGGTTTGCATTACGTCGAAAGCACGACGCATCGCATCAAGCTCGGGCAGTACAAGCAAAGTTTTACGCTCAAGCGCAACGGCCTGGTCTCCACCGTGCCGGTGGTTCCGGCGGTCGCCTTTTAGCTTTCTGGGGAGGATTTGGATGGACAAGCTTTTCGGTAAGTATCGAGCCACAGTGCTGGATAACACCGATCCCATGCAGATGGGCCGGCTCATGGTGCAAGTGGCGGACGTGTCCAATGTCATACCCAGTTCGTGGGCCATGCCGTGCCTGCCTTTCGCGGGCAGTCAGAACGGATTCTATGTGACCCCCGCAGTCGGCTCCGGCGTGTGGATCGAGTTCGAGCAGGGGAACCCGGACTATCCCATTTGGGTGGGCTGCTTCTGGGGTTCCTCGGACGAAGTGCCCTCGCAGGCGCTGGCCGCCACGCCCGACACGCAGCAAGTGGTGATGCAAACCGTGGAGATGAACACCTTCGTCATCAGCGATATGTCCGGCCCTACGGGAGGAATCATTCTCACGTCGTCAACCGGAGCGTACATCGCGATCAATGACACGGGGATCACGATCGACAACGGGCAGGGCGCGTCCATAGTCATGTCCGGACCAAGTGTCAGCGTCAACCAGGGTGCATTGCAGGTGACTTAGAAAAAAGAAGAGAGGGGATGAGGCCATGCCGGGTTTTTTGCTGCATGTCGGCGCCACTGTGATGTGCTCGCATGGGGGACAGGCNNCCCGCCGTGCCCAACTCGCAGGTTCTGGTTGACAATCAGCCTACCGCGCTGTTGTCCGACCCTTGGACAGTGGCCGGTTGTCCCGGAGTTCCTCCCTCCATTCCGCCCTGTGTGACCGGCCAATGGATTGTGGGTACGACCCGGGTGACCTCGAATGGCACGCCCCTGGTAATCGATGGCGGCCAGGGAATCGGAGTGCCACCAAGTACGCCACTAACTCCAGTAGTTATGCAGACACGCGTAACTGCTACCTAAGTGGGGATAAATAAAGGACTGCGTAATAAGGACTGCGCTTTAAGGACGACATGAACCTTCAGTTTCCATACGGCTTCAGCCCGAACGGATGGACGGCGCAAACCGATCTTGCGACGCACGTGGCGGACATGATCGAGCAGCTCTTGCTGACCGCAGCCGGAGAACGGGTGAATCGTCCCACCTTTGGGACGGGCACGGCGCAGCTCGTCTTCGCCGGCCTCAACGATTCTCTGGCCGCCGCGCAGCAGCAACTCATCCAGGCTTCGCTGCAACAGTGGCTTTCCGATCTGGTCAAGGTGCAGGCGGTTACGGTCACCGTGCAGGAATCGACGCTGAACATTGTCGTGCAATACACCATCCTGCAAACGCAGCAGCAGCAAACCCAGCAAGTCAGTTTTGGAGTGACCGCATGATTTTCTTCTGCACCCAGAAAAATCGGCGCTCGCTGGTGCTGCAGCATCCCACGCTGAACGGCATCGACTTCCTCGAGGTCGGCGCCAGCGGGACAGATTGTGGATGCAAGCAACTGCTGCTCTGGCTGCTCAAGCCCGCGACCAATGTCACGCTGGACGCGGCACAGATTCGCATCAGCGGCGGTTCGTCATCGACGGCACAAGTTACGGTCGACTGCGTTACTCCACCGAATGCTCAAAATCCCAATCTGTTCGTCATCAACCTCAACCAGTCGGGCGACTTCTCGATCTACAACTTGACCCTCACCGCGAATGCCGACACCTGGCAGCCGCCCGATAACATTGACCCTGCGCTGGCGCGCGTCTCCTTCTCGTTCAAGGCGGGATGCCCGACCAACAGCGACTGCCTGCCCGACAGTTGCTGTCCGCCCAGCCTTGCCACTCCCCCTGACATTAATTACCTGGCGCGCGACTACGACAGCTTCCGTCAAACCATGCTCGACCGCCTCGCCGTGCTGGTGCCGGGATGGCAGGAGAGGCACATTCCCGACAACGGCATAGCAATGCTGGAAGCCATGGCCTATGCCGCCGACCATATCAGCTACCAGCAGGACGCCATCGGCACAGAAGCCTACCTGAGAACCGCGCGCAGCCGCATCTCTGCCCGCCGTCATGCGCGGCTGGTGGATTATTCCGTCAACGAAGGTTCCAATGCCCGCGTCTGGCTCTATTTTCACACCATCGCAGATGGAGTCGGCTTGCCTCAGGGCACGGCGGTTTATCCGCTGGTGCCGGGACTGCCCCCGGTCATTCCTCCCACTGCGCCTTCCGAGACCTTGCAACAGCTCGCGGCCACTGGCCTTCAGTTTTTGACGTTGCAACCGGCCACTCTTTGTCTTGAGCAGAACAAGATCAGCTTCTATACCTGGAGCGACGCGAACTGCTGCCTGCCGCCCGGATCGACCGAAGCAACCTTCGCCGGCACGCTGACGTCGCTCGCGGTGGGCAGCTATCTTATTTTTGAGGAAATCGTCGGGCCCGACACCGGCGATCCCGGCGATGCCAATCCTGCGAACCGTTGGGCTGTGCGTTTGACCCACGTCAATTCTCTAAACTACAGTGGCAGCGACTTTCTCCGCGATCCGCTTACGCTCGACCCCATCACATACGTGCGATGGGATCAAGCCGACGCGCTGCCTTTCCCGCTCTGCCTCTCTGCCACCACCACTGCGCCTCAAACTGAGCTCACCGACGTCAGCGTGGCTCGCGGCAACATTGTCCCCGCCGATCACGGACGCTGGGTGAACGGCGAGCAACTGCCAACGGTCGGGGCGCCGCCTCTGGCTCCCATTACCGCGGCGAGCTGCAGTTGCGGAACGCAGTCCATCGTCGACACGCCGCGCCCGCGTTATTTCCCGCATCTGGCGCAGTCGCCGCTTACTTTTGCGCCCGTGTTCAATCCCCTGGCGCCCGCTTCGCAACTGGCGGAGACAGGGCAGACGGCGAGCCCGGTCATCAGCCTGATCGATGGCGCGGGCAACCCTTGGACGCCGCAAGAGGACTTGCTCTCCAGCTCCGCGGACCAGACCAACTTTGTACCGGAGATCGACAGCAGCGGCAACACTTTTCTCCGCTTCGGCGACGGCCAATATGGAGCGCCTGCGGACCAGGGAGAAAACTTTGTTGCTACCTATCGCGTGGGCAACGGAGGCGCGGGAAATGTCGGCCGCGACACGCTCGTTCACGTGCTGGCGCAGCCTATCCTCATCGCGATGGTGCGCAATCCACTGCCTGCCGCCGGAGGTGTGGACGGAGAAACCATCCAGCACATTCAGCAAACTGCTCCTTTTGCCTTCAACACCCAGCAACGATGTGTCACCGAAGACGACTACGGCAATCAGGCGGAACTGATCTCGGGAGTGGAGGAAGCGCGCGGAACTTTTCGCTGGACGGGAAGCTGGTACACGGCATTTGTCTCCGTCGAAGCAACCGGCGGCAATGAACCTACGGCCGCGCTGGTCAGCACCGTGAAACAAGGACTGAACCTGCTGCGCATGGCCGGGACCGATCTGCAGGTTGAGGGCGCGGTAATGGTTGGCCTCGACATTGCCTTCGAGATCTGCGTTGCCGCCAATCATTTCCGCAGCGATGTTCACGACGCCTTGTTGCAGCTCTTCATCTCCGGCAATCAGTGCGATGGCCAACCCGGCTTGCTCGCGCCCAGCAACTTCACCTTCGGCGAGACCATCTACCTGAGCCCGTTGATTGCAGCGGCCCAAGGCGTGGAAGGAGTGGTCTCGGTGACGCCGCTGAAGTTTCGCCGTATGGACGCATCCGGTCTGGACGATCCTCTGGTCGACGGCATCGCGCAAGGATATTTGAAGATGGGACGGCTGGAGATCGCGCACTGCGACAACAATCCCAATCGTCTGGACCTCGGACAGTTTGCTCTCACCATGGATGGTGGCAAATGAGCTGCTCCTGCCCGCCCAACAACGAGCAACTCTGCGGCTGCTGCGCCGGCGTGCAGATGGAAACGCCCGAGGCCATTACCAACCGGCCTGCGCTGACCGCGGTCTCCTATCGCATCGGGCGCTACGCGACGTTCTACGCGAGCATGCTGGCTGCGCTCTCCGACTCCGATCTGCCGGCGCTGGCAGCGCTGCGTACTCGCGACAGCTCGGACTTCTCCATCGCCTTCCTCGACACCTGGGCCGTGGTCTGCGACATACTCACTTTCTATCAGGAGCGCCTCGCCAACGAAAACTATCTGCGCTGCGCCATCGACGATCGCTCGGTCATGGAACTGGCAGCCCTGGTGGGTTACAAGCCATCGCCGGGGGTCGCGGCTTCCGCTTACCTTGCCTTCTCGCTCAACCCCGCGCCGGGCGCGCCGGATAACGTAACCATTCCCGCGGGCACGCGCGTGCAGAGCGTTCCTGGTCCCGGCCAAACGCCGCAGGTTTTTGAAACCTCGAACGCCATCGTCGCCTTAATCAAGCAGAACCAGATGGCGGTCCAGACCTCGATCGCGTGGGGACTCAGCAATGGTCAAACTTCCATCTGGATCGACGGCGTCAGCAACAACCTCAATCCTGGCGATGCGTTGCTCTTCGTCAACCAGGCGTTTCACCAGCAGGTCACGAGCGGAACAGTGAATTCGTCTGCACAGGCCGACTTCCATTTTGTTTCCGCGGTGCAGATCGATGCGCCAGCGAAACAGACGCTGGTGGTGTGGGACCAGCCCCTCGTGTGGCCCACGTCCAACGATGCGACCGCCTACATCTATGTATTGCGGAAGCGCGCCGCGCTCTTCGGCGCTCAATCCGTGGATCCCCGATCGCTGGCGGTAGTCGCGGGCAGCGGCCTCACGAACGTGTTGGGCTGGCCAACATTCGGTACCACGAAGGAAAACCCTGCGACCACTGACTGGAACTTCACCGCGCCCTTCACCGCCCCGGCCATCAACCTCGATGCCTCGTATCCCGGTCTCGCGCCGAGTCAGGATCCCAGTGCCGAGCCGCAGTGGATCGTCGCGGCAAACCTGGCAGATGGTCCTGCCGTCTTCAATGTGCAATCCGCCGCCGAGACTTCACCCAATGCTTTCCTTGTCACCAGTAAAACCACACAGTTGAAGCTGGCCAACGGATTGATGATCAAGAATCCGCCAGTCCAGGTTGGCTCTGGGTATTTGACCTCGGTTGTCATCGATACCCGGGACACAACCGTCTACGTGCAGAGTACCCGGCTCACTCCGGTTGATCCTCCCTACTTGCCCACGGCGGCGCTTTGGCCGTTTTCAAACTACCAGAACGATTCCACGCTGTTGCTGCCGGTGTTTGAGAAGCAACTTGAGATAGTCGACGGCCAGCAACTCGCCGCGGGCCAGACCATCGCCATCAATGGAAACCGCCTGCGCATGAAGATCAGCATGGGAACAAGCGCCCTGCAAGCGGTCTTCTCGCCCACAGGAAGCGCCAGCGGTTTGAATGCGAACGATGGACAAGTCTTCCTCATCGACGCCTTTCCGCCAATCAGCTATCCGTTTGGCGACCCCATCTGGCAGGTGCTGACCACGACAGGCGTTGCCGGTCTTTTGAATGCGGCGAATTGGGGGATTACGTTGCTCCCCGCCGACGCCAAGAGCGACCCGCTCGCCAGCGAAGCCGCGATCATCAGCAGCGTATCGACCACGGGTGACATCACCACACTGACACTCACCGATACGCTCACCCGCGCCTACGACCGCAGTACGGTCACCGTAAACGCCAATGTTGCGACCGCGACCAACGGCGAAACGACCAACGAAATCCTCGGCAACGGAGACGCAACTAATTCCGCTCTCGAATTCACCCTTAGGCAGAAACCGTTGACTTACGTGCCCTCCTCGCTGGCCTCGGGCTGTGCCTCCACACTGCAGGTGTGGGTGAACAATCTGCGCTGGTCCGAGGCGCCGAACTTCCTCAACTCCGGCCCGGCCGATCGCGTCTTTGTGACCTCGGTCAATGCCGATGGCACGGTAAACGTTGAGTTCGGCAACGGCGAAACTGGCGGCCGTCCGCCCACAGGCCTGATGAACACCCGGGTCGTCTATCGCAAAGGAATCGGATCGGCCGGCAACGTTGCTACCGGACAGCTCTCGCTCCCGCTCGACCGGCCGCAAGGCTTGAAGACGGTCACAAATCCGCAGCCCGCGTCGGGAGGAGCGGACCCCGACACAGCAGCGGATGCGCGGGTCAGTGCTCCGCTCCAGGTGCAGACCATCGGCCGCGTGGTTTCGCTCGAGGACTATCAGAACTTTGCGCTGGCCTTCGCCGGCGTTTCCAAAGCCCTCGCCACCTGGACGTGGTTCGGCAACGCGCGTGGAGTGTTGCTGACTATTGCCGGCGCAAACGGCGCAATCTACAGCCAAACCGACCAGACCGTAATCAATTTGATCAACGCGCTCATTGCCAACGGCAGTCCCTATGTTCCCATTCAAGTAGTTTCCTACGCGCCGGTGTTGTTCGAAGTAGGCGCCAAAATCCAGATCGATACTTCTCAATACGATCCCAAACTGGTGCTCGCGGCGGCATGGCAGGCGCTCGCCAATGCCTACAACTTCCAGAGCCGGCAGTTAGGTTACGGAGTCGCGCAGAGCCAGATCATCGAGACCATTCAACAAATCCCCGGCGTCATCGCGCTGGAACTGACGCAGTTCAACCGGCAGGATCAGGCGGCGACCTTGCTTCTGCCGCAAGTCCTTGGCGCTGCTTCGCCGATCAGTGGGCTTGATACCGGTGCGACCGCGCCGCTGCCGCAGGGCGCTGAACTGCTCACCCTTGATCCCGCATCGCAAGCAAATCTGGTGAAATCCTCATGAGTCTGACTGCCGACCAACTCTACGCGTTGTTGCCGGCCGTCTATCGGACGCGCGACCAGCAAGCCGGCGCGCCCTTGCAGGCTTTCATGACCGTGCTTGCGGAGCAACTGGCGCTCATCCAAGACAATCTGCAGCAGCTCTACGCGGACGAATTTATCGAGACCTGCGCCTCGTGGGTTATTCCGTACATCGGCGATCTGATCGGAAGCAACGGGATCTACGAGATCAGCTCCGCCTCCGCTTTTGGCAGCCGCGCGGAAGTCGCGAACACTATCGGCTACCGGCGCCGCAAGGGCACGCTGCTGGCTCTCGAACAAGTAGCGATGGATATTTCCGGAATGCCGGCGTGCGGCGTGGAAGAGTTCAAGCGTCTCATCACCACCGAAAGCATGAGGCTGGTGCGCCCGCATCACGACACCACTGTGGATCTTCGCCGAGTCGAGCAACTCAATCGTTTTGGGACCGCTTTCGACACGTTGAACCGGACCATCGACGTGCGCCGCATCGCGCCGCGCAATTATGTTCCCAAATCTCCCGACCCGACTCCGCTCGACATCGTCCTGCATGGCGGCGGCAAGTCCAACATCCCAGACTTAGCCATGTATCTGTGGCGCTGGCAGGCTTATCGCCTGCAGAATGCGCCCGGCCTTCGTATCGATGAGCGCCGTTGCATGTGCAGCCCGCTGGGACAGAACATTCCGCTCTTCAATACGCGCGCCGATCGAGTATCTTTCGAGCGCTTGACGACCCGTTACGACGTAGCACAGCCGATTGGACGCCGGGAATTCGCTCGCCACAAGGAAAGGTTTTACTCCGCTGCCGACTCGATCGCCTTCACGGTCGATGGAACCGCGATCTCCTCCACAACCAGCATCCAGATTCTGCTGGATGGCGTTCCCGTCGACGTCTCGCAAATCTGCTGCCAGAATTTGTCGGATCGCGGCGCCCACTCATGGGGCGACACTCCGCCTGGCAAAGTTGGCATCGACCCCGAACTGGGCCGCATTCAACTGGGAAGCGAAATTCCGGTCCCGAACGAGATTCGCATCACTTACTGTTACGGTTTTCCGGTGCCGATCGGCGGTGGCCCCTACGACAGGTCCGCCAACCTGTCCCAACTCAGCTCACTCCAGCCCGGCTTCTACGCCGCAGTCGATTCCGGCGTTGAACTCGAAGCGGCGGTTGCCACATGGAACACGCAGCCCGCCGGCACAACCGGCTTGATCGTTCTCGAAAACGTCAACGCGTTGCGTTGCGATCTGACGGGCGCGAACGCCATCCTGCTGCCCGCGACCAGCCAGTTGTGGATTGCCGCCGCGCAGGTAAGCAGCGCCAACGGAAATGTCCCCATCTACAATTCTTCTCTGGCTGTGCTCCACGGCGACATCGAGATCAGCGGCCAACCAATCCCGGGAGAGAATCTCGCATCGCCGCCCTTGCCGGGCAATTGCTACATCAACGGCATCTGGCTTTCGGGCCGGCTCAAAGTTACAGGCAACGTCGCCGGTGACGCTGCTAATGTATTTGTCTGCGACTCGACCGTCGTTCCGGGCGTCGCCCTGCATATCAACGGACACGCGAAGCAACCCGGTGAGCCCAGCATCATCGTCACTTCTCCTGCCGCCACACTGGTGTTGCAGCGTGTCATTGCCGGACCCGTCATCTCCACCGTGGGCGCTTCGGTTCGCATCTGCGACAGCATTATCGACGCCGGTTCACCGTGCGCGGTGGCCTACGCCGCAGCCGATTTGATGGCTGGCGCGGACCTGATCGTCGAAGACAGCACCATCATCGGCAAGGTTCATGCGCACACACTAACTCTGGCTTCGAACACTATCTTTTATGCGCGGCTGAAGGGGCTCGACTCGTGGCCCGCCGCGCTCTGGTGTGAGCGCCGACAGGCGGGATGCGTCCGCTTTTGCTCGCTGCCCACGCCGGCGATCACGCCGCAGACTTACGAGTGTCTGCCGGACACGGCCAGCGATGCTGCCGCGCTCTTGCCCAAGTTCATCACGCTGGAATACGGCAGGCCCTCTTATGCCATGCTCAGCGGCGATGTTCCGGTCTGCATGATGAATGGCGCCGACGATGGAGTGGAGATGGGCGCATACCACCTTACGCAAGAGTGGCAGGCCATACGAAATGTTCAGATTCGACTGGGAGAATATCTTCCCTTTGCGCTTGAAGCGGGAATTTTTCTGGTGCCTTCGGCGTCGCAGCCGGTGGCCCGTGTTGCTCATGGCTACGGCGAGCGGAGCACCCGCCCGGTCTGTGACGACGGCGAAGACATACAGGTAGTTGGCATCGGCGTGGGCTTGCTCTAGCCCCAGCCATTTCGCGGTGTACGACCTCGCCCGGCAGTCCGGGCATGGAGATGGATGATGAAAGGTGACTTTAGCCGCATACGTTTCACTCCCGGTCAGCACTTTACTTCCGTGCTGCAACAACAGGGACGTGTCTCGCTTGACGCTGACGCGAACGAACAGTGTGCCATTGACGAGCATTTGCGCGGCACGCAGACCATCGATACCATCGGCGGCGTTGGCGGTCCGAGGGACGACGCCGGATTCAGAATTACCGTCGAGGATTCTTCCGCTCGCATCCACATCTCCGGAGGCCGTTATTACGTCCACGGCCTGCTCTGCGAGAGCTCAGCCACTGATTACATGGATCAGCCTTATTTCGTTACTCCCAGCGTGATGGATGAAGAGCTTCTCGAAGAATTGCGCACCAGAAAGATTGATGGGATCTGCGTGGAGCTGCAGGTCTGGCAGCGCCTGGTCACCGCGCTCGACGACTCCTGTCTGCTGGAGTCCGCCCTCGGTCAGGCGGACACAACCGCGCGTCTGCAAACTGTCTGGCGGGTGGTCGCTTCTCCCGTCAGCATGCTTGTCAAGAGAAGTTCCGCGGAAGAACTCACGCTTGTCAAAAGAAGTTCCGCGCTAGAAGTGGAGAAGCCAGGCAAACTCTGCGCCACGCTGGGCAACACAGGCGATGATTGCTCCTGTCAGCCGATTCCTCCCGCCGGTTATCAAGGCTTGGAGAACCAGCTCTATCGCGTTGAAATCCACCAGGGTGGGGATGAAACCACGGCCACCTTTAAATGGTCGCGCGAGAATGCCTCGATTGTCGCCGCGATTACTGGGTCCTCAACAGTCAACGGACAGACTGTTCTCTTTGTCGACAGCCTCGGCAGAGACGCCAACCTCGGTTTTGCGGCCAACCAGTGGGTTGAGATCGCCGACGATAGCAACGAGTTCGGAGACACCCCGAATCAGCCCGGGCAACTCTGGCAAATTGCGAGCGTCAGTGCCGCCGGCCAACCGCCTTCAATCACCTTCAATACCATAATCTCCCCCGTCAACCTGGAGCACAATCCCCGCGTGCGCCGCTGGGACCAGCCCGGGACCGGCACTGCAGGCGATATGCCGCTCTCACCCTCTTTCAATGCGCCGATCGATATCGAGAACGGAATCCGGGTTACCTTCACTCCCGGCCGCTACTGGAGCGGCGACTATTGGCTCATTCCCGCGCGCACCGCATCCGGCACCATCGATTGGCCGCCCTGTGGGAGCAGTGGAGGGTGCTTCCAGCCCGCCGACTACATTCACATCTACACCGCGCCACTGGCCCTGATTACCTCGTCTTATTCTGTTGAAACGATAGATTTGCGACTGACGGAGGTCTGGGCTCCTTTGGTCCAGGATCTGCGCAGCTTCTTCGCGCCGTTGTCCGCGAGCGCGCTGCACATCGAAAGACTTGGTTGGATCAATGATGACTTGATGACTCTGGATCGCCTCCTGGCTAGGGGGTTGGAGCTGCTTTTGGATCGCAATCCAACCAGCCGAATTGATGCGTCGGTATTCCAGGTTTCATTGGAGATACCACAATCGCTGACCGAGCACATAATCGTCGAGCGAACTCTCTCGCCAGCGCCGCCCCAGCAACCGGCCAGCGTGGCCCCGCCAGCGTCTTCCAACGCAATGACGCTGGGCCCCGCAGCGACGGGAGTGATAAGACAGGAATACGTGCTCGATGGTGTCATCGAGCTGAGAAGCGAGATTCTTACCTGGAGCCTGCCGTCGGGTGGGGAAGACGATCGCTATTACAGGCTTTTTGTCCAGGAACTGAACGACCTGCTGGGGTTGGCCTACGCTGAGGGCACCTACTGGTACCCGCGAGCGCGGGTTCGGCTGTTTGGGCGCCTGGTGTATTTGCAAACAGCGACCACCAGCGGCAAATGTGGACAGACGAAAACACTTTTCTTGGACGGCCAGTGTTTTGGGAAGCCTGGCGTACGCAGCGACAACACGCCGAGGATCGACTTGACATTACCGTCTGGCAACAGCGCCATGGCCAGTGACTTTGAGAGCTGGTTCTATCTGGCTCCCTTGCCTGAGGTAGACGAAGTCACATTTAATGGAGAAAGTAGTGGGGCAAGCATAACGCTGAACGCTAATGGATTTGGAACAATCGCGGGCTCTGTAACACTGGTAGCCCCTCCAGTCGCCGCAACCACAGTCAGTCTCGTGGCGGATGCGAATCCCGCGACGGTTACGCTCCAACCTTCGACCCTCACCTTTGCCGCGGGCAACACAACTTCAACTCCTCCGACCTTTACTGTAAATATTCAACTGGCTCCAGGCACATCCGGAGGGCCATTCACTTGTACCGTCACCGCGACACCGCAGTTGGAATCTGGTACCGGTGAGTTTTTCTCGGGATTCGGGTCCTTTAATTTTCAATTTGGGTGATCATCCGCCCCAATGAAGTTCCGAAGAAAGGAGGAAGTGGAAAATGCGCGCCGTCTGGTCATTCTGGAGTAAGCCCTTCCATGGCTACATGGGACGCACCTGGCTCAATCCGCTGCACCATTGTCTCGCCTGGGGCCTTTCGCTCCGCCTCGCGCGCCGGCATTACCACGAGACCATGCTGGTCACCGACCACGCCGGAGCTGCGTTTCTCGTTGACC
Organism: Acidobacteriaceae bacterium; assembly: GCA_003162255.1. GTDB lineage: Bacteria > Acidobacteriota > Terriglobia > Terriglobales > Acidobacteriaceae > Acidiflorens. The sequence continues at coordinate 24,861 of PMMJ01000403.1, read as the reverse complement.
AGTTGGGATTGTCTTTCACCCACGTCTCCACCGAACTCGAACGCATCCGCAAAGTCGACATCGGTTGGTGGACCATGGGCAAACTGCTGGCCTACAGTCTTCAAGACCGCCCCTTCGTTCATCTCGACACCGACGTTTTTCTGTGGAAGCCTCTGCCGCGGAGTTTGACCGATGCGCCGGTATTCGCGCAGTGCCCCGAGGAGCACCACCCCGTCGATGAATGGTGTGGCGCGCGAGATATCGAGAATGCGTTCGCCCAACGCGGCTTGTCATTGCCGGTCGAGTGGCAATGGGTGCGCGCGTGCGACCACTACGATGCCCGCCAGGAAAATTGCGGCATTCTCGGCGCAACGCACACGGACTTCATTCGTTACTACGCGAACGCGGCGATGGACTTGCTCACCAGTCCGGCCCATGCTTCCGTATGGGCAGCCATTCCCGAAAAATCCGGCTTCAATCCGGTGATCGAGCAATTCACGCTGTCGGCCTTCGTCCGTTATCATCGCGCGCATCGTGAATCCCCGTTTTCGGACGTTGACATCCGCTACTTGTTTCCATCTTTCATGGATGCGTATAGCGCGAACATTGCTGCCCGCCTGGGCTTCACCCATCTGCTCGGACCCTCCAAGAAAGACCCGCATATCGCAGGCCGGCTGGAGCAACGCGTGCAGCGCGAAGACCCGAAATACTATCGCCATTGCGTGTGGCTAACCCAGAATCGCGAACCTCTCGCGCGACCGGGAGCCTGACATGGGCGAGCAAACCGCAGCGTTGGTGAAAAAGGCGGCGAGGAAGGTTAGCCGGGAGTTGCAAGAGGCCGCGCCCGCGCAAACGTATCGCGCGCCGGTCCAGCGCAAAGGCCGTGCTCCGCAGGCGGACGCCCCAGAAACAGAAGCGCCAGAAACCACGACTTCCCACGCCACCGCGCCCGCCAAATCCCTGGCCGGCATCCCAGTCTTTGCGCCGGCGGCAAGCGTCAACGCAAGCGCGCCCGCCTCTCCTTTTCTTCGTTTGCCCATCCGCCGCAAACTTGGCGTCGAAGCAGTTCAGATCCACAGCGGACTATACGCAGAGGAGCGGGCGCACGCGCACGGCGCGGCGGCCTACGCCACTGGGAGCGAGGTGTATCTGGGTAGAGGTGTCGATCCAACAACCGACCTTGGCCAGCGCGTCCTCGCCCACGAACTGACCCACGTAGTCCAGCAAGAGAGAGGAAGAGCGGGAATGCCGCTGGCTTCGCCCGCAAGCCTGGAGAGTGAAGCGAGCGAAGTCTCGGGTGTTGGGATTGCAGGTGCATCGAGTGGAACTGGGGCAGCCTGGCCAGGCTCAGTGCAAAAGATTACAGAAACGGAGCTCGAAGAGGAGTGGCGCCGGCTTCATCCGCGAATGGCGACGACGCCCACATCTGCGAGCCAAGGGGGACTGTCGACTGTCGACGAAAAGGCCGATCGGGCTGAGCGCGAAGCTCACACGGCATGGCGGGAAAAACGGGTGCAGCAAGCGGAGGCCACGCCCGCCGGCAATCGCGATGCCGCACTTGATCAGCAGCTCGATAAGGATGTGCAGGAAATCAAGGAGCAACTGGACAGTTTTCTTTATACGAACGACGACAAGATTTGGGGAATCCTCTGGTACTGGGCACAGGAACCATTTCAAAGCGGCCGGGTCAGGAATCTGTATCTCGACAAACTGTTTCGCAGGCTTCGCAATTCCAAAAAAGAAAAGGGGATTCTGGCAACCACAACCACGAACTACTACAACATGCTTTTTGACGACCGGGATCTAGCCGCGAGAGTCCGGGACATACGCGATCACTATGCCGTGGAGTTCAAGGGCGTGGAGGCGAGTGAAATATCCCAATCGACTGAGCCAGAGCCATTCGAACAAAGGCCGCTGCCACCTACAAAAGACAACTTGAGAAAGGCGAAGATCGTTGCTCAGGGGCTCCTGGGCATTCCGGACGAAAAGCAGACGCAGGAGGAACGGTCGCTTTGCATGGGGATCATGCGAGAGGGCGGAATCGATGGAGGGGGCGAACGTTTCTTGTTGACCCAATACCACGCAGTCACGGCGGAGGAGAGAGAAAGGTACCAGCGGCATGTGATTCTGAGCGCCGTTATGACGGTCATCGATTATTACTCAATCGTCTTGGCATTGGAAGCGCCCATTGGAATGCTGGCGGAAGGTGCTGCGGCTGGCGCAGGGTTGGAAGAGTTGACGTCGTCCGAAGCCCGGTCGCTCGAACTCACGGGCGAGCGCGAGTTCGCTGCGCAGGCCCGGACCATGACCCCTGAGCTCGAAGCAAATGTTGCCAAGCGGGGAGTCCCGTTGGAAACACAGGGAAAGGACATCGTCCCAGTAGAAGGAACACGAAACCCCGAGGCGACGGGCCAAGGCGCTCACCCTGAATGGGAAGCTCGACCACGAAGCCAGCAGCCGCTGCCACAAAAGAAGCAAACGCAAACCCCGTTGGAAAGCCTCGGATACGACCAACCGCGGCCGAAATCCGGGTATTACACGAGCGCCAAGCCGCCGGGCATGTTTACACCGTTCGACTTCGTCCGCGGCCTGAGTGAACCTGAGATGCATCATTTCTGGCCCGAATATCTCGGTGGCGTCGAGAAACAAACGCTCGGTGAACTCTCGGGTCTGGAACACGATGTCTTCCACACCGAGCTCATGAATTGGAAGGGTGGCGTATTCAATTACAACAATCCGAGCGCAGCGTTTCGAACCATGACGTCCGACGAGATCTATGAGGCTCTCCGTGAGTTTTATACGACAGCCAACGAAGGCAGATGGAGCAAGTACATGCCCGACTTCGGGAGGGCCGCGGAGGAAACTCTCAAGAAGATGGGCAAGTGGCCTCCGAAGTGAAGAGGTGTGCTTCGCGAACTTCTAGCGTCGTGTCCCATTAATTCACGACATAAGTTCAGGTGATTGTCCGGGCGATGCGAAGGATCGCATGCATGGCGAATTCAAATACATAGGTCCTTCGCTTCGCTCAGGATGACAGGGCAGATTTATATTGCGAATTAATGGGACACCACACTAGCGTGACCGGGGTACGACATGGGTGAACGAGCCGCAACATTGGTGAAAAAGTCGGCGAGGAAGCCAAGCCGTGCGGCGCAAGACCGTACGCCCGCGCACCGCGTGCCGGTCCAGCGTAATGCCACGGCTCCAGTTGCAAAACCTCCAGAAACAGAAGCCCCCGAAACCAAAACTTCCCGCGCCGCCGCGGCCGCCACATCCCTGGCCGGCGTTCCCGTCTTCGCCCCAGGGCCCGTTGCGGAAGGTGTCCCTGCCATCGTGCATCAGGTGCTGCGGTCACCCGGGCAGCCACTCGACCAGTCCAGCCGCGAATTCTTCGAGCCGCGCTTCGGACGCGATTTCAGCCAGGTGAGAGTACATGCCGACGAGAACGCGGCCAAGTCCGCGAAGGCGGTCGGCGCAATAGCGTACGCAGTCGGACACAACCTAGTGTTCGGGGCGGGGCAGTACGCTTCGGGTTCGAGCGCGAGGCAGCGGTTGCTGGCCCACGAATTGACTCATGTCGTGCAGCAGTCTGCGCGAGGGGTCGTGGCCTCTCCAGTTTCCATCGAAGATTCGCCGCGAGCGGAATACGAAGCCGATCGAATCGCCACACAGGTTGCGTCCGGTGAGATGGCGCGTTTCGAGCCCGCGCACCCCGCATCGGGACTGCAACGCGCGGCGGCGCCTGCGTCCGCGAGCAGGAACGTCGACTCCATGCCTTTGGAGGAGGCCGTCAAGAATATACCTTCGCTATCCCAGGGCGACGCGATCAAAGTCTTAAAAAGGTGGCAGACTTTTGTCCGCATACGGATTAGCAGCGGGGAGGGAAGGATCAGGGAGTTGATTTCTCTGCGCGCCGAAAGCTTCTCCAATTGGCTGATCGGCGGCACGATTGAGGTTTTTGGTTTGACCTCGCTGCCTTCCGACGATTGGAAAGAACCTTGGCAACACTTGAACAATGCCTACGGCCCCATCGCCAAAGGACAAGTGGAGGAAAGCGCGAAACTCCTGCAGGCAGCGACCACGGCCACGACCGAGCACTGGCAGCTACTCAACGAATACTTGGACAAGATTGGCAAGGGTGGAGACCGCTCCATCGCCGTTTTGCACGGATTGGAAGTGGCCGGCGCGATCGCTGCAACCATCGCAACCGGCGGCGTGGCTGCCGAAGCGGGACTGGGCTTGCTGGGCACGTCCACAGGGGTCGGGGTCGCTGGCGGAACCTACGGCGCCACCCAGGAATTCGGCGGCCAGGTTGGTGAAAAAGCCGCGGGCACGCGCAAGCACTTCGAGGTGGCGCCGATCTTGAAGCGCGCGGCCGCCGACGCCATCACCAACTTCGTCGGCGCCCTCGCGGGCGGCGCGCTTTCCAAGTACGCCACCCGGATGTTCGGCTCGTATCTTTCGAAGATCGGCGACGACGCACTTCTTGAACTGGGCGAGTCTTTGGGAATGAAAGGTCCTCTGCCACGGGATTTCTTCCTCACCAGCGGACAGCGTATGATCGCCAACTTCCTCGGCGGCGTAGGCAGCACACCGCTGACCACAGCCGTGTCCATCGTTGTCAACCGCCTCGCCGGGCAGGCAAAGTTTCCCAGCGCCCGCGAGTTCACCAGCCTGGTGATCAAGGAGATGATCGAAGGCGGAGCTATGCAGCTCTTCCTCGGCGCGCTCATGCACGCACATGGGAGCAGCGGGGGTGGGGGCAAGTCACCGACTCGAACCGGAGAAATAGAACCGGTGCGCGTGAAGACCACGCCCGAACCTGTGCAGCCGAAGGAGGCCGCCGAGCCGGTCGCCGCTTCAGTCAAGCCCGCACCCGTAGAATCCGTTGCCAGCGCCACTGTGGAAGCGCCGGTAGCCAAGCCGGCAGCCTCCGCCCCAACCGTCGAACCACCAACCGAAGCGCCAGGTCCTCGCTCAAGCAGCAAGCCGAAGAGGCCTGGCCACACCGCGCACGCGGGCGGAGAGGGCAAGGCTTTCAGCTACGAGTAGCGGCCTGAGACTCCGCCTCGCGAGGTAGTCAAGGGCCGGCGAAGCGGCAAACCTGCAGCGTCGTCGACCGACAACTTTGGTGACACGTCCAGTGAATTTGAACGTCCGCCAGTGCGGGACGAGGAGTTGCCCACCGAAGCCGATGAGATCCACGATCCGATGGTGGACCCCGAAGACCGCGCTATGCAGTTGGGCGCTGGCGAACCTGACGCTCCGGCCAATACCCGGGAAGCAGACGATATGGCCGCGGACCGAGCGGAAGCACGTTTAACCCCGCGAGAGGAGTGGTCTCCACCCGAGGGATCTGCGCCGCGGCTGCCAGACACAGCGCCTGCAGCCGAGCGCCTAGCGTGGCTACGCCAACGCCTGCAAATGCATGTGGATCAGGCCATCCATCGGTACGCCAACGAAGTGGGCTTGACGCCGGCTCAAGAAGCCGCGTTGCACGATAACCCGAATTTGTTGCCGGCATTTCGTGGCAGCCAGATCGACGGGCTGGCGAAAGACACCATCATGCAAGACCCAGAACTCGGAGATGTGATCACTGCTCCTGACTTCTTCGCCGAACCGGATATCTTGACTTCGAGTTTGCCAGACTGGTTCGACATTACGACACGCGATGCTTGGACTGCACACTTGCGAAGGTATCAGGCTCGCTACGGAGGTCGCGCCCGGCTTCTGCCTACCAACTGACGGCGATCAAACCTGCGCGACACACTATCGCCATCGCATGCAGTTGAAACAGAATCGCGATCTTTTCGCGGTTCCGGAAGTCCGATATCCGTGGGCAACCCGCAACTTTGGTGAAAAAGCCAGCGGCACCGCGAGATGTTCGGTGGGAACACCGCCGTTGTGAATGTATCGAAGCCTCGATCCTCGCTCGGTGGTATCTTTCCAAGTGTCATTCCGTCGGTCTGCAAACCCAATCCCTGATGAGACGATGACGAAGCAAAGATCCAGATCTTGAGATTGCGAGGAATTATGAAAACTCTCATTTGTTCATTCGCTCTGTTGTCATTTGCGGTCACCGCGTGGGCTGCGCATCCCTTCCATGTGGAAGACATGCAGCGCCTGTCGCGCGTCGGAGAGCCCCGTTTGTCCCCCGACGGGAAATGGGTCGCCTTCACGGTGACACGAAGTGATGTCGAGAAGAATCGGTCGGTCACAAACATCTGGAGGATCTCCGCAGCGGGCGGCGATCCGCAACAAATAACGTTTGGGGAGCAGGGGTTCAACGGGGAAGTGCGCTGGTCGCCCGATGGCCGCTACCTGTATTTCGTCAGCACGCGTGTGGACAACAAGCGGCAGATCTTTCGCTTGCCGGTGAACGGAGGCGAAGCGAAACCGGTGACGAGTGTTCCCACGGGAGTCGACGCCTACGTATTGTCTCCAGACGGCAAGACTATCGCCATTACGGCAAGCGTTTTCCCATCATGTACGGACATGGCCTGCAACGAGAAAATGGCGAAGGAGCGCGCTGACAACCCGGTGAAGGCGCGCGTAATTACCGAGGTCCCTTTCCGGCGGTGGGATACGTGGGTCGATGGCATGCGCAATCATATTTTCCTTGTCCCCGCCGACGGTGGCGCCGCCAAGGATGTTACGCCGGGCGATGTCGATTCACCGATCTGGACGGAGAATGGGACGCAGGAAGTTTCGTTTTCTCCCGACAGCCGCGAAATCTGTTTCTCCCGCTATGTGGAGAATGAGGCGTTGACCGGCAACAGTGACCTGTTTGTGATGCCGATAAGTGGGGGCGCGCTGAAGGCCATTACCACCAACAAAGCCACCGACAGCACGCCACTCTATTCTCCGGACGGCCGCTACATCGCTTACAGCGCCACGCTGCGGCCGATGCAGGAGACCGACCTCACCCGTCTTTTCCTCTATGATCGGACGAGCGGAGAACACAAGAATGTTTTCGAAGCGACCGATCGGTCCATTGATTCGTACGTGTGGGCGCCAGACAGCAAGAGTCTGTATGTGACCTTCGAAGACCGCGGCCATGAACCTCTGGCGCGGCTGGACATTGACACCTTGAAAGTGACGCCACTCGACGCGGCGGGCACGTCCGCAGCGGTGGACGTTTCGCGCGACGGTACGTTCCTCGTCTTCTCGAACACGGATTTCTCCCATCCAGCGGAACTGTTTCGGCTGAACCTCGCGGCCGCCGCCGGTTCTGCCACGCCTCTGACTCGTATAAACGCTGAGGCGCTGCAAGACATCGAGTTTGGCGAGGCTTCCAGTTTCACATTCCGCGGTTGGAACGGCGAAGACATTCAGGCTTGGCGAGTAACCCCGCCGGGGTTCGACGCGAGCAAGAAATACCCGCTGCTGTTGCTGATGCACGGCGGACCGGAGAACTCCTGGACCAATCTGTTCCACTATCGGTGGAACGCGCAGTTGTTCGCGGCCGCTGGCTACGTGGTGATTATGCCCAACTTTCACGGCTCCTCGGGCTTCGGTCTCAAGTTCATGGACGCAATCAAGGGCCAGTGGGGCGGGGCGCCGTATGAAGATCAAATGAAGGCCGTGGACGCCGCGCTCACCTGGCCGTATATTGATCCGACGCGGGTGGCGGCCGCGGGCGCCAGTTACGGCGGCTACATGGCGAATTGGATGGAGGGCCACACCGACCGCTTCCGCACCATCGTGTCTCACGATGGCCTATATGACCTGGTGTCGTCGCTTTATTCGTCGGATTTGGCGGGTGGAATCCAGCAGGAGTTCAAGGGGACGCCGTGGGAGAACTCGCAGGCGTTGATCAGTCAAGCGCCATCGACGTTCGCCAACAACTTCAACACGCCAATGTTGATCGTTCACGGGGAGCACGATTACCGTGTCGATCCGAGCCAGGGTTTGGCTATGTTTCAGGTTCTCCAGGCGAAACATGTCCCGTCAAAGCTGCTCGTGTTCGAGGATGAAAACCACTGGGTACTCAAGCCCGCTAACAGTATCTTCTGGTATCACAATGTACTGGATTGGCTGGACGAATGGGTTAAGCCGGACCACGCCGGCTACGAGAAACATCTTCAGGCGAGCTCTCTAAATCGCTAGTGGCAGTTGCCGTTCAAATTGGTATGAGCGATTTTGTCGGGAGCAGGCGGAGAGGGTTGGAGACGTAAAGCCAGAAACGCCGTTCTAACGCAGGCCCGTGGCCGAGGTTTTGCCGGAGCCGCGGGCCCGTTTTCCTTTAGGGGACATCGGCGGACGCCTTCCAGCCTGCGCCATCGCAGTCGAACGCCGGAGCACCAGGCTGGTGATCAGTTCGTATCTGCGGCTCTCATGCGAAGGCGACGAGCATTCAACCTCACTCAACAGGGCCTGGAAAGCAATCGTCGCCAACTCATTTTGCGACATCTGCACCGTCGTCAGCGGAGGAATGGTGAACTCGGCCAATCGTATGTCGTCGAATCCGACTACGGAAAGATCATCCGGTATCTTGATATTTTGCTCGTAGGCTTCCCGCATGACTCCGATGGCGGTCATGTCGTTGGAGCATAGCACCGCCGTCGGCCGGTTGCTTAAGCGGTTCAGTTCAAGCAGCGCGCGCATCCCGCCCTCCATGCCATGATCGCCCGCCACGATCAAGTCGGGAGAAAGCCCGATCTCCCGCATGGATGCCTGGAAAGCCTCTCGCCGAGCCGCGGCAGACTTTAAATGCAACGGGCCAGTTACAAACGCGATGCGCGTGTGCCGCAGTGCGGCGAGGTGCTGTACCGCCTGACGAATTCCGTTTTGATAGTTGATTCGGATATTGGCGATTCCCGGGACGTCGGGTCCCACGTCGATGAAGACCAGCGGAACCTTGCGGAAACGAAGGTGCTCCAGCAGCCCTTCTTCCATGCCGAAGGTCAGAATCGCCACCCCATCCACCCGGCGTTCGATCATGCGGCGCACCGACGATTCCATCCGTTTTGGATCATGCACGGTCGAGGTCAGAAGGATTTCATAGTTGTTCTCGACGGCGAGATTTTCGAAGGTCTGCACGATCTCCGGGAAAAATGGATTGGTGATTTCGGAAACGATCAGCCCCAAGATGCGGCTCCGCCCCGAAACCAGAGCTCGCGCCTGGGTGTTGGGGAAGTAGCCGAGTTCGTCCACCACCTTCCACACCCGCTTGGCAAGTTGAGGATCGACGGTGGGAACATGGTTGATCGCTCGGGACACGGTGGCAGTGGAAACCTTCGCTCTCCGCGCGATCTCACGGATATCCATGGGGATTTGCCGGGGAACCACGCCCCGACGAAAAGTGCATCTTACCATAGCCGTGCGGCCAGCTTCGGGGCAGGGATGCCAAATGCAGAAAACGTTTGCCGAGTCTGGCCATCGCGCTTCGGCGAGGTGGCTGAGGATTACATCGTGGTCTTGGCGACCTTTGCCGTGCTCTGCCGTCATCGCCACCGGACAGGTGACCGAATATACTTCAAGCACACGATTGTTCATGGCAGAAAGCGAACACAACTTGCTCCGAAGGAATAAGCCAGGTGGCCGGTGGCGCTGGCTCGGCGGAATTGCTCTGCTGTTCATGGTAGCGGCCGTCGCGGTCATCATTGTGTTCTACCGCTCTGAGCCGACTCTGCGCGCAATTGTGATTGAGACTTTGTCTACCCGATTCAAGAGCAAGGTTGAGCTTGACGGTTTCCGGGTGTCGCCGCTTAAAGGGTTGCAGGTTTCGGGCAACGGACTCAGGATTTTTGGAGACGCCGACCCCAACAATCACGAACCGGGAGTGCAGCCGATCATCAGTGTTGCGGAATTCCGGTTTCGCATGGGGATTCGGGATTTTTTTCGCTCCCCGAAGCACGTCGATACGGTTTACATAAAAGGATTGCTGCTGAATTTGCCTCCCAGGGAACAGCGCGGCGAAGTGAAGAACATGGGGCCCAAGGGCGGGAAGATAGAAATCGATGTCAATCGGCTCGTAATTGACCAGGCACAACTGATCATTAATACTCTGCGGCCGGGCAAACTGCCGTTGGAGTTTGACATCGAGCGCTTGACCATGACCAGCGTCGGGCCCGGTTCCCCAATGCATTTCGATGCGGACCTGACCAATCCCAAGCCCGTGGGACACATCCTTTCCAGTGGATGGTTTGGCCCCTGGCGGGCAGACAGTCCTTGCGACACTCCGGTGAGCGGGACGTATTCGTTCGACCACGCAGACCTGGGCACGATCAAGGGCATTGGCGGGATTCTTTCGTCCACCGGAAAGTATGACGGCATTCTCGACAAGATTGTCGTGGACGGCGCGACCGACACGCCGGATTTTCGCCTTGCAACCAGCGGCCGGGCGGTGCCCTTGCATACCGACTTTCACGCTATCGTGGACGGAACCAGCGGGGACACATACCTGCAGCCGGTAAAGGCAAGAATTCTGAATTCATGGTTGGTGGCGGAAGGCTCGGTCGTGAGGACGAAAGATCCTAAAGGGCACCGTGTGGAGTTGGACGTGGTGGTTGAGAAAGGAAAGATCGAAGACCTGCTGAAACTGGCGGTACGAACCGACCCGCCGATTATGACCGGCTCAGTTCATTTGAAAACGAAGTTGGACCTGCCGCCCGGTGAGCCCGACGTTGCCAATCGCCTGAAGCTGGCAGGTAATTTTGAAGTGTCTGGCGTCCACTTCAACAACGAAAAAATCCAGGGCAAGATCGACGCGCTCAGTATGAGAAGCCAAGGCAAACCGAAGTTGGCGGAGGACAATATTCCTGACAACGTCCACTCCGACATGCAGGGTACATTCAATCTTGCCACCGGGTTGCTTTCCTTTTCGCAATTGCAGTTCCGGGTTCCCGGCACCCGCGTGAATCTGACTGGGACCTACAGCTTGGACGGGAACGAGTTTGATTTTCATGGCAAGGCGCGCATGGACGCGAAACTTTCGCAGATGATGACGGGCTGGAAATCGGTACTGCTGAAACCGGTGGACCCGTTCTTCAACAAGGACGGCGCCGGAACGGAAGTTCCGGTTGCGATCACCGGCACGAAATCGGAACCTCACTTCGGCGTCGATTTCGGCCACAAGGACGAGGCCAGCACCCCGGTGAAGAAACCGTAGCGGAACCGCGTGGTAGCGAGAACGACCCTATCCTTTATCCTTTGCGGACGGAGATCACGGAGGCGGTGTAACGGTCGCCGCGCAAGAAAGATACGCTGTACTCGATGGGCACGTCCTGGATGTCGTAGGTTGTTTCTTTGATGACAAGAAGAGGACTGCCCGGCTGGGCCTCCAGAGATCGCGCTTCTTCCTCCCCGGCGTTCATGGCGCCAATCACTTCCTCAGCCCACTTCAGTTTGCGTTTGTAGACTTGTTCGAACACCTGGTACAGAGACTGTTTCTCCAAATCACACTTATCAATCCCGGCGAAGATGCGAGCCGGCAAATTGCTTGTAACCATGGCGACGGGTTCTCCGTTCACGCTGCGCAGTCGCCGGACGCGGTATACGCGTTCACCGGGAGTCAATTTCAAAGCCTGTGCGACCTCGATCTCCGGCTCCACGATGTCCATGCTCAACATGTGCGCCGACGGCACGAGGCCCCGGCGCCGCATCTCTTCGCTGAACCCCCGCAGCTGCTGAAAATTCCAGGGCACGCGTCCGGAGCCAATCACTGGCCGTTTTCCTTTGGCGATGACCAGCAAGCCCTCGGAACGGAGTTTCTGAAACGCCTGCCGCACGGGCATTTTGCTAATGCCAAGCGCTCGCGCAATGTGTCCTTCCGAACAGAAGGTCTGTCCCTCCTTGAGCCGCCTGGCCTTGATGAGCGACCTCACTTGATCAACTAACTGCTCGTAGTAAGGCACGAAACTGTTGCTGTCTAGCGCAAGGCTCAGCTCTTCTTTGCTGATCGAATCAATCGCTTCGACGGAGTTGGGCATGTTTGGCGCGTCTCCACCATCCTCGGATTTTATGTCGTATCATCGTAACATGCAACGGATGTATGTTCAGACAAGCATAGATTATTTCTTGGCGGCGCCTGGGGTCGACTTATAATCGTAAGTATCTGTTTACAAACATATTACTGTCGAATCCAGCTGAATATTGTCGCGTCAACCCTAGGCGGCGTCAAGAAACGGCCTGCCAACATATAGACATATGATGTTCAAGTCGTGGCGACAAGCCACGCCCCGGCTACATCCCTCGAGCCCTCAAGATAATTTGAGAAACTGAGCAATTTTGGACAGCCAGAGGATTGCGGGAGGACTACGTTACAAGGACTGCTTAACGTGGCGTCCCCTGAGCGGACTGCCCTTTGGGGCAGACGTGGGTAAGTGTCGACCGATCTGGCGACGTACGACCGTCACGTCTGCCTCAGTTTTTCTGCAATTTAGTGAAGCGACGGACTCGACTTGCGCAGCGGAGAGGAGCCGATCGAAATGCACTGGCTCAGATACTGGCACGTTTCCACAATTGTGCTGCTGGCGGCGCTTGTGGGCTGCACTCAACAACAGAACACGCAAAACACGCAGGAACTGAAAGAGAAAACTGCGCAAGCAACGGCGGAGGTAAAGCGCGATGCCGAGGCTGTGGCGGCCGGGGTGCGCGAGGGCTGGAGCCACGACAAGCAGCTCGATTTGAACTCCGCCACAAAAGAGCAGTTGCTGAGCCTGCCGGGCGTGACCGCGGCAGAAGCGGACCGAGTTATTGCGGGGCGTCCCTATAACGAACCCGGCGACGTCGTAAAGCGGCGCATCATGCCGAAGGCCGAATATGACAAGATTGCCGACCAGGTCACGGTCAAGAAATGACTGTCAGGAAATAATGTCAGCGAGCCGCCGCCCGCGCTGAAACTACATCTGCACGAGCTTGAGCGCTTCTAAAGCCGCACCCCGCGCCCCAGCGGTATCGCCATTCGGCATCACGTGGATTGGAATTCCCGCCTGCTCCTCCCGCTGAGTTGGCATTCCCGCGCGGATCTCTGCCAGAAACCAATGCTGGAAATCCTGACTCGCTTCGAGCGCGCCGCCGCCGACGATTAACGCATCGGGGTCGAAAGTATTGATCATTTCGTCGAAGAAAAGTCCCAGGGCGTGGGCCTGAACCCGGAAAACTTCTTTGCACAGCGGATCGCCCTTATCCGCCAGACCGCGTACCAGTTTTGCCGCCTCATGTGGGTCCAGTTTTGCCAGTTCGTGGCCGGGATAACGCGGCAGAAAATGCGGCAGGATGTTCCGTTCGATCCCGGTTAGAGAACAGAGCGACTCCAAGTCGCCGGTGCGTCCGCAATTGCATAGCGGCTTGATGCCGGCGGTTCCGGCGATGCTCTGGTAGGGAATCAGCACGTGGCCCAGTTCTCCGCCGAATCCGTTCTTGCTCTTCACGACGATGCCCTCGAGGATGATGCCGCCGCCATTGCCCGTGCCGATGACGACTGAGATCGATGTCTCGCGGCTGCCGGCGCCAAAGATCGAATAGTGTCCCCAGAGCGCAGCCGCATTGGCATCGTTCAAGTAGGACACTGGCTTGCCAAGCTTATGGGCCAGACCCTCGCGTATGTCGAATCCCGCCCACCGCGGATGCACGAAGTTCGTCGAGCCGCGCGCGCTGAACTGGCCCCCCGCACTGGCCGGACCCGGAGTGTCCAAGCCGACGGCGAGCACGTCCGAAAGGAGAACGCCCGCCTTGTCGCTGGCGATCTTGAGACCATCTGCGATCTGCTGCAGGCAGACTTCTGGTCCTTGCTTCGAAAGAGCAGGATGCTCGCACAGCCCCGCGATGAGGAACTGTCCCTGCCGGTTCACTAACGTGTAGTTGATGGCAGTTCCGCCCAGATCCACCCCGGCCACTACTTGCATGGTCTTCTCCTCTAGTCGTCGATGTTTACCCCGCTCAGCTTAGCAGAATTGGAACGATCGGCTCACGCGACCGAGGTCTAACGCCCGCTGCCCGCCAGTCGGACGATACGCGCCGAAGCGCGTGCAGATCGGATATAGTTGTGAGTTTTGAAGACGCCGTAACATGGGCGCGAAGCGCGCAGAGCAGATCGCTTCGGTCTAGCTTGTAGTGGCTTGCGTGTTCGAGAGATGCAGTCGAGTTTGTTCGAGGCAGCGAACGAATTTATGAAGGGAGTGAGGAATTATGGAAAGCAGCAGGCAATGTGTTGGATGGAGTTATGGTAAGGTCTTGCGGCGATTTGCGGCCGCCGTTCTTCTTGCCGCGTTAATCGCGGGGGCAACGGTGGTCGTGGCTCAGACTACGGTTCCGGTCGTGACTGGCGACGCTCGGGTGGACAAGCTCTTGAGCCAGATGACGCTCGAGGAAAAGATGGCGCTCATCCGTGGCGCTTCCGAAGACCCGGCCACCAACCAGGGGCAGGCCGGATATCTGCGCGGAATGCCACGTCTCGGTATTCCTCCGATTCGTATGTCGGACGGCCCTCCGGGAGTGCTCACGCGTCTGCCATCCCAGGCTGAGACCGCTACCATGGGCCTCGCCGCCACCTTCAGCGTCAAGGACGCCGAAGATAATGGCGCGGTCATCGGGCGCGAAGCCAAGTCGCTCGGCATCGACGTGGTGCTGGAGCCCTTTATCAATATTGATCGCGACATCACCTTCGAGCGCGGCTACAACACCTACGGAGAAGATCCGGTGCTGACCGGCGTCATCGGCGCAGGTCTGATTCGCGGCATACAGGGGCAGGGCGTCATGTCCCAGGCCAAGCACTACGTGGCCTACGACACCGACGCCAGCAATGTACGGGTCGATAACCAGGCGCTTCACGAGATCTACGTCGCGCCCTTCATCGATGCGGTAAATGCCGGCGTCTCGTCCATCATGTGCTCTTACAACAAAGTGAACGGCACCTATGCGTGCGGCAATTCGGATACGCTGATTAAGATTCTGCGCGACGAGGTCGGCTTTAAGGGATTTGTCACTTCCGATTGGGGCGCAACGCATGCCGCTTCGTTTATCAACCACGGCCTTGACATGGAAATGCCAGGACCGGGGCCCAAAGACAGCCCCCTAGGCGCGCTGATCTTTTCGTTTTTCACCACCGAGCAACCGGAACCGCCTGCCAAAAAGAAAGCCGCCGTCGACCTTATGGAAGAGTTTGAAGGAGGGCCCTTGCCGGAAGAGCCGCGCCGGGAGCCATCTCATTCCGACTTCGGCACCGCAAAAGATCCCAAGATAAATTTCTGGAACCTGCTGCGATCGGGCGAGCTAAAAGAAGAGACAATCACGAAGGCGGCCGGCCACGTACTGTACGAGATCGACAAGTTCGGCTATCTCGATCATCCGCCCAGTCACCAGATTCAGCCGCACGAAACCGAGGCGAACGCGCGCATGATTGAGAAGACCGGCGAAGATGCGGCGGTCTTGCTGAAGAACGAAGGAAATATTCTGCCGCTTAAGACCGCCGATCTGGCGTCGTTGGCCATGATCGGACCGGGCGCCGGACAGGTGGTGGCCATCGGCACTGCGGGCGAACGATCTCTTGGCTGGCCCTGGCGGCAGATCGGCCCCTACCCGGCGCTGAAAGAGTTCGCACCCGATGCCAAGATCACCTACGCTGTGGAAGACGACATGACGGGCGCGCCGATCCCAGCCTCCGCTTTCTCCCATGCTGGTCAGCCTGGTCTGCTGCGTACCGACGAAGCCGGCGCTACCCATGTCGATCAACTCCTCGATTTCACAAAGAAGAGCGGCAGTCCGCTGCCGGCAAACTCCAAAGCCACATGGACCGGCACGCTCACGGTGCCTTCTACCGGCTCTTATTGGATCTATCTCCAGTTGCTCAGTGCCGCGGGTAACGTGAGCATCGACGGCAAGCGTGTGGCGGGCGCGAACGGCATGCGCGGCGGAGTGCACGGCGACACCGTCCTCGGCGGCAAGGATGGCCTGATGCCCACCACCGACGGCTTGGATAATTTGCGCACCGCAGTCCATCTCACCGCTGGAGCTCACACCGTTCGCGTCACCGTGGAGGGCGACACCTCGAACGATCCCGAGCAGGTTCGGCTGGCCTGGATGACGCCCGCCCAGAGAAGGGAAGACCACCAGGCTGCAATTGCCGCCGCGAAAGCGGCCAGGACAGTCGTGGTGTTTGCCTGGACTCGCGGCCGTCCCGACTTCGTGCTGCCTGGCGGTCAGAACAAGTTGATCGAAGAGATCGCAAGCGTGAATCCCAACACGATTGTCGTGCTCAACGTAAGCCAGCCGGTGGCGCTGCCGTGGCTGGATAGAGTCAAGGCCGTACTGCAGATGTGGTGGCCCGGTGACGAAGGTGGATGGGCGACGGCCAACATTCTGCTGGGCAAGACCAGCCCCGCGGGACGTCTGCCATTCACTTGGGGCAAACGGCTGGAAGACTATGCAGCGACCGATCCGTCGCACCCCGAACGCTCATCCCGAGGTGTTAAAGGCGTTACGACATTCAGCGAGGGAGTCCACGTCGGCTATCGCTGGTTCGACAAGCAGAAAATCGCTCCGCTGTTTCCCTTCGGCTATGGATTGTCCTACACCACCTTTGCCTACTCGGAACTCAAGACCGTGCCCGCCAGCGATGGCGGCCTCGACGTAAGTTTCCAGTTGAAGAACACCGGCAGCGTCGCCAGTGATGAGGTGCCTCAGGTCTACCTCGGCGCGCCCACGCAAAGGCCCGAAGGGGCCGACTTCGCCGTGCATGCGCTGGCTGCGTTCGACCGCGTCCATCTCGATGCCGGCCAACCGCAATCCGTCACCCTCCACCTGCCGCTGCGGAGCCTGCAGTATTGGTCCACTGCGGAAGGCAAGTGGGTCAAGGCCACCGGTTCGCGCGACGTGATGGTTGGCGGCTCATCGCGCGATTTGCCGCTCGATGCCACCGTCTCCATGCAGTAATCACAACCGCACAGGGTTTGCCACCGCAACCCCGTCGTGCGATTCCCAATAAAAAACCCTGCCATCTAAAAGATGGCAGGGTAACTTTGAAGCATTTATCCGTGGTTATTTTCCGTAGAAGGAATCGGCGAACGCTTGCGCATTCGGAGTTCCCACGCCGGTCACGTTGTCCCAGCCCTTCTTCACTTTCAGGCCGGAATCGGTACCGAATGTAATGGCCAGCGCGGTGTCCGCGTAAAAGGGATAGTCCCAGATCGCATCGACAAATGGTCCGGTGACCCCGGCCACTTGCGCCGCAGTGTACTTGGTGGTGGTGGTGGCTGACTCCTGAATGCTTGCCTTGACGTTAGTTTTTGAGGTCTGGGGAACGACGTCGAAGATCGCTCCCGCCGGCAGTGAGTAAACATAGGGCGCAGCCTGACCGAGCGGCGCTCCACCTCCGGCCTGGGCTTCCTGGTTTGCGATCGCCCAGAGCCCGGAGAACTGTGGGGCAGCGACGCTGGTGCCTCCGTAGACTTGCCATACCTGCTCTGGAAGTTGACCGGGAATAGAAATGAGGATCACGACCCCGGTGAAGGGATCGGCCAGCCAGGAGATATCCGGGAGTTGACGGAATTTCCCAGCCAGCTTCTTCTGGTACTTAGGTTTGGCAAAGTAACCGCTGGGGCCTCCACCCGCTCCGAAGTCGAAGCCGAAGCTTTCGGGCGGGTCGGGAACGAATCCAGACTCGGCCAGCAGAATTTCATTAGTTCCCCAACCATCCTGCCATGCGATCGAGTTGTCGGCGTTTAGCGCCAGGCTGACTCCGCCCACTGCCGTCGCATAGGGGGCATCCGCTGGATAGCTAACCGACGGAGGGTTGTACTGGGGATAGCCGAAGGTGAAGTCGCCGTAGTCGCCACTGGAGAAGTTACTCGAGATTCCCAGAATAGCGCCAATCTCGGAAAGCAGATTGCCGTTGTCCAACTCGCTTGTAGAGACGTAGAGTTCTTCCGCCCCATAGCTGCCGGAGATGACATTGGCCAAGCCGCTGTCCATGGAGATATACCATGCTTCGTCGATGTCCTGGAAATAGGCCGAGGGTGGAACGATCAGGTTGATGTTGGCGCCGGGAGCAATGGCGTGCGCCCACTCGACGTCAATATTGATTTCCACCTGATCGGCGGAGACACAGAGGCTCGGCGCCGGGATGTAAGTGATAGCGAAGTTCGACGAAGTCAGCGCCGGCAATCCGAAATATGCGGAGAACGCGTTGGCATCGTCCTGGATGGTGGAGGAACCGCACCAGTCGATAATTCCGATCGTCTGGCCGGTGCCATCATAACCTTCCGCGTAGACGCCGGTAAGGTTGTAGGCGGTTTGAATCTCCGGCGGCGTGTAACCGCAGCCCGCGCTGGTCAGGCTCTGCAGATTCAAGTGATTTCCGGAGAAGGTGCCGATGGGGTACTCGCCGTCGTTGTTGGTGGAGAAAGTCTCGGTCTCCAGACCATTGAAGCAATTGTTGGTGTAGAAACCGCTGTCACTTGGCCGTATGCTCGCGCTCACCACTGCGGCCTTCGAGTTAGAGACGGAAGGAGGGGTTGGACGAGCCCTCAACGGGTGCTCAAACACGCCCGTGTCCAGACCGGCAACCGATCTCACCAGCGGCGCGGCCGCACCGTCGACGAAGGGATCCCGGTCATTGGCGCGCACGACCTTGTCTTTGACTTGGTAGTTGTTCAGTTGCACGTGGAACGCCGACTCGACGTCACCGACGGTGCCTCGCGCTCTCACAAAAAAGTTGTGGGGGCCGACCTTCACTACTTTCAGGTTGTGCGCTGCGAAAAACTTCTGGACCGTCTTGGCTTCCGCCGCGGTCGGGGCAAAGCGCGCCGCGAACTGGGATCGGCTCAGGAAGTGACGATAGTTGGGAGAGGTTTTGTCGTAAAGCTGATTTGCCAAAGCATCGAACTGGCTGCGATTGTGCGGATTCAGCCAGACGCTGACCTCGATGGTCTTGGCCGGATCCTCGCTCCCGAGAACCTTTGCTGTAGAGACGAAGCCCGGTGTGTTGTGCGCAACCAGTTGGCCGCCCACGGTACCGGCCGACAAGAACGCGCAACTGACTGCGATCATGCCTACGACACTGAGCCATCTGAAACTAGTGACTGCATTTAACGTCTTGCTCTGTCTGTTCATTACTTCCTCCTGGAAGATTGTGTATTTTCAAACTGAGGAGCTAATGCACTTGGGATGCCTGGCCGGTCTGCTCCAGGACTTTATTGGTTGTGACAGTTGCGACATTGAACTGACGTGTCGCCCTTGAGTGCGGACTTCGCGACGACGCCAGCCCGTTGAAAGAAGTGGCGCGATGGTAGCACAGTTGCGCGCGATTGGAAATAATTTCTCAAGTTTTTTACTACCTGGATTTTGTAACACGGCAATCCCCACCATGTCAACAATGTCTATTGAAATAGTATAGTTAGTTACGGGAGTTCGCGAAGCGCAGGCATTTGCGCAGGAGTGAACATTTCTTGCATCTCGCGCAGGCCGTCGGCGCCTCCACCTGCAGCCCGCACGGTATGATGACCATGTCGAAATCTTTTGCCGAGGATGTGCTGAATGACTTCCTGGAAAAAGTCGCTGGGTTTCACCGTCACCATTTGCTGGTTTGCTTTCATGGCCGCACTGGCCGCCAATGCGCAATCTCAACGCGCGAAAGATGCCGAAGCTGAGGTCCGCCAGGACAGCTCCGCGAAGCCCCATGGCAGAGCTGGATTCCTGCAGCAGTTCAACGATTCCCTGGAAGCGCTGACCGACAAGGTAGCGCCTGCCGTAGTGCAGATCGAGGTCGCGGGCTATGGGCCGGTCGAAGACGGGAGCGGAAACGCGGCTGCCTACATTGTCCGCCAGCACCGGCTTGGCTCGGGCGTCATTATCGATCCCGATGGATACATTATTACGAATGCCCATGTGGTGGAGGCTGCGCAGCGGATACGCGTGACTCTGAACCGATCTCCGGCATCGCCAGCAAGTGCGCCGGACGCTGGCAGTAAGTCAACTTTCGACGCCAAGCTAGTGGGGATTCATAACGAAAGCGACTTGGCTTTGCTGAAGATCGACGTTGCCGGCTTGCCCTTCCTGCTGGTGGATCCCAAGCGCACCGTGCGGCAAGGTGAACTGGTGATTGCCCTAGGCAGCCCGGAAGGATTGGATAATTCGGTGACCATGGGCGTCGTCAGTGCAGTGGCGAGACAGGCGGATCCCCAGCGTGCAATGGTCTACATTCAGACCGATGCGCCGATCAATCGCGGCAATAGCGGTGGTCCTTTGGTGGACATTGACGGCTACCTGGTGGGAATCAACACCTTTATATTTTCATCCAGCGGGGGCAGCGAGGGGCTGGGGTTCGCCATTCCAGCCAAGGCGGTGAAATTCGTCTATGACCGGCTGCGCAAGGTTGGTCACGTGGATCGCAGCGACATCGGAGCCACGGCGCAGGCCATCAGCCCAGCGCTCGCGGAGGGGCTGCATCTTCCGGTGAATTCGGGAGTGATCATCGCGGACGTCCTGCCCGACGGCCCCGCGGCAACTGCCGGTCTCAAGGTTCAAGACGTTGTGCTCACGGTGGACACCACGCCCATTGGCAGCTTGCCCATGCTCGAGGCCAGCCTCTACCTGCACCCCACGGATGAGGTCATGACGCTGGCAGTTCTCCGCGGCAAAGAAAAGTTAACGCTCTACGTGCCGGTTATTCAGCAAAAGCATGATGTCGATCGCTTGCTGGACATGGTTGATCCGGAGAAGAACCTGGTTGGAAGACTGGGCGTGCTCGGCATGGACGTGGATAGCAAAATCGCCGAAATGTTGCCGGACCTTCGTTTCAAGTCAGGCGTGATTGTGGTGGCCAGGACAGCGTATCGTGCCAGCGTTGTGGCTGGACTCAGCCCCGGTGACGTCATTCATTCGATCAATACAACGGCGGTGAATAACATGGACGACCTGCGGAATGCGGTGAGGCCTCTGAAATTTGGGGATGCCGTGGTCTTGCAGATCGAACGGGACAGCAAGCTCGAGTACGTCGCGTTTGAATTCGAATGAGGCGATTAGGTAACCGGCGATGCTATCTCGAACTGTCTTCAATTGAGTCTGGAGATAGTTTTCTCCGCAGCCTCCAGAATCTTGCCGTCCTTGGCCACGCGCGTGAGCGTGTTGATGTCGTCGAACAGGGGCCGGTCCTGATCGAGTCGCTTCACATGAGTGCGCACAACCTGGTACGCGGCCTCCGATGCTGGCGAGGGCTTGACCGGCGCCCGCAAATCGAAGGCCTGAGCCGCCGCCATCAGTTCGATCGCGACCACGTGCCATGCGTTCTCCAGTATCTGCCGGGTCTTGATGGCCGTAGTCATGCTCATGGAGACAAAGTCTTCCTGATCGGCAGCGGCTGGAATCGAGCCGGTCGCCGCCGGGTGGCACAGCACACGGTTCTCGCAAACTAATGCTCCAGCCGTGTACTGGGTAAGCATCAGGCCGGAGAACATTCCGGCGCCCTTGGTAAGGAAAGCTGGCAGCCCCATCGACAAATGAGGATTCATGAGCCGATTTAGTCTGCGTTCGGAGAGAGCCGCAACGGTGGTTACTGACATGCCAACCAGTTCGAGCGCGAACGCCAACGGTGTGCCTTGGAAGTTGGCGCCGGTGAGCACCAGGTCTTCGTCCGGAAAGAAAACCGGGTTGTCGGCGGCGTGATTGAGTTCGATCTCCAGCATGTGCCGGCTCCAAAGGAATGCGTCTTTGGCGGCGCCGATGACTTGCGGGCTGGAACGGAGCGAGTAGGCGTCTTGCACTTTCTTGCCGGGCAGCTTGAGGAGTTCGGATCCCGCGGTGAGCCTGCGGATGTTCTCGGCGCAGGTTTGCGCTCCCGGATAGCCGCGCACGCTATGAATCCGCGGATCGTAAGCCACCATGTTGGCGTTGAGGGCTTCAAGCGTCATTGCCAGGCAGACTTCCTGCGTCTTGAGCCATCGCTCCGCATCGTGGAGTTCCAGGCATCCCATGCCGGTGGTGAGATCGGAGCCATTGATGGTGGCCAATCCATCTCGTTCGCGGAACGCAATCGGCGAAATGCCAGCAGCCGCCAGTCCCTCTTTCGCCGGCCATCGCTTCCCCTGGTAGAACACCTCGCCATCGCCCATGAGCGTGATGGCCATCTGCGCCATCGGAGAAAGATCCCCACATGCGCCCACCGACCCTTTCTGGCACACCACCGGGGTGACGCCGCGGTTGAGCATCTCGATCTGGATTTCTACGACCTCGCGGCGAATCCCGGAATGGCCCCAGCAATGAGTGTTCAGGCGTGAAAGCATGCCCGCGCGCACATCTTCTTCGAGGCAGGGTTCTCCACAACCCGCGGCATGGGAGTAGAGCAAGTATTTCTGGAATTGTTCGGCCTGCTCCGGAGTCAGAACGACTTCCGCCAGTTCACCAATGCCCGTGTTGACTCCGTACATGACTTCGCGGGCCTGGATCTTCCGCTCGAGCAGCCCCCGGCACTTGTTGATTCGCCCGACCGCGTCCGGATGCAATTGGATGGGTTGACGATGGCGGGCGACCGCGGCGACATCTTCAATCTTCAACGAATGCCCGTCCAACACCAAGCCGATTCCCGCTTGGCTCGGCCGCACTGCGTCCCGAACAACGGTCATACACTTACCCCCGGGTCACGCGGCGATGCACGGGACCGTCCACGGTTGCCCTCTGGACGATCCACGCACGGCCCTCACTTCTCAACTCTCACTTCTCAACCAGGCAGTACGAGCCAACCTTCTCGGCATCGTCTGGTTTGTCGGGATCCCCCTGATACATCTCAACGTTCTTGCAGTCGTACATCCCGTAGTTCGGGGGAAGTTCGAGCATCAGGTAGCTGCCGCTCTGCAGAGCTTTGCAACTGCTCACGCCCTGGTTGCATTGCAGGTCAAGAGTTTTCTTATCCTTCTGGACGTGAACAATCACAACCCCGGTCACCACCTGCGATCCTGTCACCTTGACCGGCGCTTTGTCCTGCACGAACGCCAGTTGGGTAGCCATGATGACGAAAGCCGCGGTCAATGCGATAAACAGAGAAACATTTCTTTTCATATGCCTCCCAATAATGCGAGGACTCTTCAATCCCGTCCATATTTTCCGGCTTCGGGCAGTCCTCTGTCTGTGATCTGTGATCACATGTCTGTGATCTCCGATCACACTCCGAGAATTGGTCAGGAACAGCCTTTCCCCGCAGCCTGCTGAGGAAGAATGCGGGTCTTCGCGACCGGCCGGTTGAACTTACCGGCCCGGTTCCGCCGCCTTCTCCAGATCGTCCGCGGCTTTGCCAATCGCGGCCGCGACATTTTCCAGCACTTGGCCAACGATGGGAACCTGGGCCTCCGCTTCCTTCCATTTCTCCTGATCCATGTATTCACGCACCGCCGCGATCGGCTTGGCCCCGTAACCGGTGTAGGCGCCGGGAGCATAAACCTGATGCTTGAACCATGGGCGCTCCGGCAAGCCTTTTTCGGTGAGAAACGTCCTCTGAATCTGAATCAGCTCTGCATTTAGAGCTGCGGCGGCCGGGGCCGGCAAATCGACTCCGCCAGTCTGCCACTTGGCAAACGCCGACTGGTAACGCTCCGCGCTCTTTTTGATCGCCTCCACTCCGTTCTTCAGCGGCGCAAAGTTCATAAACGGTGGATCCAGCTTTGCGGGCGGCGGGACAGATGTTTTGCGTGGATCCGCCGTTGCCGTGAACACGCCTTCTTTCAACTCCAGATTGCGCTCGGTGATTTCGTCCTGCTTGTCTTTGAGCAGCTTCTCCAGATCTTTCACATACCGTTCGATGGTCTCCGCCTCGGCGTTGTACTCGTACGGAATCACGTCGGCATCCGCCAGCCGCATGACCGCGGTTCCCCCAGTCTGTGCCAGCGCGCGCCCGTAAGAGAAGTCGGTATCCACAAACTTGGTGTACCAGTAGAAATCGTCATAGATCGAATGGTAGGAGTCGCCATCGTCCTCACCATCGTAGCCGATGCTGAGAGCAGAGATGCCGGCATGGTCCATAAACGCCGTGTAGTCCGAACCGTCTCCCAGTGCGTGGACTCGCACATCGTCGCTTTTTCTGATCTCGGCCCGCTCCTCGGCATTGGGTGCGTGGGCAATCCGCTCCAGACGCGCTCGTTGCTGGACGGAAATGTGTTTCTCCGGATCTTGAATGTCGCGAGTTACATCGTTAATAAGGTGTTGTAAGTCATGCGAACCGCCGGCATAGAAGAAGCCCCTGTCATTGCCGTCGGAATTGATGTAAGCGACGGCCCGCTTCTGAAGTTCGTCGCCATGGGTTTCGACCCACTCGGTCGAGCCCAGCAGGCCGGGCTCTTCGCCGTCCCACGCGCAGAGGATGATCGTCCGCTTCGGATTCCATCCTTGTTTATGCAGCTCGCCAAGTACGCGAGCTTCTTCTAATACCGCTACCATTCCCGAGATCGGATCCTCGGCGCCATTGACCCAGGCATCGTAGTGGTTTCCGCGGATTACCCACTCCTCGGGCGCATCCGACCCGCGCAGGGTGGCAATCACGTCGTTGACCGGCTTCAAGTCCCAGTTCGAAGATACTTTCAAATGAACTTTCGCGGGGCCGGGGCCCACGTGATAAGTAATCGGCAAGGCTCCTCGCCACGCCTCCGGCGCAATCGGCCCTTGCAAGGCGGAAAGTAGCGGCAGCGCATCGCCATAAGAAATCGGCAGCACGGGAATCTTGGTGATGGTTTTCGCGTCTTTGATGTCGAGCCGCTTGGCGTCGGCAGTGGCGCCCACTCCAGGGGTTAGAGGATCGCCGGGATAGTCCGTGTCCATGACGCTGCCGCGTTGAACGCCGTCGCGCGGCCGCCAGCCGCCCTTGGGATAGTCGTCACCGTGGAAGAAGCCATCGTCCTTGGGATCGGAATAAATGATGCAACCGATCGCGCCATGCTCGGCGGCAACTTTGGGCTTGAT
>PMMJ01000217.1:1012-2607 GCA_003162255.1 Acidobacteriaceae bacterium | reverse complement strand
CAATCACGCACGGCAGCTCCGCGCCGGCCAGATACGACATACCTTCCTGCATCAGGCTGAGGCCGGGCCCCGAGGATCCAGTCATGGCGCGCATCCCGGCCGCCGCTGCCCCGTACACCATGTTGATGGCGGCGACTTCGCTCTCCGCTTGCACAAAAGTTCCGCCGACCTGCGGGAAGTAAAGCGCCGCCGCTTCGGCGATCTCACTCGCGGGAGTAATCGGATACCCGTAGTACCCGCGGCATCCGGCGAGGATCGCGCCCTTTACCACCGCCACGTTTCCTTTACAGAGCTGCCGCATGTTCGCCCTCCTGCGCCGCCACCGGTGCCACCGCCTTGGCTTTCGCCTTCACCCGGTAGACGGTAATCGCGCCTGGTTCCGGGCAGCAATAAAAGCAGATTCCACAGCCCGTACAGTCCTGCCCGGTGTAGTGCGCCGGATGCGCCCCGTAAGCGTTCAACTCCGACCCAAGTTCCAGGCACTTCGGCGGACACGACTCCACGCACAGCCCGCATCCCTTGCATTCTTCGACATCGACCGTGACTTTACCGCGCGCTTGGACTGCCATGCTTCACCTCGTTGACGCCTGTCCACACCCCGCCAGTTTCGATTACAAGCCCACTCCACCCCGGTCGCTGTGACCTTGCGCACCAAGCAGAGTGAGGTTCGTCACGCCAAGCTCTTACCGCTTAAACTCCTGCCAATCAATTACTTACAACGCCCTTACCACGCGCCAGGGCTGGTCAGATACTCATGGATCGACTTCGCCGCCCGCCGTCCAGCGCCCATGGCCAAAATCACCGTCGCACTTCCTGTGACGATGTCACCGCCGGCGAAAACACCTTTTCGCGAGGTGCGCTGCGTCATCGGATCGGCTTCGATGTAATTCCGCTTGTTCGTGTTCAACCCCGGCGTGGTGCTCTGGACAATCGGATTAGCACTCGTCCCGATTGCGATCACGGCCACGGCAAGAGGAATTTCGTATTCGGAGCCCTCAATCGGAACCGGCCGCCTTCTCCCGGAAGCATCCGGCTCGCCCAGGGCCATCTTCTGGCAGCGGGCACCGGCCAACCATCCCCTGCCGTCGTTGAGAAACTCGATGGGCGCGGCCAGCACCTGAAATTCGATGCCTTCCTGTTGCGCGTGTTTCACTTCTTCCTTGCGCGCCGGCATCTCCGCCTCGCTGCGGCGATAGAGAATGAACGCCTTGCCCGCGCCCAGCCGCAACGCCGACCGGATCGCATCGAGCGCCGTGTTTCCGCCACCGATCACGGCCACATTCTTGCCGCGGAAATCCAGCATCGGCTCGTCGTACCTTGGGAATTCGTAGGCGTGCATCAGGTTGATGCGCGTCAGGAATTCGTTCGCCGAGTAGACGCCATTCAGATGTTCGCCGGGAATGCCCATGAACTGCGGGAGTCCAGCGCCGGTGCCGATAAACACCGCGTCGTAGCCTTCCTCNNACGAGATCGCCCGCCGCCGTCAGGCCGGAGGGGCCGCTGCCAACGATCGCAACCCGCTTTCCCGTGGGCGTCGCCTTGGCCACCTTGCGAATATCCAGATGGCGCTGCTCGTAGTCGGCCACGAAGCGCTC
>PMMJ01000217.1:0-959 GCA_003162255.1 Acidobacteriaceae bacterium | reverse complement strand
GAATAGCCCAGGTTCACTTCGGTGAAATTCGTGGCGCGCAGCAGCGGAGCCTGCTCCAGCATGTGCTGCCGCGGCACCTTCATGCGCTCTTTCAATGGCAGCGGATTCAACGAGGGGTGCTTAGTGGGCGGCTTAGTGGGTTCTGTCACCGGTCGCCTCCTTGCAGCGCGCATGTGCCCGTCTGTCTGGCACGAACGGTTTCGAGCTGCTTTTCGGGCTCGTGCTGGAAGTCTTCCATCGATTTCTGCTCCGCCGTCCGATACATCGAATTGCGTTGCACCAGCACAGCGAAATCCACGCGGTGCGCGTCGAACTCNNCCGCACATGCCGGTGCCGTCGATCATGATCGGGTTCAAGCTGACGATGGTGCGGATGCGCTCCTTCCGCGTCATCTCCGCCACCGCTCTCATCATGGGGATAGGGCCGATCGCCAGCACCAGGTCGATGCGTGTGCCGTTCTCGATCAACTGCCGCAGCTTGTCGGTGACGAAGCCCTTGTCGGCATAGGTGCCGTCATCGGTCGTAATCATCAGCGCATCGCTGCACTCGCGCAGTTCCTTCTCCAGAATGACCAGCTCTTTATTGCGCGCGCCGACAATTGTGATCACGCGATTGCCAACACGTTTCAGCGCCGCCGCCGTCGGATAGGCCATCGCCGTGCCCACCCCGCCGCCCATCACCACCACCGTGCCGAAATCCTTGATTTCAGAAGGCTTTCCCAGCGGCCCCACCACGTCCAGGATGCTGTCGCCCGCATTCAGGGAATTGAGCAGGTTGGTGGTTTTGCCGGCCGATTGCACCACAATGCCAATCGTGCCGCGCTCGGGGTCGGAATGTTCGATGGTGATCGGGATCCGCTCGCCCTGCTCGTACAGCCGCAGGATTACGAATTGCCCTGGTTTTTGTTTATGTGCAATGCGTGGCGCTTCGATGACGAACCGCTTGATGCCGGGCGCCAG
>PMMJ01000465.1:2136-4378 GCA_003162255.1 Acidobacteriaceae bacterium | reverse complement strand
AAGGTGCATGACTTCCTGACCGTGGGTGCGCCCGCGCCATTGCAGGAAGCCGGGGCGGTGGCGCTGAGTCTGCCTGCGAGTTACTACCGCGAACTGGCCGACCGCTACCGCACGCGGCGCGATCATCTGATCCCGGCGCTGGAGAAAGCTGGGTTCGTCTGCTACCGTCCGCGGGGCGCGTATTACGTGATGACCGACATCAGCGCCTTCGGGTTTGCGAACGACGTGGAGTTCGCGGCTTACCTGGTGAAGGATGTCGGCATCGCGTGCGTGCCAGGGTCGAGTTTCTACAAGCATCCGAAAGACGGCTCCCAACAGGTACGTTTCGCCTTCTGCAAAAAGCCTGAGACACTGGATGAGGCGGCGCGACGGCTGGAAAAGCTGGTACGAAAGTAGCGTAAAATCCACAGCAAACTGCGCTATACTTCGCCTCAACGCTGAATTAGTCCCCGAAAGCGAGTGGCCATGTCCGTGAAAACCGTGGAAGAGGTATCTGCCGAGGTTCCGGCTGAAGATTTTGAGGCGCTGGAAGAGAAAGTTTATCGCACCATTGAGTTGTACAAGGCCGCCAGAGAAGCACGGGCTACGGCCGAGCGCGATGCGAAGCGGTTGCGGGAGCAACTCGAAGAGCGTGAGGAAGAAAACGAAAGCCTGCGCCGCGAACTGGTGCAACTGCGCAAGGATCGCGAGGACATACGAACCCGGGTGGAAAAAATGTTGGGCCAGATGGACAGCCTGACGCACGAGCAGGCAAGCTGAGCTGTGGCGGCAAACGACGACGGCGAACCTCCCTCCGACGGCGAACATACGCCCGGCAGCGATCTGGCAGGAAGTTATCCGCCGAGGAGTAATATGGCCACTGCGAGCAACCGACCTCCGACCGATGAGCTGAAAAATTCCGTTCCAGCCAAGTCTGTCCCGGCAAAAGAGGCGCCGGGCATAAATGCCGCCAATGGTAGTGTGCGGGTCGAAATTTTCGACCAGGTGTATAACCTGCGAGGCTCGGACGCGGCCTACATTCTGAAGCTCGCCGAGTACGTGGACAGCAAGATGCGTGCGGTATCGCAACAAACCGCAACCGTCGACTCGGTGCGATTAGCGGTGCTGGCGGCGCTCAACATTGCGGATGAATATCATCTGCTGAAGCGGCAATTGGAAGCGCCATCGCCGGAAGCGCGCCAGCGGGCCAGCAAACTGGCAAGCGCGCTGGATGAAGTTTTGCAAGATGACCGGCGCACGGGCTGAAATCGTTCGTAACCTCGATTTGTAACCTGGGGTTCATCGTCGGGACTATATCGAAACTATTGGGATGCATCCGGAGTGCAACTGCTAGCAAGCCTTCTGCCAACTATTTTGCATTTTCCTCTTGCGAATCTCCTCGCAGTTTCCTAGCATCCAAGATGAAAGCCGACCTGCGGAGTTGGTGTTGGTGGCAACCGATTTTTGAACCAATGCCGAATGAACGGGGACTCGACTCGCAAAAAGATCCGGTGTGCTACGTTCCGCCATGCGGAAAAGCCTAATGGGTCGCGGCGGGTTCCCACCGTCTGAGACGGGTTCATTCTCGGCCCACCACACGGCCCAGTGGGTCGGCTTGTTTTTAGCCATCAGCTCTCAGTAACAACTTCCGTGAGCGGATCGCCACAACTGAAAGCTGAGAGCCGACAGCTGACAGCCTGTTCCTGCTAGACTCTCTCTAGAACTCAAGCGTCGACTGGAGCATCCAAACTAGCGTGTTTCCCCAACTTTTCCACATTGGCCGTTTCTACTTACCCACCTATGGCGTCCTGGTCGCATCGGGAGTGCTGATCGGGCTTTGGATCAGCGTGCGCAATTCCGAGAAGCAGGGCATCAATGGCGACGATGCCTGGAACCTTGGCATTCTGGTTGTCCTCTTCGGGATCATCGGTGCGAAAGTTCTTTACATCATCAACGACTGGAGCTTCTACGCGAACAACTGGCGTGAGATTTTCAGTCTCAGCACGCTGCAGGCGGGAGGCGTATTCTCGGGCGGATTGATTGCGGCGCTGCTCACGGCGGCCTGGTACATGCGGCGTCATCACATGCCGGTGTTGCGCACGACCGACGGCTTCGCTCCCGGGCTGGCCTTTGGCCACGTTCTCGGACGCTTCGGTTGCTTTTCGGCGGGCTGCTGTTACGGCAAACCGACCAGTCACTTCTGGGGCGTCGTCTTCACGAATCAGTTGGCGCATTCCGTCAGTGGAACTCCGCTCGGCGTCAG
>PMMJ01000465.1:0-2084 GCA_003162255.1 Acidobacteriaceae bacterium | reverse complement strand
AGCCGTCAGCCCTCAGCCCTCAGTAATCGCGACCGAGAATTTAGAATGGAAACTCCACACAAGTTCTCCTTGCATTTGCATGCTGGGTACTGGGTGCTGAATGCCGAGTGCTAAGCTAAGGGCTGAATGCCCGATTTTCCCCTCACTCTGACCGCATCTCCCGAAGCCGCGGGGCAGCGCCTGGACCAATATCTGGCGGCGCAACTTTCTGAGGTGAGCCGGGCCGAGGTCAGCCGCGCCCGCGTGCAGCAACTCATCGCGAAGGGTGAGGTGCTGGTGAACCAGACGGCGGCGAAGGCGTCGCTGCGACTGAGGGGTGACGAGCAAATCACGGTTACTGGGCCGCCGCACGCTCCACCGCTGCGCGCCATTCCCGAAGAGATTGCGCTCGATATTGTCTATGAAGATGACGACCTGGCGATCGTCAACAAACCCGCGGGCATGATGGTTCATGCGGGCGCGGGGGCGACCGACGATGCGCGCAATCGCGGCACCTTGGTCAACGCGCTGCTGCATCACTTCGGAACGCTCTCCGCAGTCGGCGGCGAGTTGCGTCCGGGGATCGTGCATCGTCTCGACCGGGCGACCAGCGGGCTGATGGTGGTGGCGAAGAACGATGAATCGCACCGCCGGCTGGCCAAGCAGTTCAGCGGGCGCGAGGTGCACAAGACTTACATCGCGCTGGTCCACGGCTGGCCGAAGCAGGATCGCGGCACGATTCAAAGCGCGATCAGTCGCCACACGCAGCGGCGCACACGCATGACGACACGAGGCTTTGGTGGCCGCGAGGCGGTGACGCACTACGCGGTGCAGCGCAAGATCGATGCGCCCTACGGAAAGTTTGCACTGGTCGAACTCAAGATCGAGACCGGACGCACGCACCAGATTCGTGTGCATATGTCGTCGCTCGGGCATCCGGTGGTGGGCGACGCGCTCTATGGCGCGCCCGGCGAATTGCGGTCGCAGTCGAACAAACGACGGTCGGCAGGCATGCCCGCGACGCTGGCGCTGAATCGAAATTTTCTGCATTCGGCGGTGCTCGAGTTGACCCATCCTCGGACGAAGGAATTGCTCAGGTTTTCCCGCCCGTTACCTGAGGAACTTGAGAACTTGCTCGAAAGCCTGGAGAATGCGCGGCAGGAAGGTCCTCGGCTGGAACCTGGTCAGTAAGAGCGAGGCGCCATTCCAGCGGCGGGCAGCGGACTATAATGAAGAAATCAATTCCAAGCAAATCGTCCCGATGAAATTGCGTATTTTTCTGCTTCTGGTTGCTTTTCATGTACTGGCTGTCTCGCTCGTCGGCCAGACGGCCCCGCCTGCTTCCACGCCGGCTGCGCAGAATGCGCCTGCCACAACGCAGGCTCCGGCTTCCGGCACATCAACCTCTGCCGCGCCTGCTCCCCCCGCGTCAGTTCCCGCGGAGCCGGCCGGACAAACTCCGGCGCAACCGGGAAATCCAGCTAAATCCGATTCCGATGAGTCTGTCGCGACCATCGTCCACGTCGTCAACGAAGTTCGTGTCGTATTCACCGTTATCGACCGGCACGGCCGCTACATCAAGGATCTGACCCGTGACGACTTCAAAGTCATCGACGATCAAAAGCCCACGGAGCTGCGCAGCTTCCACGCCGAGACCGATCTGCCTCTGCAGGTGGGGTTGCTGGTGGACGCGAGCAACTCGGTGCGCGACCGATTCAAGTTCGAACAGGATGCGGCTATCGAATTTTTGAACTCCATCATTCGCCCAAGCTATGACAAGGCGTTCGTAGTCGGCTTCGACGCCACTCCTGAAGTTACGCAGGATTTCACCGACAGTACGGAAAATCTTTCGGCCGGCGTGCGCCTGTTGCGGGCGGGCGGCGGCACCGCGATGTACGACGCGCTCTACTTCGCGTGCCGCGACAAGCTCTTGAAGCAGGAGCAGACGGGACCGGTGCGCCGCGCGATTATTCTGCTGAGCGACGGCGAAGACAATCTGAGCCACGTCACGCGTGAAGAGGCCATCGAAATGGCGGAGCGCGCGGAAGTGATCGTCTACACCATCAGCACCAACATCAGCGGCATGAAGGGCAAAGGCGACAAAG
>PMMJ01000552.1 GCA_003162255.1 Acidobacteriaceae bacterium | reverse complement strand
TACCCAGTACTCAGTACCCAGAAAAACCGCCTCTTTACATTGCTGTACGGCTGGTTTTGACTGGGTACTGGGTACTGGCAACTGGGTACGGCTTTTCTCAAGAAAAGTCTTCCCTAGGAACGGCCCTCGACCCTAAACTGGAGGCAGGCAGGCCGAGGGTCTCTTCCCAGCCCTCGAACCCGGAGGTTCTGTGCGGGTATTGGTGACGGCTGACACGTTCAGCGGAGTGTGGACATACTCGCGCGAACTGGTCTCGGGTCTGGTGACCCATGGAGCGCAAGTCACGCTCGTCAGCTTTGGAGAAATTCCACTTCCTCATCAGACCGCTTGGATGGACGGCCTGCATGGGCTGGAATATCATCCCACCGCGTTTCGTCTCGACTGGATGCAGGAAGGAGAGCAGGACTTCCACGCCGCCGAGGACTATCTGTGCGCCATCGTTCGCGACACGCGTCCCGATTTCCTGCATTTGAATCAGCTGAGCTTTGGAGCGCTGCCGGTGGCGACGCCGCGAGTAGTGGTGGCGCACGGCGATGTGATCACGTGGTGGCTGAGCATCCACGGACACGAACCCGGCGCCTCCGCCTGGCTGAAGTGGTATCGCGCGGCCATGGTCGCGGGTTTGAAGCGGGCCGAGGCCGTGGTCACCGCTTCACGCTGGATGGGGGAAATGCTGCGCGCGGCCTATGGCGACGATTTCGAGGGCTACGTCATTCCGCCGGGACGCAATCCGATCTACTTCAATCCGTTTGTGACGAAAGAAGAGTCGGTGCTGGCGATCGGGCGTCTGTGGGATTCGGGGAAGCAGGTGGCATTGCTGACCCAGCACACCTACGGTCTGCCGGTTTGCATTGTGGGAGCGGATAACCCGGTTCCCGCGCCGCCGGTACCGATCCGCGCCGACGTGCGCGTCTCCACCGGCGAACACGAGATTTCGGTGAAGGGAGCGCAGACCGAATCGCAACTGCGCTCGCTCTACAGCAAGTCGACGATTTTCGCGGCGACTTCGCAGTATGAGCCCACCGGGCTGGCGTCGATCGAGGCGGCGTTTTCGCGCTGCGCCCTGGTCGCCAATGACACCGAGGTGTATCGCGAACTCTGGGGCGACGCGGCTTTGTACTTCGAACGCAATAACGCCGAGAGCCTCAGCGACGTGCTCGGCCAGTTGGATGAAGACCGCGAACTGACGCGCTTGTACGGAACCCGCGCCTACAATCGGGCGCGCGAGCGCTTCACGGCGCGACGGATGGTGGACGACTATCTGCGGCTGTATCGGCGGTTGCGGACGGCGAAGGTGGCGGTGGCGTAACGCCGCTAAGGCTTGGCCGTCACAACCTTCTGGATCTCGCTCTCGCTGCGAACTCCCCTCAGGGAGATTCCGCACCTTTCAAAGCAAAGCGTCGCCTTCCGATTACTTTCCCTGTCTACGCCCTTAGCAGCGTTCGCATTCACACAAAATTAATATAGCCGAAACATTGGCGTAACAAATCTCCCTTATGGTTTGCTCCTCCGAAGGAATCGGAGATGTTTCAGAGTTGAGATCACAGGAGATCAACTATGCGTTCCTGCCACTATCCGTTCGGGGCGCTATTCGAGCGGAAGCTTGCAATGGCTGCCACCGCGCTTAAGGAAAGAAAGGGTACTGACCTGAAACAAAAGGTGGCACTTCTTGGAGTATTGGCCGCATTGACGAGTTCGTCGTGGGCTCAGCAAGGCCCCGTTCCCAAAGGAATTCCACATCTTGATCACGTCTTCGTAATCATGATGGAAAACCACGGCTACAACGAGATTCTCAACAACCCGAACGCTGCGTTCATCAACCGCTACGCCCGCTCCGCCAATCTTGCGACCAACTACTTCGCAGTTGCCCATCCCAGTCTGACAAACTACCTGGAGGTAGTGGGAGGGTCAAACTTCGGCGTGTTAAGTGATAACCCTCCGGACTGGCATAACGCCACCTGTACGACCAATTTCGCCTCCGGGACTGCCAATACTGACAATCCGCCAAGCCTAAACGTTTGTCCGATCGCGGGCAGCGGAACCGACGCCGCTACGCCAGCCCTGGATTGCACGAACGAGGTCCAGGGCCCCCCCTGCGAGATCAACATAAACGGGACTCTGGCAATCGCAGCAGTCTCCACCACGCTTGGCATTACCATTGCCAATCAGTTGGCCGATGCCGGAAAGAGCTGGAAAACCTATCAGGAAAATCTGCCGTTGACTGGGCCCGACACAGTGAACTACAGCGACGGCAACTTCACCAACAACACGGATTTCACCAAGATCAAACCACCATTGAATCCGCCCCTGACGCAGAGTGACATCGTTCAGCTCTACGCGTCCAAGCACAACCCGTTCGTCTACTTCCAGGATGTGCAGCAGGGTACGAATCCACTTGTCAGTTATTCCAATATGGCCGAGTTTGAGGGTCTGGGTGGCTTCTGGGGCGATCTGGGCTCGGGCAAGGTACCAAATTTCTCATTCATCGTGCCAAATCAGTGCAACGACCAGCATGGGCGCGGCAACGGTACGGCTTTCTGTAACTATGATCCCAACGACAACGGCACCCAGGCGGGACTTAACCCAGCGTTGATCATTTTAGGTGATCAGGCGGTGGAGAAAATCGTTACCGCGATTCACGGCTCCCCCGTGTGGAGACGGGGCCGCAACGCCATTATTGTGGTTTGGGATGAAAACGACTACGCCGTCCAGCCGATCGTAAATAAGGTGGTTATGATCGTAGATACCAACTACGGCTTCCACGAGCTTCGAAGCGGAGCGTTTTACACTCACTTCTCCTTGCTCAAGTCGATCGAGGGAGGCTTCGAGTTGCCTTGCTTGAATCATGCGTGCGACGCCAATGTGAACGTGATGTCCGACCTCTTCGGAGACGATCATTAAAGGGGGATTCATCAAAGGGGGTTCCATCGCTGTTGGTCGAATCCGAACACCGGAGAAAAAGAATAGGGCTACAATTGATTTAAGATCGGCCTTGGCGGGCATGCGAGCTGAAGATGTTCGCATGCCCGTTGTTTTTTGGTGCGGGTATTGAGGTATGGGCACGACGCGGGGAGAAAGTCCCGTAGAGACACAGCTTGCCGCGTCTCGCAACGGGGCAAGCCCCGTCTCAACAGGAGTAAGAAGGTAGCAGGCAGAGGCTGCGGGCGGCCGCATGCTATACTTTTTAAGCATCTTTCCTGTCAGATCAGCAGACGGAGGACAGTATCGACAAACGTTTTATCCGCATGAACGAGCGCATCCGGGCCCGCGAAGTTCGCGTGATCGGTGACGAAGGGGAACAGATTGGCGTGATGCCTCCCTTCGAGGCGCTCAAGATGGCCCGCGAAAGAAACCTGGACCTGGTGGAAATTTCTCCGACCGCGCAACCTCCGGTTTGTCGCATCATGGACTACGGGAAATTCCTGTACCAGAACGAAAAGCGCGAGCGCGAAGCCAAGAAAAAGCAGAAGACCATTAC
This sequence comes from Acidobacteriaceae bacterium, assembly GCA_003162255.1. Lineage (GTDB taxonomy): Bacteria > Acidobacteriota > Terriglobia > Terriglobales > Acidobacteriaceae > Acidiflorens. The sequence goes on along the minus strand of PMMJ01000552.1, from coordinate 1,534 downwards.
GGTCAAAGAAGTGAAGTTTCGTATCAACGTGGACGATCACGACTACGAAACCAAGAAGAATCACGTGCTGCGCTTTCTCGACGGAGGCGACAAGGTGAAAGCGACCATCTTCTTCCGGGGACGCGAAATGACGCGGCAAAGCCTGGGACGCCAGATTCTGGAACGTCTGATCAAGGACGTCGACCAGCGAGGTTTGGTGGAGTTTCGTCCCCGGCAGGAAGGCAATACGCTGCACCTGATTCTGGCGCCGAACAAGAAGGAAGGCGGAGCGAAAGAAAAGCCGCCCGCTCGTCCGAAGCCCGCACCTCCCGCGCCACCAAGCGGAGCGCAGACAGCGTAAAGGCAGCTTTCAGCCATCAGCCATCAGTAAGATCTCATGGTGCGATCGCTACGGAAGGATGGAATGTTTTGCGCTGCATTGCCTGACGATGTAACTGAGAGCTGACAACTGAAAGCTGAGAGCTACTTATGCCTAAACTGAAAACACACAAAGGCGCCGCCAAGCGCTTCAAGAAGACCGGTACCGGGAAAATCAAGCGTCACAAGGCCAATTTGCGACATATCCTGACCTCCAAGGCGAAGAAGCGCAAGAAGAAGCTGGGCGACTCTGTCCTGGTCAGCGACGCTGATTACAAGAAAGTAATGCGGATGATCCCATACTAGGTTAACAATGGAGCGACGGGCGTCCACGCCCGTCCATAGCAAAGTCTGCGGAGCGAACCGCCCCGCAGCAGCGCGTGAAGAGGCTGGGCTTCAGAAATCCCGATGGGTAGAAGCCTCCTTACCTCCAGCCGCCAAGCGAACTAGAAAAGGAGAGCACCATGCCTCGTGTAAAACGCGGAACCAAACGCCGCGCCAAGCGCAANNGCCTACTCCGGCCGCAAGCAGAAGAAGCGCCAGTACCGTTCGATCTGGATCGTCCGCATCGGCGCCGCCGCCCGCCTGAACGGACTGAACTACAACCAGTTCATCAGCGGACTGAAGAAAGCTGGCGTCGAGCTAGACCGCAAGATCCTGGCGGATTTGGCGGTGAACGATCCGGCAGGATTTGGAAGTTTGGCAGAGCAGGCAAAGAAGGCGAACGCCGCGGCGACGGCGTAGAACAGCCGTCAGCTTTCAGCCATCAGCTTTCAGTCTTAATTTAGTCGTGTCATCCTGAGCGAAGCGAAAGATCTATGTATTTCGCCTGCGCCACCAGAATGCATAGGTCCTTCGCTTCGCTCAGNNGCTGGATGGCGCGCAAGAACGGCATCCTCACTCAACTCAACGATCTGTGGCTGAAGGCCGCGCCGGGAGCGAACAAGCGCGACGTGGGGCAGCGTGTCAACGACCTCAAGCCGAAAGTCGAGCAAGCCGTTGATGCGACGCTTGCCCGCATTCAGAGCGGGGCTTCCTCGGGCAAACTCGCCGCCGAGCGTCTCGATGTCACTCTGCCCGGCATTCGCCGCACCCTCGGTGCGGAGCATCCCGTCATCAAGACGATGAACGAGATCATCGGCGGCTTCCGCAATCTGGGCTACTCGGTCGAGGAAGG
>PMMJ01000367.1 GCA_003162255.1 Acidobacteriaceae bacterium | reverse complement strand
GGTTAAGAGCTTTCTTCCGCGTGGTGTGTCGGTCCTGATTCGCGATTCGTTGCTTCGGCCCGATGTTACTCCACAGCAGAGGCTCGGCCATAACGAAGGGGTTAGCCTAGCGGTTCTGATGGGACAATTAAGAGTTGATCCGATAGGCNNTATCCTTCGCCAGTCCTACTCGGACATCAGCCGCTTGAGGTGCTGCTCATTCAGGACGATCACGTGGTCCAGCAGGTCCCGTCGGCAACTCCCGACCCAGCGCTCCGCAACTCCGTTCTGCCACGGACTGCGAAAGGCAGTGCTGATGGGCTGGCTTCCCAAGTCTTTGACAGCTGAAATCACGTCCGCTCCGAACTTTGAGTCGCGATCGAACAAAAGGAATCTGTGCGTCGGCACGTACGGCCATGCCTCCCGCAGTTGCTGCACGATCCAGAGAGCGTTGGGATTGCGGGTGACATTGAAGGTCAGAATCCGGCGCCGGTCGTGGGCTATGACAAAGAAGCAATATAGAACGCCAAACGTGAGCGTCGGTATGGTGAAGAAATCCATGGCCGCAATGGCGTCACGATGGTTTCTGAGGAAGGTGAGCCACCGCCTGGCGGGATCGGGCGTTCTCGGAGCCCGCCGAAGCCATCGCGAGACCGTGGGTTCCGACAGATGGAAGCCTAGCTTTAGTAGCTCGCCGTGAATGCGTGGCGCTCCCCAGGTCGGATTCTCGGCAGCCATACGGAAGATCAAGGTGCGAACCTCTTTGCTGACACGCTTACGTCCTCCCACTCGTCTGGCTCTTGAGACCCAGGTCCAATACAACCGGAAGCCAGCCCGATGCCACCCGATCACAGTTTTGGGTGTCACCAGGATGAGAGGCCGCTCCCATTCTGACCACAGCCGTTGTAAGAGAACCCAAAACAGCTTGTGCAGGGTAGTCATTCGACGGCGAGGTCGTTTGGCATGCAGAGCCAGCAATTGTTGACGGAGAGCGAGATTTTCAAGGATGAGGTCCTGTCGGGAACGGAAAGCACTGACCGCCCATCCCAGGAGATGTCGGAGCGAAGTGATTATGGCCGAAACCATGGCCAGAATCTTATCGAAACTCGCTGCATCAATCCCGTGTCCAAGTCATCCATTCTGCACCTGCACGAGGTTTTGACGAGGGACAGGGCTATTCTAGATACTCCTCGATCTGCGGCCACGATTGATGGCGAAACAAATAGGACATTGTTCAGGCTCCTTGATGTTCAAGATGGGGTGTGAATTGGGATACCGGCTGCCAGGTACACGTGCGGGCTGATTCTTCGGCGACCGACAAGATTCGCTGCAAACGTAGACCGTCGTGCAGAGAGGGACTCGGTTGTCTGCCAGCGGCTATGGAATCCAGGAACGAATATAGGCTGTGGAGGTGAGCGCGGATCCAGCCAATGCTGAATTTCGGACCAGGAAATCCTCCCGGCTGTTCGAAGCGCTGCACGCAAGCAATCTTCCGCCAGCCGCGTTGTCCACCCAAAGGGCTGTCTGGCTGCGTCAGATCGTAAGCTTCCAGATAATTAGGATCCATAGTGTTGAAACGAAGGGCGCCTTTGTCTCCTTGAATCTCGAACCGCAACTCGTCTTCCGCGCCGGTGGAAATTTTTGATGACTCAATACAACCGGTTACTCCGGTCGGCAGTTCCACCATCATGAGCGCCATGTCGTCCGCTTCCACCGGAGTCATTTTTCCTTGGGGGTTGGGTCTCTGCGGATAAAGGATGCGAGTTTGGGCAAAGATCTTTGCGAAGGGTCCAATCAGGTGGTCCATCAGATCCAGAATGTGTGAGCCCAAATCCTGCAAAACACCGCCACCCTCGGATTTCAACTGCTTCCACCCCATGGGCTTTTGGGGATCGACACTGCCAGAGTGCAGGTACGCGGCCCGGAAACTCACGATCTTGCCGATGAAGCCTGCATCCAGAAGTTGCTTGGCGCGGAGCGTGGCGGGAAAAAAGCGGTATTGCAGCGCCATTTGACCGAAGCTGCGAGAAGTCTGCAGCGCTGTTTCCAATCGCGAGAGATTCACTTCGCCCACCGCAAGAGGCTTGTCGCAGTAAACATATTTACCAGCCGCCAGGACTGCCAGCAATTGCTCGGTATGCAGGCTGTTGGGCGAGCAGATATCAATGATTTGAATGTCGTCCCGGGAAACCAGTTCTTGCCATTTGGAAGTGATGAACTCGAATCCCAACTGCTCACTTTGCAGCCGGCAATTCTCGGGCTTGAGTTCGGCAAGCCCAACCAATCTTGTGCGTACCGGCACCGGATCATAAAAAAGCGGAAGGTTGCGGTAGCCGTATGTGTGTACCCGGCCCATGAAGCCGAATCCAATGATGCCTACTCCGAGCGTTTTCATCGCATCAACCTCTTGACCTGGCTTGAATACCCAGCCATATACAAGCGAAACCGCAGCCGCGGCTGGGCCATACGCGGTCTAATGTCTTGAAACCCAGCGTTATATTGATCACTATTGATACGCTGCGTGCCGATCACGCGGGATATTATGGAGCGTAAACCGTCAAGACTCCAACCCTCGATGCGCTGGCGGAGAAGTTACATTTCCGTCGGTGCAATTCTTCAGGCCAAGGTAGTATTAACAACCCTAACCGTTGTCTGCTGATTGAATTGCCGGAGTTGAATGGGGATTATACCCGGCGTAGTATACCAGATGTCGAAATCAGTAAGACGCGCATATACGTTGTAAGCTTTGGCGCCAACTTTCGTGTGGTCCGCCAAAAGAATACGGCGCCCTGCCTGTCGCAGCATTATTTCAGTAAGGCGTGCCAGACCAGGATTAACTACCAGGCAGTTTCCCTTGGCGTCAATGGCATCTGTCCCGACGAATACCCTATCAAACCGAAGCCCTTCCAACGTTTGTTCCATCAGGCTCCCGCCCATAAACTGCATCTCGACGTTATATTCTCCTCCGAGGATATACAACCGCACATTGTCGAATCTGCCTAAGACCGAAATGACAGGTAAGGAATTTGTGTATACGGAGAGTTTGCCGGCCCCACTCAAATGAGGAGCGAGATGGAATGCAGTCGATCCATAGTCGAGTAAAATGACATCGCCACTCTCAACCTCTTTAGCAGCGGCTCGCCCGATCTCCTGTTTGAGCGCAAAATTGAACCCCACCCTCTGATGGTAAGAGGATTCGACTGCGTTCCTCAGTACGCACCCGCCATGTGTCCGTAGAATTGCTCCGTCTCTTTCCAGTTGATCCAGATCCCGCCGGATCGTAAGAGCGGACACGCCGAACTTTTCCACAAGTTCTTCGACGCTCAACTCTGATTGCAATGCGAGCAATTGGGCAAGGATTTGTTGTTGACGTACTTCGGGTTGCACAATCCTCCAATTCAGAATCCACTCAAATAGCTCATGTTGATTATAGGTCCAGACCGAACGCCGCAATATACTACCATACAAAAGGCGATGTACTCGTTCGAGGCGGATTCCATCAACAGAGTCGTGGCGAAGAAGATGGGCGCTCCATGTTGCGATCATCCCATGGTCAGTAGGATGATAGACACAATGCTAAATAAGAGCCCGCTGCCCGAGTATTTGGAAAGCCTCTCCTTAAAGAAAATCACCGAGGCTAAAGTGACCGAAATAATGGAGGTACTGTGAATGATGGGCAGGGATGACGCCGTATTGATTGCCAGTGCCTTGATGATGAGCGCCTGGCCTCCCATCATGCCCGCCGCCCCCAAGAGGCTAAGGTTGATCTCCCCTATGCGCGGCCAGGCGAGCCGCCTCCAGCTGTAGACCAGGAGTAAGGATCCGCAGACCATGTAGGTGGTGAGCAGGGCGGAAAAGGTATGCGGAACAGAGGTGTACCTATTGACGGCTCTAAAGCAGAGGAGGAAAGATCCATTCGCCAGAAACATTATGGCGGAAATCACGATCCATTTCAGGGTTACGGCTGTCGAACCGTTGCGTTGCAAGTCTCTGCCAAACAACATCAAGCTCAGTACGAAAAGGCCAATCCCTGCCCACTGGACGTGACGAATGGGCTCCGCCCAGATGAGGGCTGAAAGCAGAATTGGAACTCCTATGGAAAGATTCGCCAGCACCCAAGTAAACGAAACCGGGCCGCTGGCCATGGCTTGCATAATTGTGAGCAGCGCAATGAAACCGAAGACCCCGGCCGCCGCACTCCCAAGTAGGACAATGCGATTGGCTAGGTCTTCGTGATTCGCAGCAACTCCAATAGCGGCCAGTATTGCTCCTGTCCAAATCAGGATCAGACGAAATCGATCGCTATCGTATTTAAATGTGGACACCAGCTTATAAGATATTCCTTGGACTCCGATCAAGAGACCAGACAATAGACAAATCAATACGAACACGGATGTACCTCACAGAAGATAACTTGCAAGCTGGCGTCCCTGTAATTCAATTTTGTTGATGAAGTATCATTCGACAGCCTGCTTGGGGGAAATAGCCGTGGGTGTTGAAAAACTCTTTTCAGGCAATTTCAGCGACGAGATTCGTCTGTAAGTTATTGAATCTCCGTTCGGCGTAGGTGCTGAAATTCACAGAAATTACTGTTGTGGTTCCTTTTTCAACACCCACAGCCGATAGCACAAGCTGAGAAAGTAACTTGACCTCGTACTGCCGAGCCACCTCCCTTTCCCCCCAGTCACATAAGAGCAAGAACTCTCCCTCGATGGGAATCCAGATTGGCTTCAATAGTCAATCCTTACGACGGACCTTCGTACCATAGTCCTTGATCTTCATTGGCTCGCCACCTCGTAGCGCCGATTGATGCGCAATAATCCCTGGATTCGTGAACGCGATCGCTTCGTACACGTTAACCGTCGGCCAGCGATCCTCGACGATAGAGCTGATGAACTCGTGAGTTAGGAATGTATGCGATCCGCCATGCCCCGCGGGAACTCGCATGGACGGCGGCAACAGTTCCCAATGGGTTGGCTCTTCGTAGGCCGCGATTTTCACGTCACCCTCGGGATACCCATTGGCGTCAATCACCGTCTTGCCATCCTTGTTAATAGAAATCACGGTGTTGGGTGAACCCTCCGGACGCTCCATGATGTAAGACATCAAGCTGCCGTAGATACCCCCGCGCTCTGTCTCACCCGCAGCCACATGCCAGAACACAGAAATCCTTGAACAGTGACCTCCCGACGTCTTGAAAAAAGCCGTTGTGTCCCAGAATGGATTCTTGTATTCATTGGTAGCTAGCACCTCGTGCCCATCGCCCCAACCGACCGCTTCCACTTCGACCAGTCGTTCACCGGTAATGGGGATGACAATCCCGGTGCAGTGAGTGGGGTAATGCATTGGCGGGAAGCCATACCGCCAGGTTGGAAACCCCGCAGCATCGTACAACAGCGGAAACGCGCCTTCGTGGTAGTATTCCGCTTCCGTATAGAACATTGTTCCGAACTTTCCCTGCCCTGCCCACTCGCGACAGGTGATGACCTCGGGCCGATAGTAACTGGTCTCTGCCATCATATATTTCAGGCCGGTTTTCTCCACCGTCTCAAGCAGCAGTTCCAACTCCTCCACGGACATCCCCGCCGGGACAGCACTGATGACGTGCTTGCCCGCCTTCATCGCCTCCGTAGCCATCCATACATGCAGCGGTGCGGGTGTGAAAATTCCCACCGCATCCAATTCCGGGTGCTTCAGGAATTCGCGGAAGCTCTTGTACTGCTTGGCAGGCCCGTAGGCATGTACCAGATCTTTCAACCGATCGTCCCGCAGATCACATACGGCCGTAACCTTGCAGTTTGGGTCCAGGTGCCATTGGAAGGTCGAACCGAAGTTACCGCCTACAATTCCCATCCGAACTACTGTGCTGCTCGCCGGCCGCGTGGTAATCCCAGCAGCTTGCAAGTCGCTCAGCATGTAGGCCCCGGCCGCTGCCCCGACGCCCGTTAGAAAACCGCGACGACTCAGATGCTGTATTGATTCATTCGACATTTCTCCTCCCTCTCAGAGACGTTACAGAGAATTCTTCTAGAGCGTGCTTCATAAACGATTCTTTGAAAGGGCCCGCCTTCAGCCGGGCCCGCCCCCTGATACCGGCTTATGAAACAAGTCCTAGTTCTCTTGGGCGTACCTCGCTTCGAGGTACTCTTTACAAACCAGCAGCATCCTCGTTTCATCGAATGCGAATGCCCTTCACCGCAGCTTTTTGGCGTCCGGCATATGCAAATTCGTGATCGACCAATGCGATCACACAATACGAGCGCTACGGTCATTTGTCAAGTGATCTTATCCATTTAAGCCGCCATCATCGCAGATAATGTCTGAACACAAGGCATTCAAATACCTTCCTTCCGGTTAATGGCCCTTTCGCAAAGTCGTAACTCCGACCGCTCCAGACCGCGTGAGTGCGGAAGGTCAGCCGAACAAGTTAAAAAGGTCGCGGAGATGCTATCCGCGCAACTTTGGCGTCTGCACGATTGGGCGGCGCTAAACGGATCCGCCGACTCTAGCACTAGACAATCCCCACGTTGGGTGGTTCCGGAAATTCCCGAGCTGGCAAGGATTCGCTGCATCGCTTTCGAAAAAAGGCTCCGCGGAAAGCGAAAAAACTTGCTTTCTTAGTGTCTTGATTATAACGTTCATTAATTACGGGTACTTTGAGTCGTACTTCCGAGATCCATGATCGCATTAAGACCGGGGTCTTTCCGGGACGGGCCCGCCACATGGCAAGGGCGGGTGGCAATCCGTCCGAGACTCCGGACACGTAGAGAAAATCGTGACATACCCATTTGAAGTCAAACCAATCGACCACGACTTTTACAGGCTCCAAGTCCAAAGTTTCCTCCCTGGCAAGCTGATTGATATTCACACCCACGTGTGGCTGCACCAGTTCCAGGCCAAGGAAAGGGATGAGTCGCTGCGGGCCGTCACCTGGCCCCAACGTGTGGCTCTGGACAATTCGATTGAGGATCTTCAGGCAACCTACCGCCTTATGTTTCCGGACAAGAGCGTCCTGCCGCTGATATTTGGTTTAGCCGTCTCACCGAAAGACAACCTGGAGGCCGGCAACCGGTACGTGCGCGAGTGTGCGGAAAATCGTTGCATATCGGCACTGATCTTCGCGGACCCGACATGGAGTGCAACCGAGTTGGAAGAGAAAATCGCTTCGGGTCATTTTCTGGGAGCCAAGGTTTATCTGACCCGATCCGATCCTAAGATCGCCGAGAATGACATACAGATCTACGACTTCCTGCCGCGTCACCAGTTGAAGGTCCTGGACAAGCGCGGCTGGATTGTCATGCTGCATATCCCGCGTAGGGAGCGATTGCGCGATCGCGCGAATTTGAAGCAACTCGTGGAGATCGAGAAGAACTATCCAAACGTAAAACTGATTATTGCCCATGTGGGGCGGGCTTATTGCCCCGAAGATGTGGGGGATGCCTTCGAGGTCCTTGCCGAGAGCCGCAACATGATGTTTGACATCTCAGCAAACACCTCAGCCGAAAATTTCGAGCGCTTGATTAGGGCAGTCGGTCCCCGGCGCATCCTGTTCGGCAGTGATTTACCCATCACTCGCATGCGCATGCGCCGCATTTGTGAGCACGGAGTATACGTCAACGTCGTTCCTAAAGGTCTCTACGGGGATGTTTCCGCTGACCCCCATATGCGTGAGGTGGAGGGAGATGACGCGGCGCGACTCACGTTCTTCATGTACGAAGAAATTAGGGCCTTCCGCCAAGCCGCCTTGAAGACCGGTCTGGGAAGCAGCGACATCAACGACGTCTTCTATCGCAATAGCGCGGAGATGCTATGTCAGGCCGGGATGCCGGAATCCTTTTTGGAAATGCAAGGGGGAATATGACGACGAAACCCAAAGTAGGACTCTTACCTTTATATCTCAAGCTCTACGACGATATGTGGCCAGAAATGCGTAAGCGAGTCGATGGCTTCAGACAGCAGATCGCCACCGCGCTCGAAGAACGCGGCCTGGAGGTGAGCGCCGCCCCGGTTTGCAGGCTGGAACCGGAGTTTAATGCTGCTATTGAGAACTTCGAGAAGGCCGGGATGGACGCCATCGTAACACTACATATGGCGTACTCTCCTTCACTTGAATCTTCAGCCGGGCTGGCAGCAACGCGGCTGCCCATCATCGTTCTGGATACGACGCCCACTTACGGCTATGGGCCACGTCAAGACACGGTGGAACTCCTATACAACCACGGCATTCATGGCGTGCAGGACATGTGCAACGTTCTACTGCGGAACCATAAGCCATTCCAGATCGAAGCCGGCTTCTGGGAAAAAGGCGATGTATTGGACCGCGTGGCGGGTTGGGCTCGCGCGGCCCGGTTGGCCACCACGATTCGGCATGCGCGGATTGGCCGACTCGGGGCCGCCTTCCAGGGCATGGGAGATTTTGCCGTCCCGACCGCAACTCTCGAAAAGACCCTCGGGGTACAAACCGTTGTTGCCAGTCCCGCATTAGTACCCTCACTGGTGGCCAAGGTCACCGAGCAGGCAGTCGAGGCCGAAATGGCCGCAGATCGTGAGCAGTTCGTTGTCGAAAATCTCAATCCTGACATCCACCGGCGCGCAACGAAAGCCGGACTCGCCTTACGACTCTGGATGGAAGAGGAGAAGTTGACGGGTTTCACCATCAACTTCATGGTTGCCGACAAGGCTTCGGGCTTACCGGCCATGCCATTTCTTGAGGCTAGCAAAGCTATGGCGCGCGGGATCGGTTACGCCGGTGAGGGAGACGTGCTCACCGCCAGTCTTGTCGGAACTCTGCTGCAAGCTTACGCGGGGACGACCTTTACGGAGACGTTCTGCCCAGATTGGGAAGGCGGCCAGATTTTCCTCAGCCACATGGGTGAAATGAATGTTCAGTTGACGGCCGCCAAGGCAAGATTGATTGAGATGCCTTTCCTAGCCACCGATCTCGGGAACACCGCAGCGGCATGTGGCTGCTTTCGTGCGGGGGATGCCGTACTCGTGAACCTGGCGCCGGGACCGGACGATACCTACTCGTTAATCGTTGCCCCGATCGTCATGCAAGAAGTGGTGGGCGAAGATAAGATGAGCGACTCAGTCCATGGCTGGTTTAAGCCCCCGATGTCTGTGGCTGATTTTCTGGGCGCCTATAGCCGAGCGGGCGGCACTCACCATTCGGCGCTGGTTTATGGCAACGTCGTCGATGATATGGTCCGTTGGGGCAAACTTATGCAGTGGAATACCGTGGTCCTAGGCTCGTCCAATTAGAAGATATTGGCTGCTACCTCGTCGGGGGCAAGCGCGACACAACTCACTCAGAATTCCCGGACAGGAGACGTCCATACGACGATGAGACTCAAGGCATATCTAGGTTTGGATATTGGCGGCACCGGCGCCAAGGCAGGCGTAGTCGACTCGGAAGGCCGACTGTTGGTGCNNGCTTGCCCATCGCGGTTATCAACCGACGGCCAGCCCCGAAGGTCATGTCGAGATCCCGATTGAACAAATCTATGAGGCGGCCCGGGAAGCGGCGGCGACGGTTATTCGACAGAGCGGTGCAGAGATATTGGCCCTGGCTATCTCGACGCAAGGCCAGACTTTTGTGTCGCTCGATGACCAAGACAAACCTTTGCACCCGGCCATCATGTGGTACGACTCGCGGGCCACCGAGCAGGCAGACCGACTGCAAAAGGCATTGCAAGCGGCNNGTCCCCTTTGGTCCAAATGATCGCCGCCGCCCCAAAGATTATGTGGCTCCGCGAACGCGACCCAGCGCGGATGGCTCGGGCGCGACGTTTCTTGCTCCTACCCGATTACTTTTCTTATATCCTTACAGGTCGGGCGGCCACCGACCCAATCACCGCCTCGTCCACAGCCGTTTACGCCGACGGATCACTGGACTACTGCCGGGCTGCTTTGGACGCGGCGGAAATCCAAAAGGAACAGCTTGCCGAAATCCTCCCGGCCGGCACCCCCATCGGACGAGTTTGTGCCGAAAGCGCGGCGTCATGGATGCTGTCTCCCGAAACCCTGATGGTCACAGGCAGTAATGATCAGATCCTTGCCGCATTGGGAGCCGGCAACTGTCATCCCCACATGTTGACTGTTATGACCGGTACGTGTTTGGCGCTTGTAACGCTGACCGAGAAGTTGCCAGATTCACTGCCGCCAGGACTCTTCGGTGGCCACTTTTCTATCCTGCCTTACGATTATGCATTGACCTATTCGAAGACCGCTGGGGTGGTGCTGGATTGGTTCAAGCGCGAATTGGGGGCCGCGAGTCTGCGTGAAATGGATGAGTTGGCGGCCGAGGTGCCCATCGGCAGTCGTGGAGTCGTCATGTTGCCATATTTCGACGGCATGTTCTCGCCGGTCCCGAATCCTGCAGCTCGAGGCGCGCTTATGAATCTTCAGCTCCACCATACGCGCGCCGATCTTTACCGGGCGACGTTGGAAGCATTGGGTTACACATTCCGAGAGAACATGGAGGTTTTGCAAAACCACGGTTTTGTCATTACCACTATTCGAGCTATGGGCGGCGGCGCAAAGAGCAATTACTGGATGCAGATGAAGTCTGATATTGCCGGGCGAACCATCGAAAAACCTCAAGTGACAGAAACCGCCGTATTGGGTGCGGCGATGCTGGCCGTCCTCGGCCGTGACGCTTTCCGTTCGCTCGCGGAGGGATGCGAAGCCTTTGCCAAAGTGGAACGGGTCTTTGAGCCCAATGCGCAGAACCATGCCCGTTACGATGAGCTCTACAAGAGCTACCTGGCACTCTACCGTTTCGTGTATCGATTTCCCGGAAGTTCCTGATGACAGGAAGAGAACCAGTCAACGTGGTCTCAATCGCGAGCGTTACTCTTACGCTGCTTGTCGTTTTGTTTGTCGCCATCAGCCTTTGACTGGAGAATCTTAATCCCGTAGGCAATTCTTGCCGGGTTCCCATCGACGATATAAGGGAGACCTTATTCTGCTCGTGGAACATTCGAAGCCCACTTACTCGAATTGTGCAGGCCTTCATTATATGCATGCGAGAGAAGGCGAACCGCGGTTTCTGGGTACTGCCGTTAACGTGTTATGCCTTGCCGAAACTGCGTTCCCTGCCAGTAAGATGAGGGCGTTCATTTCACCGTGGAAATGGACTAAATCATCGACCACATAAAGGAAACCCGCCTCAACCTATTTACACAAGCAGCTTGACGCCACCAAAAGGCGGAAAGAGGTTGACATCCGTCAGAGTACGATTGTAATATTCAGTTTTTAAGAGTGTTTAGTTCGTTGCTTCGCGGGTGCCTCCTGTAGGCCATTGACGCGCCTTTGCGGGGACCGCGACGTCGCAAGGCGGAGGACTGATCGAGTCGAGGAGGAGGATCGGAATGAGCACAGCCCTTGCTGGAAGTTCGATTGAGTGGGCCAAGGTGGACCTAAAGAAAGTTCCCCACATTGTAAGCAAAGAAGTTCCGGGGCCGCGGTCACGAGAGATGCACGGGCGAGCTGCCGCCATTATGAAGGGCTATTCGGGACAGGTGAACCTGTTTCCGGTTGTGTTTGAAAAGGGATACGGCTGTACGCTGACGGACGTGGACGGCAATACATACTTGGATTTCTCCTCTGGGATTTACGTGACCACTTTGGGACATTGTCACCCGAAAGTGACGAAAGCGGTCCAGGACGCGGCAGGGCAGTTAATGAACTGCCACGATTTCACTACGCCCATCAAACTGCAGCTGCTTGAGAAACTGAAGGACTTTCTGCCGTGGGATCTCTCAGGCGTCCAGCTTTACGACAACGGAACAACAGCAGTCGAAGCTGGGCTGCGGGTTTGCCGGGCCGCGACCCACAGGAGTGAATTTCTGTCCTGCTTTGGAGATTTTCACGGGAAGAGCGGGCACTCTGTGAGTCTTGGCCGCATGAAGACTGTGAACGGATCGACGCGCGCACCGGGGTTTTACATGTTGCCGCGCCCGAACACCTACCGTCCCCTGTTCAAGAAGGCGGACGGAACAATCGATACGGATGCTTACCTCTCCTTCTACGATGAGTTTCTGACTGAAGGGTCAACAGGCCAGATTGCAGGCATTGTTCTGGAGCCGATTCAAGGCTGGGCCGGCTCGATTTTTCCACCGGACGATTTTTTCCCTAAACTTCGAAAATGGTGTGACGCAAAAGGCATCCTATTGATGGCGGACGAAGTCCTCACCGGGATGGGTAGGACCGGAAAGATTCTCGCTATGGAGCACTGGAACACGATGCCGGACGTGGTAACGCTCGGCAAGGGTTTCGGCAACGGATTCCCGGTGACGGCCATGATCGTGAGAGAACCATATGCGGAGAGCGTGGAGAAGATCAGTGCCTCCACTAGCTATGGGGGCAATCCCATGGCATGCGCTGCGGCGCTGGCTTCCATCCAAGCTATCGAGGAGGAAGGTCTGTTGGAAAATGCGCTGCGACTCGAAAGATATTTCGCCAAGCGCCTGCTCCAGATCAAGGAAAATCACCCCATCGTTGGCGATGTACGCTGCAAGGGATGCCTGATGGGCGTGGAGTTGGTAAAAGATCGAATCAGCAAGGAACCGTTTAACGAAGCCGGCACGCGAGTCTATCAGACGGCTTTCCGTAACGGTCTGGCTTGGGTTCCTGCCGGCCACATCCTTCGCATGAGCCCGCCAATTGTGATGGATTTGGATACAGCCGCCAAGTGCATGGAGATTATCGACGAGTCTATTGGCGAGGCGGAGTACCACTTCGGCTATTCGCATTAGAGGAAGGCCAAACCTCGCACAGTCGATTTGGCAGATTTTGAAGCGGATCGCCAGTTGTGTGAAAGTGCTAAGTCACCAAGCTGTTACAGCCACGTCGGCGTTGCAGCGGCAACACGGGTCGTCGGTTTAGACGGACTACAGGACCAGTATGATTACAGGACCAGTATAAGGAGAATATCAACAGTGGAAAACATTCGTTATCAACGACTCTTCAACCGAAACGAACGGGCAGTGATCGTGGCGATGGATCATTGTCTCTTCGAAGGACCACTGGAAGGAATGACTGATCTGGCCGAAACCGCGAGTCGGGTGGCGCCCTGCGTGGATGGGATATTGCTCTCGCCCGGCATGCTCCATTACTGCCGGCAGGCTTTTAATTACAAAGGTGCACCTCTGGCTGTGGTGCGCCTGAATTGGAGTACAACGTACTGTACCTCGTTGAATTTCCGGGAGGGTGCAACCGTAGCGGCATTTTCTCCGGCTGAAGCTCTGCGGCTGGGCGCGGACGTGGCGCTGATTTCGCTGACCCTCCAAACAGGGAGCGAAACGAATGATGCGCACAACGTGGAGGTGTTCCGAGACCTGTGTAGTGCGGCCAAGGAACTTGGCATGCCCGTAGTGGGCGAATACTTTCCGTTGGCCGGCGAGACTCTTCCACCGGATCAACTCCATGAGAAGGTGTACTGGGGTGCGCGGATCATCGCCGAACTGGGTGCGGATTTGATTAAGACCTTTTACACGTGCAATTTTCGTGCGGTCGTTGAAAGTTGCCCCGTGCCAGTTCTGGGCTTGGGTGCGGCCAAGTTGCCGACGCAGTTGATGGCCTTGCAATTGGCTGCCGCCGAAGTGGCGGCCGGAGCGGGCGGCGTAGTGTTCGGCCGCAATGCCATCCAGGTTCCTGATCCGATCGCATTCCAACAGGCCCTGTGCGACGTCGTCAAGCGCGGCCTCGCCCCTGAGGAAGCTGCTCGCAAGCACGGACTTGCCGACTCCCCCATCAAGGAAGAAATCGCGGCGAGGTGAAATGAAAGGAACTACCCCTCCGAGCAACAGCAATGCGAACCTCTCTCGCCGTGAATTTGTAAAGCAAATCGGTGGAGCAGCGGTAATCGCGGCGCAGAATGTTAGCCCGCCCTTTTGCTTTGCCGGGTCTGGTGGATCGATCAAGGCCGGGCCCTTGAGTATCGCGGCGAAATCCGGCCGCCCCCTGCGGATCAGCAATGCAGCTACTGGGAGTGAGTACCGACTCGACGAATGGCGCTTTGAAATTCAACTAGACGACGTTTTGCTTAAACTGGAGACCGCGCAGAAGGTCAGCGTGGAGAGCAGCGCGAACTCGGTACGGGTTCTCTACGACTATCCCAGTCACGAAGTCTTGCACACTGTGCAGAGCGGGCCCATTGCAGGTTTTGCCGAGTCTGTTCTGAAGGTACGACACAAGGCCGGAAAAAGCATCTACGTGCGGCGGGTGACTTGCGGCGAGTTCCGATTTAGTAAGTCTTTCGACGAAAGTATTCTCCACACCGACGGATCGATTCTGGAAACGCCTGTCAACCTGTTCCTGCGCGCGCAGGAGGGAGGCGTGATCCTGGGGTTAGCCTATCCCTACCAGGAGTTGCTCCGCCACCAGGATGGCAAAACCTTCCAACTGGGTTACCAGGTCGAAGCTGCGACGCCGGCGGGCACGGAGTTCGATACCGAACCGCTATTCGTGGGCACATACGTCTGCACGGGACTTGGCATATATAAGCCCTTCGAAAAAGTTGCGTACCGGTTTATCACCCCTGATCCCGAGGAGCGGGACTTGGGCGAGATTTGGACCATGCAGGAATACGTGCGGACCAAGGTGCCCTACCACCCCATTCGAGACACGAATCAATTCCTTACGTTTCTGAACTCCTGGTGGGCCGGTCTATCGCTCGATAAACTTGCTCCGGCGATCGACCTGATGGCAACTCTGGGAGTGCCCGACGTCGGCACTCGTGAAAGTTATTTCGGCATCGTTGATCATATCTCGGCCACGAAAGACCTGGAGAACTTACCTGACGGGTATCGGATCCCCCTGCCGGAAGAAACCAAGCGCATGATTGCCTACGGGCGCACGAAGGGTGTGCGCCTAATAAGTTTCGTGGCTCCGTGCCGTTCGTTCCGAACAGAATGGGAATGGCGTAGCAAAGAGGGTAAACCTTCAATGTACGGGGAAATACGCTCAGTTTGCTTTGCGTGTCGCGAGGCCGCCGAGTTTTCGCTGAATCTGTGGGACCAGATGATTAAGGACAGCGGAACCGATGTACTTGGCTTCGATGGACGCATTCTGACTTCATTTAATGAAGTTGATCTCGGGGAAGAGCACATTGGCCCGATGCCTTGCTACGCGACTAATCACGGTCACAAGCCAGGCCAGAATTTCTATCAGGACTATAAGAACGGCCAGTACATTATGAACGAACTGCGCCGACGTAATCCCGGGATATTCCTGGAAGTTTATTGGGGGCTGAAACGGACCTACCCATGGGGTCTGGCGGCACTGAACGGCTGCGAGAACCTATATGAATCAAATGGACACCAGGATGACCGCATGCAGTCCTGGTACAACCAAAATTATCGGTTTCTGCCGAATTATGTGAACTTCGCCCAGATCCGGGGATATAACGATCAGGAACTTCGCAAGGAAATCCTTTCCGGCATCAGCCTAAGCTCGCACCTGCAAATCGGTGTAGGTGTGAAGCTTCTGGACAAACCCGCGAATCAACAATTCTTCCGAAAATGGACGGATTGGGCAGGCGCGAATTATCGATTCTTGAACGTCAAGAAAGATCTGTTTGGCCAACCATGGGCGGTGCCGCTCGATGGCAGCGCCCACATCATCGAAGATCGCGGTTACCTGTTCCTGTTCAATGAATGTGCAAACGATCAGATCGGTTCTATTCCATTGAACGAATGGATCGGACTCGCACAGGGAGATATTTTCGACTTGCAGCAGATTTACCCGGAGGAGAAGTGGCTGGCTCGGGCCGTAAAACGCGGTGAGAAAATCAACCTGCCGGTTGCGGCCTCGGGTGTCTCCATCGTTTCAGTGGCGCCCGCTAGCGTTGCTACTCCAGGTTTGGCCGATATCGTTTGGCACAATGTCGGGAAAGCTGAGCTTCAGCTCAATTCGCAGGAGATCGACATCTCCGATCTCGAAGGGTATCAGGGGCAGCGCCGCGAAATCGCGGTTCTAACCAATGATTTGGCACCTAAGCGTCTGAGCGTGAACGGACAAGGCGTGCCATGCCTAGCCAGGAAGAACATGGTTCTGGCAGAAGTCCAATTTGGTGAGCCACCGCTCCTCCAACCGGCGTCTCTCCAAGAACTGTGGCCGGTCCAAGGCGCTACCTCCGATAGCTCCGGCGCGATCGTCATAGAGGGCACCGACCCAGTGAAATCTGTGCGCACTGCTGGCAGTGGGACCTATGAGATCGACATGGTATGTGACTTCAATGAGGGTGGATTCTTTTTCAAGGCCGACCCGGAAGCGAAAAATGGGTTGATGGCCGCTCTCATCCTCTCTTCGTTCCCTCCCCTAGACGGAAACATCGGTTTATGGGGT